>CALKXD010000204.1 GCA_938003855.1 uncultured Granulosicoccaceae bacterium | reverse complement strand
GCTATGTGAAGATTTTGCTGGTAGACGATCACAATCTTTTTGCGGAAGGATTGAAAACTCTGCTGTGCGACTTTGAACCTGTACCTGAGGTGATTCTCTGTGCGTCCTTTGAAGAGGCGCTGCAGACTCCGGGGCTTGCCACCATCGACCTGGTGTTGCTCGACTATTTTCTTCCGGGTATCAGCGGTACAGAGGCCTTAAAAGGTCTCCGTAAAGCGTGCGTCAATGCCCTGATAACCGTGGTCTCTGCCCTCGAAGATCCGGTCGTTATCCGGCAGGTGATCGATGCGGGTGCGGCGGGATTCATCCCAAAAACCACCACCTATGCTGAGCTGTCGTCAGCCCTGCATTCTGTGCTTTCAGGGGCAACTTATCTGCCGGCAACGGTGCTGGCTACTGCAGCGGATCGAAGCAGCAGAAACACAGCGGCCTCGGGGTTGAGTGTGTTATCGCCGAGGCAGCGTGAGGTGCTCGACCAGGTGGTGCAGGGCAAGCCAAACAAAGCAATTGCCAGGAAATTGGGGATATCGGAAAATACCGTGAAGGCCCATGTGTCGGCATCGTTCCGTCTGCTTGGTGTGAAAAACCGAACTGAAGCGGTGTATGCTGCAGCCAAACTGCAAAATAAGTCTATTGCCGATCGGCAGTTGTCAGAGGTATCGCCCTGAGAGGCGTGGCAGTTAAGCGGATGGCGGTGTAAAAGAGGGCGGAGTAAGTAGAACACCCGACATGCTGCCGGGTATTGTAGTTCGGGACGTTTTTACTTACTTGGCGGCTTCCATGGCGCTGTAGAACTCCGCCAGGTCCTGCATATCCTGCTCCGACAGGTTGGTGGCCATGGGAGTCATAACAGCGGAGCTTGCGCCTTTGCGCTCACCTGATTTAAATGCTTTTAGCTGAGCTTCGAGGTAGGCCGCTTTCTGACCTGCCAGGTTGGGGTAATTCGGTATTTGACTGACACCATTTGCGCCGTGACAGGCTGCGCAGACTGCACTTTTGGCTTTACCGGCTTCGGCATCACCTGCGGCGTAGGCGGTAGTGCTTAGAAATGCAAAAGTTACGGCTACAAGTAGTTTCATCAGAGATTGTCCTGGATGGTTAGGCCAATGCCAGGCATTGCGCATTGTGCCGGAGGGTAGGGCGTATGCAGGACAATATTGCCCTGCATAACAAGTGGACTTTAAGAAGCCTTCTTAAGTTCCGCGGCCTGTGCGATGACAACTTCCGCAACATTTGCCGGGCACGGTGCGTAGTGTGAGAACTCCATCGAGAACTGGCCACGACCAGAGGTCATGGTGCGCAGGTCGCCGATGTAGCCAAACATCTCACTCAATGGCGCGTCCGCCTTGACACGTACGCCGGTAACACCGGCTTCCTGCCCCTGGATCATGCCACGTCGACGATTGAGATCGCCGATCACGTCACCGACGTGATCTTCCGGAGTGAACACATCTACTTTCATGATCGGCTCCAGCAACTGCGGACCGGCTTTAGGCATGGATTGACGGTAGGCTGCGCGCGCTGCGATTTCGTAGGCAACGGCGGATGAATCGACCGCGTGGAAAGCACCGTCCAGCAAAGTGACCTGGAAGTCGAGGCACGGATAGCCTGCCAGAACACCGGTATCAATACTCTGCTTGAAGCCCTTCTCGACGGCAGGCCAGAATTCGCGAGGTACGTTACCGCCGGTTACCTTGGATTCAAAAGTAAAGCCGGAGCCGACTTCAGCCGGAGCAATTGAGTAGTCGATCTTGGCGAACTGTCCAGAGCCACCGGTCTGCTTCTTGTGTACGTAGCTGTCTTCGATTGCCTTGGTGATAGTTTCACGATACGCCACCTGTGGCTTACCGACTTCAACGTCTACAGCGTGTGTACGGCGAAGAATGTCCACTTTAATATCAAGGTGCAATTCACCCATTCCTTTGATAATGGTTTCGCCGCTTTCCTCGTCAGTTTCAACGTGGAATGACGGGTCTTCCTGTACCATCTTGCTCAGTGCCAGGCCCATTTTTTCTGATGCGGCCTTGTCCTTTGGTGATACCGCGATCGAGATGACCGGATCTGGGAATACCATAGGTTCCAGCGTGGCCGGGAATTTCGGATCGCACAGGGTGTGGCCGGTCTGCACGTTTTTCATGCCTACGATGGCAACAATGTCACCGGCTTGTGCCGAGTCGAGTTCTTCGCGGGAATCAGCGTGCATTTCGACAATGCGACCAATGCGCTCGGTCTTGCCCGTGTAGGTGTTGAGTACGTTTGTGCCCTTCGATAGGGTACCGGTATAAATACGGGTAAAGGTCAGCGCGCCGTAACGGTCATCCATGATTTTGAATGCCAGTGCACGAAGCGGTTTGGCCGGATCGACGTGTGCAAATTCACCGGTTTCAGTACCTTCCATATCAACTTCCGGCTGAGGCTTGACTTCAGTCGGGTTTGGCAGGTAGTCGACAACGGCGTTCAGTACGTTTTGCACGCCTTTGTTCTTGAACGCGCTACCGCACAGCGTCGGGAAGAAATCGAGGTTGATGGTGCCCTTGCGGATGCAGCGCTTCAATGTGTCCATATCGGGCTCGTCGCCGTCAAGGTATTTTTCCATTGCATCGTCGTCTTGCTCAACCGCTGTTTCGACCAGTTTCTCGCGATATTCTTCGACCAGGTCAACCATGTCTTCAGGAACATCTTTGATTTCATAGCTGGTGGGATCGCCAGTGTTGTCCCATACCCAAGCTTTGCGGGTCAGCAGATCAACGATGCCGCAAAAATCGTCTTCGATACCGATTGGCAGGGTCATCACCAGAGGGCGCGCGCCCAGCACGTCTTCGACCTGCTTGACCACACGGTAGAAATCTGCACCCATGCGATCGAGCTTGTTGACGTAGATTACGCGAGCGACGCCTGATTCGTTTGCATAGCGCCAGTTTGTCTCTGACTGAGGTTCAACACCACCGGAACCGCAAAATACGCCGACGCCACCGTCGAGAACCTTCAATGAGCGGTACACTTCGATAGTGAAATCGACGTGTCCCGGAGTATCAATGATGTTCAGGCGATGGTCATCCCAGAAGCAGGTTGTTGCTGCAGACTGGATAGTAATGCCACGCTCTTGTTCCTGATCCATGAAATCAGTAGTCGCCGCACCATCATGCACTTCACCGATCTTATGGATCTTTCCAGTCAGCTTCAGTATGCGTTCGGTGGTGGTGGTCTTGCCAGCATCTACGTGCGCGAAAATCCCTATGTTTCGGTAACGAGTTAAGTCAGTCATTTCTGTTTCTCAAATATAAAAGCACCGGCATAACCGGTGCGCTTGCCGACGACGAGGTCGGGTGCTCCAAGGAGAGCTGTGTGGCAGAATCATAACGTAGGGATTCTGACCGCAAAATTAAACGCGCAATAGCTACTGGTAGGGCTGTCTGAAGAATTTGTAGGCACAAAGAATCCAGGCAAAGCACACCAGCCGAAGTTGATGCTCAATTAAAAGCGACGCGGAACCAGCACAATGACCGGGGTAGGCTGTTAGTAAGTTGCCATGACAACTTTATGCGTGAGCCGCAGGTTTGCGTGAGCAGCGGAATATAGGCGAAGCGCAGTGCCATTTCAAGGCAAACGACTGATAAATGGCGAACTATGAGGCAATTGACACAGCATTTAGGTTTGACACACTAAAGTTGCCCGATTCCGAGCCGAAACCCTGCCGTGCAAAGAAAAAGAAAATCCCGGGCGTTCCCTGCTGTGCGGCAGTATCGAAGCACAATGTGGGGCCTGGGTAAAAGGGGCCAGAGATGAACAATGTGAGTAGAGGGCTGCTGTTGTGTGTGGTTTTTTGGTGTTCTGCAGGTTGGGGGGCGTCCTTTGACTGCCGCTACGCCCATACCCCTGTAGAGCAGGCTATTTGCTCTAATCCCGAGCTAAGGGGACTGGATCGCGAACTCGGCTTGATGTCGGAGCGCGCGGTGTTGCAGAGCGTGGCGTCCCCGCGTGATATCAGGCGTATGCGCAACCAGCTGGTGCGGCGGTGTCGGCATTCAGACCATCTTGCCGAGTGCCTGATTGACGCCGAGCGTCAGGAGATTGACACTTTGATCCGGCATTTACAAGGGACCATCGACACGCCGGAGGCGATTGCCGCCGACAAACCGGTAACTTCTGAGGGGCGTTCAGCGCAGGTTAGCTCAGCGGTCGACAAACTGGCCGACGCTGAGCATCAGTCTTTGCGCGACGGTGATCCGGAGCCAGTGATTGCGGCTGCGGTTGATTTGCTCGACTTGTATCGCGCGGAACTTGTCAGTGCACCCACCGACCACCAATTGGTGACCCGCATACGTGGCCTTGAAGACAAACTGTCGAGCGGTTGTGACGATCGCACCCGAGGTGAAAAATGGCGCAAGCTTCTGTCTGAAAACGGGCAGGTCTGTCGTAGTTAGCGCGGTGGCGAGCCTGACGTTTGCGAAAGCTGCTGAATTGCGCCCGGTAGATCCTGCATCGAACGAATGACCAAAGCCCCTTCACTGCGGCTGACGACCTCGGCGGGATCATACAGCACCGCTTTCATACCGGCGGCGGCGGCGGCCAGCACACCGACGTGGCTGTCTTCAATAACGATGCAATGGGCCGGGGCAAATCCCATTGTCGCAGCGGCGTGCTGAAACAAATCCGGATCGGGTTTCCAGGATCCTACCTCGTAGGCACTGAAAACAGCATCGCCGAAAAACTGTGCCAGGTTTGTTATACCCAGCGCCACCGACAGTTTCTCGCGTGGCGCGTTGGAAGCGACGCACATCGGATGATCGAGTGTGCGCAACGAATCAATCACGTGTGGAATCGCTTTCAGTTCTTGTCTGAAGTGGATTTCCGCGCGCGCACGGAAGTTCTCGGTAAATTTCGCCGGTAACTTACAATGGTGCACTGATTGGAGGTCATCGACCACTGCACTGAACTTCCAGCCTCGATAGCGACTAACCAGGTCGTGTGGAGTCTCGGCAATGCCGGTGTGTTGCAATTCAAGGCTGAGTGCCTCGTTGTTAATCAGTTCACTGTCAACCAGTGTACCGTCGCTGTCGAAAATCAAACAATACATAAGCCGCATCAGGTAGAGAGGGTGGGTCAGAGTACTGCATGTCGCTGTTCCGTGCGTCGGGGGAATACTTCGGTGATTGCGTTAAGTATCCGATCAGTGGGAAAAAGCACGAGTGACGGTATTGTTGTCCCGATTCGGAAAAAGGCTCGTTTCCACTGGTTGAAATACATCGATTGAGGCTGTCTTCAGCGTCTACACTTAGTAGTATGGCAAAGAGGTGGCCGCCAGTGTGCATCAACGCGATGGGTTGGCAGTTCTCAGAGCCTTTCAAACGTTTTCTATCGGTCAGGTATCGGCGTAGTGGCAGACAACAAGATCTTAACTGTCGCGCAACTTCGAATGTTGCATGAGCAGCAGAAGTTTGAAAAAGAAATCAGCCGTCAAGCGCCGGTTAGTTTTCGGTCGAACCCTCCGCCGGTGACAATGCCCCGGCGTTTTATGCTTAAGGCGGAAAAAGCCACCTGTGTAGAAATCGCGTTGTTTGTTGAAATTATGCCCGACGGTGTTGCTACCGATCCCTGGGTGGCCGGGCAGACACGGTTCGAGTCGCCCAAGTATCGCTTTCCAGAGTGCGCCTACGATTCGATTGGGCAGATTACGGCGTTTAACGGGCCGTTTGAGTGGATGGGCAGCTATAAAATTCAGGTGCTGTATGCAGCCGGTGTCCACGCCACCGAGTTATCATGTTACGGTCGTGGCACGACCGAAAGTGACATTGCCAACGGAGATACTACGCTGGGTTTTCACGAGCATTGTCATCAGCTTGATTACCTGGAGTATTTGCAAACCACTCGCCTGCCGTCACTGCCAGATTTATTCGTTGGGATGCATGTCGATGAATATCACACAGAGCAGCAGCGCTTTGATCGTCAATACCAGGTATTTCATGAGGGCATGGAGCAATTTTCAGAATACCGCACCGATGAAGTGGGCTATCGCCAGTCGCACTGGAAAGCCACGGGACGCTGCTTTGCGTGGCCGAAATAAAGCGCACGTTGAATGTAACAACGGCGGTAACGATGCAACGACAAGTCTTTCCCGTGTACAGACAAATCAACATTGGGCTGCAAAGTAACGTGGGCAAAGTTTCTGATCATGGGGTCTGCGAACTATGCCAGCGCCGTACAGCTCTGACTCGACACCATTTGATTCCCAGAAAGCTGCATCGTCGCAATCACTTCAGGAAGCGTTACTCGCCTCAGCAGTTGCAGGCGACAGTACTTATCTGCGGACAATGTCACCGGGGTATTCATAAGTTGCATGATGAAATGACTTTGGGTAAGCGTCTATGCACGCTACAGCAATTGCGATCAGATGAGGCTGTTATGAAGCATGTGCTGTGGGTGGCGAGGCAAAAAATAGCCGCACAACGCGGAGTTGGCGCAAATGAGTAATCACTTCGATCCAATATCGGTGGAGTTGTCTGATGTGCCGATATGGATGCGTGAAGCGGTTGCTATATTGCGCCGACGGCCGATTCTATTTTTAGCGCTTTCTCTTAGCTATTTTTATTTCTGCTTGAAATTGCGTATGACTGGCTACCTTAGTTTTCTTGCCGGACTGGTGATGTGTCAGGTTTTTCTAGTGATATTTATAGAGCTGGCCCGAACCGTCGATGAGTCTCAGCCGGTATCCCTGAACCGATGTTATGACGCACTGAAAAACAGTGTAGTCACAGTGGTTGCCTGCGGTAGCTTGTACGTGGTTATGTGGCTGGTGGCAGCTCGACTGGCCTCGATGATGGTCGTCGATGATGCAGTAGCCGGATCCAGTGCGCCACCGGCCATCGACATGTTGCAATGGTTGTATCCCGGAACGATCGGACTATTTGTGGTCTACATCGGCGTGATGATCACAACGATGTGGTTTTTATTGCCGATTACCGTGTTTCAGCAATTGGGCCTTGTTGATTCTGTAAAGCTGGCTAAGCGTGGCGAGCAGCGAAATTTCCTGGTTGTTGCTGCGGCGAGCTATATACCGTTTTTTATTTTTTTTGGGATATTTATGTTTAGTGAGCTGGCGTTGGTGCTGGCTGTACCGGGGATGCCACTGATGGGGATCTATCTATATGTGTGTTATCGCCACGTCTATCTGGGTAAGCGTGAAAACTCGCCGGCGCGGGTGGCAGTGGTGGTAGCCGAGCCGCAGATCCGTTGAAAGGTAGAGCTGCGGCCGGATAAGTAGTTACTCCGGGCGGGCGGTGCGCTTGGTGCGTCTGCTACGCCGTGGTGACGTTCCGGACACCGAGCCACCGGCCACTGTCATGTCGCCCAGTAACTGTGACTGAGCGCCAACAGATACCTCGCCGAGATCGGCGATAATCTGTTGAACTTGCGGGACCGGGCCGGGTTGATGGTTGTCGAGGGCATCGCGCATCGCGGTGATATGGGCGGGCGTGGTGCCGCAGCAACCGCCGATAATACGGGCACCGGAATCGTAGGCAAGCTGAGCGTAACGTGCCATCAAATCCGGTGTGCCGTTGTAAACAATTTCTCCGTCGACCCATTCAGGAATACCGCAATTGGCCTTGGCCACAAAGACGGGTTCCTGATCAAATTTACTGCACGACTGCTTCATGTTCACCATCGCGGCGACAACTTCTGCTGCCCCGACACCGCAATTACTGCCACAACCCGTCAAGTCCGGCAGCATCTCAGCGGCTAGATTGACGATATCTTCGGCTGTCACACCCATCATGGTGCGGCCGTTGGTGTCGATGCTCATGGTAAATACCACTGGTAGATCTGTGGTTCTGGCTCCGGCGAAAGCGGCTCTGGCTTCTTCGATCGAAGACAGCGTTTCGATCCAGATCAGATCGGCCCCGCCGTTCGCCAGCGCTTGTGCCTGTTGAGCAAAAGCGTCGGTGGCGGTCTCGATATCAAGCGTGCCGGCAGGCTGAAAGATCTCACCTGTCGGGCCAATGTCCCCGGCTACCAGCACTTTTCGATCAGCTTGATCGGCTGCGCTACGCAGTAACCCGGCCGCTTTTTCGTTCAACTCATCAACGCGGTTCTCGCCGCCATGCAGTTGCAGGCGAAAGCGATTGCCGCCAAAGGTATTGGTCAGGACCAGGTCAGAGCCGGCGTTGATGAAGCTTTTGTAGTGTGCGGTGACACGTTCGGGATGATCGGCGTTCCAGAATTCGGGGGAGTCTCCGGTTTGCAAGCCCATGCTGAACAAGTTGGTGCCGGTTGCGCCGTCAGCCAAAATGTATGATTTTTCCTGCAGCAGTTGGGTGATAATGTTCGTCATGGCGGATATTTTGTAGTTAGATTGTGGATAAAACGGCAGGCGGAAAGCGGGTAGTGCGATAAGCGTGCCTCAAAAGCGAGACGGGCAGAAAGAATGACTGAAAAACAGGATATTTCCGTGCTGGATCTATCAAAGCCGGAGGGGCTTGATCTAACCAGCGCCGCTGCAGAATTTACCCGGGCGACCCGGAAATGCGGTTTTTTGTATGTCCGGTTTAGCGAGAAGGAAAATACCATAGTTGAGTCCGTGCGTCGTGCGCAGAGGCTTTTTTTCCAGCAGGATCTGGCAACAAAAAAGAAAATAGCGATCGATACCAATAATCGCGGCTATCTGGGGACCGGTGAAGCACTGATGGCTGGTGCCAAACGCCACGACCAGAAAGAGGTTTTTTTCTGGGGGCGTGAGGCGGCGGCAGATGATCCCGATGTAGTGGCCGGGGTGCCACTGTGTGGTCCGAACCAGTGGCCGGAGCAATTGCCGGATTTCCAACGCTCGGTTAACGCGTACTCGCAAATGGTGCAAAGGACCGGTGAATTGCTGTTGCAGGTGATTGCCGTGTCGCTCGGTGCGCCGGCTGATTTTTTTGCCCCGCATTATCAGCGCACGATGCTGCGCGGTCAGTTGTTGTGCTACCCCACGACGGCAAACCATCCACAGCAATTCGGTGTTGCACCGCATAGTGATTTTGGGTGCATCACGCTGCTGTTACAGGAAACCGCAGGTTTGGAAGTGCTGTTCCCGAATGGTGAATGGGTAGCTGCAACGCCGCGTCCGAATACTCTGGTGGTCAATATTGGCGACCTGCTGGAACGCTGGTCTAATCGCCGATTGCCGTCAACCAGACACCGGGTAAGGAATCTCTCGAGTGATGATCGCTACTCGATTGCGATGTTTTATGATCCAAGCCCTACGGCGATTGTCGATCCGCTGCAACTGCTGCCGGATGATCAGCCAATGTATCCGGCAGTGGTGTCAGCGGAGTATATTCTGTCACGCAATAAAGGCGCATTTGAGCATTATAAAAATCCGCAACCGTGAAGCCGTGTGATAAAAATCTACGGCGGACGCCCGCCCTGGAGCAAGCTCAGTTGACACCGGAAATGTTACCTATGCATGACAAAATCAAAACGCTGACGCTGTGGCATGTGGCACTGCCGGTGTCGACGCCGCGCGATCATGGCATTGGCCTGGTGGTTGGTGATGTGGAAGTCGTGATTCTGAAAATCACCACGGACAGCGGTGTGATCGGGTGGGGTGAGGCGTCGCCCTGGCCGGTATTTACCGGCACCGCGGAGGCGACGATGTCTGCTATAGAGCGTTATTTGTCGCCCTTGCTGATTGGTCGATGCGTTGCCGAGATACCCGCTATCATGCAACAGGCTGATAAAACTATTGTTGGACACCCAGAGGCGAAAGCAGCGGTTGAGACCGCTTTGCTGGATGCGTATGGCAAGTTGTGTGAACTGCCGGTTTGGGCTTTGCTCGGCGGCTGTTACCGGACTGAAATTCCGCTGTCGGTGTCGCTTGCCGATCCGGATTTTGCACGCGACCTTGATCTTGCCGATCGTATTCGTGATGCCGGTGTTCGAATCGTTAAAGTCAAAACGGGAACCCAGGGGCATGATTTCGATCTGCATCGATTGGAAACCCTCAAGCGGGATTACCCCGAGTTCGATATCAGGGCCGACTATAATCAAGGGATGCAAGCGTTTGAAGCCATGCGTCGGTTGCAGGATCTTGACGAATTTGGTCTGGGCTTCATAGAACAACCGGTGGCGGCATCTAATCGCATGGTGATGGCGCAGTTATGTGCGAGTATCAGCACGCCACTACTGGCTGACGAAAGCGTCTTCGACCTGCCTCAGGCCTTCGAAGCGGTACGCGACGAAATATGCAACGGCATCTCCGTGAAGATCATGAAGTGTGGCGGCTTGCGTCGTGGTCAGCAGATCGCGGCGGTGGCTGAAGCAGGCGGGTTGCCCTGCTATGGCGGCGATATGTTTGAAACCGGTGTCGCGCACCTGGCGGGTGCTCACATGATCGCAGCCACCCCGAATATCTCTCTGGGTTGTGAATTTTATCAGGCCACCTGGTATTTGGAAGAGGATCTGCTCGATCAGCCTTTCCCTGTGGTTGACGGCAAGGTAGTGGTGCCGAGTACACCCGGGCTCGGTGCATCGGTAAATGAAGTGACGCTCAAGCGCTATGCCCGTAGCACCTGTACAGTCAGCTAGAGCATCGTTTAAGCGGCGTGTTTGTCGCAAAGAACTGCTAATAATTTGAGCGTGATGGTATGATCATGGTCCCTTAAGGAGGCCAAAATATGATATTCAAGCGCACTTTGATCGCCGCAGTGTCAGCACTGACTTTCGCCGCTGGCGCCGCTAACGCAGAAAAATGGGATATGCCGATGGCGTATTCTGCCACCAACTTCCACTCAGCGACCGGCGCTGAGTTTGCCAGCTGTGTCACCACCGGTACTGGTGGTGATATTGAAATAGTCACCCATCCTTCCGGTTCACTGTTCAAAGGCGGTGACATCAAGCGTGCCATTCAAACGGGTCAGGCGCCTATAGGTGAAAGACTGATGTCGGGCCACCAGAATGAAAATGCAGTATTTGGTTATGATTCTGTACCCTTTCTTGCGACATCATTTGATGACGCTGCGCGTTTATGGGAAGCTGCAAAGCCGACCATGACGACACTGCTTGATCAACAAAATCTGGTATTGCTATATGCCGTTCCATGGCCTCCGCAAGGTCTTTACTTTAAAAAGGAAGTAAACTCTGTCGCTGATATGAAAGGCCTTAAATTCCGCTCGTATAACAACGCTACTGCACGCCTCGCAGAGCTTACCGGCATGCTGCCGGTAAGTATTGAGGCCGCTGAAATATCACAGGCGTTTGCCACCGGTGTTGCAGAGTCAATGGTGTCTTCAGGCGCAACCGGCTATGACCGTAAAGTCTGGGAAAGCCTGACACATTTCTATGAAGTCGATTCCTGGTTGCCACGCAACTATGTGATGGTGAATAAAGATGTCTGGGGCAAAACCAGTGATGCCAACAAGAACGTCATCAATGCCTGTGCTTCTATTGCAGAATATGCGGGCACCTGGCGTGCTAAAGAGTATACGGGTTTTACTCTTAACGGCCTGCGTGCCGGCGGTATGACGGTGCAGCGTGCTGGTGAAAAATTGCAAAGCGAGTTGCAGGAGATTGGTGCTGTGATGTCTGCCGAGTGGTTGAAGTCAGCCGGACAGGATGGGCAGGCAATCGTTGACGCCTATAACGCGTCTAAATAGTGTCGCTGAAGCAATTGCTTTTTTGAAGCACGTTGTCAATGAGTAAAGCAGTAATTGTAACTGAGCCACAACGGTGTTGTGGCTCATGTTTATTTTGGCACCGCCTCAGTGGTGCCCATGCGGCGCAGAGTGTCAGGGGAAAGCCGGTTGATCACCTATAAACGTATTTGCAAGTTTCTCGACGGGCTTTATGTTGCTGCAGGGGTTGTTGCTGCCTTGTTCCTTATTGCCATTCTTTGTTTGATTGTTTTGCAGATGGTGGCGCGCTGGACCGGTGCGTCTGGCTATCTCGTCAGCAGTGCGCCGAATTTTGCCGGCTACTGTATGGCCGGCGCCTCGTTTTTTGCTTTCGCCTACACCCTCAACAGGGCTGCGCACATTCGAGTGTCAATACTTCTCAATGTTGCAGGGCGCTTTCGACCATGGTTGGAAATCTGGTGTCTGGCGATTGCCGGAGCCACGGCGACTTATCTTGCCTGGTATGCCGTGAAAGCCACCCGCTGGTCGCATAAATTTCACGATATCAGTCAGGGGCAGGACGCCTGGCCGATCTGGATACCACAGTTATCCATGGCGATCGGATCCGTGCTGTTGGCAATCTGTATCTGGGATAATCTGGTGCGGCTTATTGTGCTTAAAAAGCACGCTATCGAATCTGAAGTCATTGGTCAGCATTAATAAATTGTTGTTTATTTACCTAGCCGCGAGACAAGCCTGATGGAAGCACTTGGCCCGATAGGGATATTTCTGTTTGTATTGTTTTTGCTGCTTGGCTCGGGTGTCTGGGTAGGGCTTGCTCTACTTGGTGTCGCGTTTGTCGGTATGGCGCTGTTTACATCACGCCCGCCGGGCGATGCTATGATCACGACGATCTGGACGGCGTCTTCATCATGGACACTTACGGCACTACCCCTGTTTATCTGGATGGGCGAGATTCTCTATCGCACACGTTTATCCGCCGACATGTTTCGTGGTTTGTCACCATGGATGGCGCGTTTGCCAGGGGGTCTGGTTCATACCAATATTGTTGGCTGCGCGGTGTTTGCTGCGGTGTCAGGATCATCAGCGGCAACCCTGACCACCGTCGGTAAAATGTCGATACCAGAGTTGCGACGTCGCCAGTATCCCGAGCAAATGATTATTGGAACACTGGCCGGTGCTGCCACACTTGGCTTGATGATTCCGCCCTCGCTAACCCTGATCGTTTATGGTGTGACGATCAATGAGTCTATTCGTGAGTTATTTCTGGCAGGTGTGCTTCCGGGGCTGGTGCTTGCGTTGATGTTCATGGCGTATGTCGCGCTGGCGTCTAAATTTTCCAGGAACTTCAATCCCGATCCGGAACCTCCTATGAGCTTCATGGATAAAGTTCGCAATAGCCGCTTTTTAATTCCGGTTATTTTGCTGATCTTGCTGGTTATTGGGTCTATGTATGGTGGCTGGGCCACCGCCACAGAGGCGGCCGCGTTCGGTGTGCTCGGGTCGTTGTTGCTGGCGGCGACTCAACGGTCACTAAACTGGTCAACGTTTACGGAAAGTCTGATGGGGGCGACCCGCACCTCGGCGATGATTGCTTTGATACTGGCGGGGGCGGCTTTCCTGTCATTGTCTATGGGATTTACCGGCTTGCCACGCGCGTTGGCTGATTATATTGGATCAATGGATCTTTCCCGCTTTGAGCTACTGCTTGCTCTGTTGGTGTTTTATATTGTGCTGGGCTGCTTTCTCGATGGTATATCGTCTGTGGTACTAACCATGGCAGTCGTCGAGCCTATGATTCGTGAGGCAGGCATCGATGTCATCTGGTTTGGTATTTTTGTTGTGGTAGCCGTTGAGATGGCGCAGATTACTCCGCCAATCGGTTTTAATTTATTTGTCCTGCAGGGGATGACAGATCACGAAATGGGTTATATCGCCAAGGCGGCTATCCCGATGTTTTTGATTATGGTGTTAATGGTGTTTGTCTTGATTGCGGTGCCCGAGCTCGCGACCTGGCTTCCGGAAAATATGCGTAGCCGACCGGGCTGACGTCGGACCAATTCGCGACTACACTATAGGGCTTATCACTACACTAAATTTTTCATGACCGAATCCTTTGTTTTTGGTGGCCGCGACACCGCTATTGCGATCCTTCTAGTCACAGCCACCAGCTATCCACGTATGTGCAAGAAACTCGATGCTACTCAGCTGAGTTGGCTTGAGCAGAATCAATTCGAACCCAAAGCTGGCAACTTATTGGCGATACCCGATGCCGGGGGTAACATTGAACGGTTTATTTGCGGTGTATCTGATCTAACCGACCCCTTTGCAATCGCTGATTTGCCAATGGCATTGCCAGAGGGGCTCTACATGCTCGAAGGCTCAGGTGTCAAGGCTAATGTGGAAGCCTTAGCGATAGGTTGGGGGCTTGGTGCCTATCAGTTTACCCGGTACAAAAATGCTCGTCGTAAGCCGGCGCAGCTAAAGCTGCCGAATGCTGTGAATCATCCACGTGTGCAGGAGATGGTGGCCGCCACAAACCGGGTACGCGATCTAATCAACACTCCGGCTGAAGACATGATGCCGCGGCATATGGCCGCCGTAATTGCTGAGATTGCCCAGACACATGGCGGTGAGTTTCAAGAGATTGTCGGCGATGATTTACTGACAAACAATTATCCTTGCATCCATACTGTCGGCCGTGCCAGTGTCCACCCGCCTCGACTGATCGAGCTGCTGTGGGGGGATAAATCACACCCGACTCTGACTCTGGTTGGTAAAGGCATTTCCTTTGACAGTGGTGGTTTAAACATCAAGCCTGCCAGCGGCATGCGATCAATGAAAAAAGACATGGGCGGTGCTGCCCATGCGATCGGGTTGGCGCAATTGATAATGGCACTCGAGCTGCCAGTGCGCCTGCGGTTGCTGGTAGCCGCGGCGGAGAATGCTATCTCCGCGAACAGCTTCCGGCCGGGTGATGTGATTCAAACCCGGAGTGGCATAACGGTGGAAATCGACAACACCGATGCGGAAGGGCGGTTGGTACTGTGTGATGCACTGACGGAGGCCTGTGAAGAGAAACCGGATCTAATCATCGACTTTGCCACCCTGACCGGAGCGGCCAGAGTAGCCGTAGGTACTGAGATAGCAGCGTTCTTCAGTAATGATAAAGAGTTGGCTGCAAGTATCTCCGAAGCTGGGGAACAGGCATGCGACCCGACATGGCAACTGCCGCTGCATAAAGGCTACCGCTCGTTGCTCAAAAGCCATGTAGCGGACCTGCAGAACAGCGCAAATTCACCCTTTGGCGGCGCCATAACAGCGGCTTTATACCTGCAGACCTTTGTTGATGACAAAGTAAGTTGGGCGCACTTTGATGTGATGGCATGGAATACCCGAAGCCGTAACGGACGGCCCGTCGGTGGTGAAGCAATGGGTATTCGCGCAGTATTCGGCATGCTTGAGCAGCGTTATAACCGGTCTGACAAGTAGGTAACTCCCGTGAATGATGAGGCCAATAACAATACCATTGAACGGCTATTGATTAACGGGCAGCCCCCGGCGACTCCTGTTCAAGTGCAGCGGGCGCTCGATGATCTAGGAATAAAACACAGTTCAATCAGCCATGCACCAATGCGCACAGTTGCGGACTCACGTGCCTTGAGAGAAGGTGTGCCGGGTGGTTATTCTAAAAATCTGTTCCTGCGCAATCGCAAAGGTAAAATGCTACTGGTCACGCTATTGGAGCATCGAACCGTGAATTTAAAGGCATTGGGTGAAATGCTGGGCCTCGGTAAGCCAAGTTTTGCCAGCCCGCAAAGACTGATGCAGTATCTGGGTGTGATACCGGGGGCGGTTACCCCGCTTGCCGTGTTGAATGATGTCACCCGGTCAGTTTCAGTCGTGCTGGACCAGCAGCTGTTGAGTATGGATCCTCTGCACTTCCATCCCTGCGATAACTCAATGACTACCACTGTGTCGTCGGTCGACCTGATGCGCTACATAGAGCACTATCACGAAGCGCCGGCAATTGTTGATTTTGATGCTCTGGAAGGTGTGCCATCAGACACTGCCTAGATCTGTCTGTTGTCGTGTTTTCGTGGCGGGAAGGCGCCTGGGGCAAGTGATTCTTCTTTCAGCTAATTCGAACAGTCTGTGTTCGGGCTTCCGGTTAATTCCATCGTCAGGCTGAGTTATTCAAAGTGTTGAATGCGTTTGCAATACTCGCTCTGGCGTAGCAACATAGTTGCTGAGATTCGTGGCATCGCGGAGCTTACCAACTAGCTTGGTGATCGCCGAAAACTGTCGCAGTCTCTGGAGGAGGAAAACACCAACTATTGTGCTAGCCAGCTATTGCCTGATGAAGGCCGCGGCTCGTAAGCTGTTGTCAGATGGGTGATTATGCCTTTGTCTAACAACGACAGAGTCGCTATCTGAGCAATTGTCCGGTGACTGATCTGCGAGTCCCGAAAGGTTCGTCACTGTACTTGCCGACCAGGCGACCGCGCCGTGTTTGGTTCTGGTATTGTTCCGGTTTACGTTGGTCCAGCGCGCAGTATAAACACCAAAAATCCAACACGGTTCTTTAGTGGTGCTATGGCACTACCACACACAGCAACCCGCTATGGTGTGTTCGGCAAAGTATAGTGACAGAGGTACTTTGGGTAGCGCCATCCTGCGATCGGTCTGGAAAGTGAAGCCGGAAGGCCCTGCAGAGAGTGGTAATTGATGATCTAATTCGCATGGTGGGGTAGCTTGAGTGCGCAGGGTTCGTGTGGCGGTGCTATCTCTTTATATTGGCGAAAGGGTCCTGTGGCGAATCGGAGTGAGTAGTGCGGTTATCAGTTATAGAGAATATCGGGGATGGTGTCTATGGTTGAAGGTCTTGCAAAACAACGGGTTCACTCAACTTGCCCGCACGATTGTCCCAGCACCTGTGCACTGGAAGTTGAGCGAATTGACTCGCACACTATCGGACGCGTATATGGTGCACAGAACCCCTATACCGCCGGGGTCGTGTGCGCAAAAGTTGCACGGTACGCAGAGCGAGTGCATCACCCGGATCGATTGAGTCAGCCTTTGCGCCGGATCAACGCCAAATCCAGTGCAGGAGAGTTTGAGGCTATCAGCTGGGACTCGGCTCTGGATCTGGTCGCTGACCGTTTCCACAAAATTATTCAGCAGTTTGGAGCAGAGGCGCTTTGGCCTTATCACTATGCTGGCACGATGGGGCTGGTTCAGCGCGATGGCATTGATCGGTTTCGCAATTGCCTGGGCACATCGCAGCAGCATTCAACTTTTTGCACTGCTCTGGCCGACGCTGGCTGGATAGCCGGTACCGGCACAAAGCGTGGTTCTGATCCGCGTAATATCGGGCACAGTGATTTGATCGTGGTCTGGGGCGGCAATCCGGTAAATACTCAGGTCAATCTCATGCATCATATTTCGGTTGCCAGAAAAAAGGGCGCGAAACTAGTAGTTATAGATCCTTACCTGACCGGTACCGCAAAGCAGGCGGACATGCACCTGATGCTGCAACCTGGAACGGATGGCGCGCTGGCCTGCGCCATCATGCATGTGATCCTGCAGGAAGGCCTGACTGATCCGGACTACCTGGAAAAATATACCGACTACAGTGCTGACTTTGAGTTGCATCTGAGTGATAAAACACCGCAGTGGGCTTCATCGATCACCGGCCTTCCCGTAGAGCAGATTGTTGAATTTGCTCGAGCTTACGGTGCGACTCGCAAGAGCTTTATCCGGTTGGGTTATGGTTTCACACGAAGCCGCAATGGCGCGGTCAGCATGCATGCGGTCACGTGTTTGCCGGCATTGACAGGTGCCTGGACTCAAGTCGGCGGGGGGGCTCTATACAGTAACGGTGCAATTTATGGCATTGATCAAACCTTGATCAGGGGACTGGATCAGTGCCAGCCAGGTGTCAGAGTGTTGGACCAATCACGTATTGGTGATGTGCTGTTGGGCAATGAAGCAGACCTGCAAGGTGGGCCTCCTGTGATGGGGATGCTGGTCCAAAACACCAATCCAGCGGTGGTTGCTCCTGAATCAATTAAAGTATGCCAGGGATTATCCAGGAGCGATCTGTTTATCTGTGTGCATGAGCAATTCATGACAGACACGGCGCGTTATGCCGACGTAGTTCTGCCAGCTACCATGTTTCTGGAACACGACGATCTCTACCAGGCCGGTGGACATACTCATCTGCAAATGACTAAAAAGGTGATTGAGCCTTTTGCTGAATGCCTGAGCAACCATGAAGTTCTTTGCGGGCTGGCTGATCGATTAGGCGTGCAGCATCAGGGCTTTACCATGAGTGCGTGGGAACTGTGCGATGATGCATTGGCTCGAAGTGGCCGGCCCGATGCAGAATCGCTGTATGCCGGCCGCTGGCATGATTGCGAGCGTGGGTTGGGTAGTCATAACTTTCTAGACGGGTTTGCCACTGACGATAAAAAATTTCATTTTAAAGCAGATTGGCAGAAGGTCGGTCCCAATTATGCCGGGATGCCGACATACCCGGATCAATGGGGTGTTATTGATGTTGCTGGCGACGATTATCCACTGAGATTAGTGGCGGCACCGGCCAGGCAGTTTTTGAATACCACATTTACCGAAACCGAATCATCACGGCAGAGGGAGGGTAAGCCTGTATTGTTAATGCACAGTGATGACATGCAAAAATATCAGTTACACGCCGATCAACGGATTCGCCTTAGCAGTGCACAAGGCAGTATTGTGACCCGGGTTAAAGCATTTAATGGTTTGCAGTGTGGTGTCGTCGTGATGGAAAGCATTTGGCCGAATTCGGCCTTTGAGGAGGGTGTGGGGGTTAATGCGCTGGTGTCTGCTGAGCCTGGATTTCCGAATGGCGGGGCAACTTTCCACGATACGGCTGTGCATGTCTGTGCCGCCTAGGGCAAGATAAAAGCCATGGGCCCGGGCGCTGAAGCACTCTGGCGATTTCCAACGCGGCAGTGTGCAATGCCAATCCAGCGGTTGTCTTTTCGGGTATGCCGCGAGCTAAGGCGGGGAACCAAGGCCTCGCCGTGTCTCTATAAATTCCTGCTGCTAAGCCGGTGCTATTCAATTGTATAGAATTTCGGCACTTAAACGCCGCGGTACATCCCGGCAGATAGCGTGGAAAATAAAGCAGCGCGTAGCTTAAGCACAACTGCCAATGCAGTGGGAAAATCAGACGTTTGATTTTCTACGCTGCATTTTCCGGCAGAGTACTGCGTCAAAAGCGGTGTGATTTGGGTCGTCTTATTTATCCAGGTTAGAGCATGGTTGACCCGACTTGTTTTGGAAAGTAGTCCTCACACCCGCCCTCACGGTGTACGTCGGCGGTGGCACAGTGGAGACCGCCACCGAAGGGATAGGCATCCCGGAATGGCATGGGCAATACTTCCATGCCCAATTTGTCCATCTGTTCCATCTGATTGGTTTCGCTGGCTTCGACTACAACGGTTTTATGGTCAATCACCAGGCAATTCATTGAAAGCCATACGCTTGAGTAACAAAGTGGTGGCGGTGAATTGTGAACCGGTGTTGCCGCATCGATGATTTCCCAATCATTTTGATTGAAGATTTTACGCTGCTCATCGGGTAGTGGCCGATTTGGATTATTAATGATAGTTCCGGGTCGTAACGGAACAAAGGTCGCATCAATATGAATAGGGTAGGGGTCACCTGGAAAGTTCACGGCGTGAATGCGGTGATCAGGGAAGTGTCGTTGCAGCCATTGCATGCCACGTCGGTTGGTGGTCAGGCCATGTTGGCAGAATAGATCCTTACCCAGTCTCATGACATCGGCCGCATCGAACAATGGCTCGAACTCAGTGGTCACAAAGTCAAGGTCTGCGGTGCGTGACAATCGCTCTTCTATGGTGATCTCGTCGAAGTACCCTGGCTGGTAGGATTCGTCAGACAGGCGCGGACGCGGGGCTTGTTCCCATTTGAAATCCGGGTCTTCATCGAAGTACCGTTGCATCAGCGGGTGATAGGCCAGATACTCAAAATAGCGACATCGAAACGACATTGGTGCACATAGAATTTCGGGGCCAACCGTCAGCAGCACATCACGGGGAGGCATACAGCCAAACATCGACGCGGTGCTGAAATCTGGCGTTACCGCTGCCTGATTCCACTGAATCGGTGACGGACGATCAACAGTAATACCGCGACTCTCGAGTAGTTTGGCCAGGTTATCCAGCTGGATATTGGCTTTTTCTACTGTTTCCAATGGGCGAGGACCCCACATCCCGCGCATGTCACTGTCTTCCGGTACTTTGGCCTCTGTTGCTGGCTCACTCGGTGGAATGCAAGTGTGATCAGCACGCCCTACGATGACATGCTTGAGTGGATCAAACTCATTCCAGGAATTAACTTTTACAGCCATTGGCGATGCTCCAAATCTGCTAAACGTGATAGTGGTAGTGTGCAGTGATCTGCAGTGCTGATGGTCCATAACATCCGATAAACGCACAGCCTGCTAGTAGTAACAGTCTTTCCGTGCTGCTACAAGCGGAGGGCGAAAAACGACGCTTGAAGATAAATTCAGGCAAAAAAAAGCCCGACTGAATCGGGCTTTTTGTTAATCAACGCACCGTCCGGGCGCGCCTGCAGCGGCGGGTGGTTTGCGGTACTGCCAGCTAGGCGTCTTCAAGCCTGGTATCCCTGCGGAAGCTGCCATCAAGCATCTGTCTGGCGCAGTGCGGCCAATTATAGCTGTCTGCCTGCTTCGACGAGACGTTCAGGCGATCAGCAAAATGTACTACTTCCCGTTGTCCCCACAAGGCTATCTTTTCAAACTCGGTGATCCCTGCTTGCTGAAGCACGACCGCTTTACTTTTATCGATGCCCGGCAGCAGGGTCAGATCATCGCGTCCATCTGCGTCAGTCAGTTTGTAACCATCCCGGGTGTATTGCGCTCTGCGCTGATGAACGGAATCGGTTCCGGTCAAATTGCCAGTGGCAGGCGAGTCGGGCCGTACAAAAACTCGGGGCTTGGCCTTGCTGACCTGTGCTGCGGTCAGTGCATCCCCTTTGTTGGTGGTCGACGCACGGTTATCGGTGCCAGCGGTTGCAGCGATACCGGCCAGCTCAAGTCGGGTTTGCTGAAGTTCTCTATTGCGTGCGTTAACTGCGCGCTTTAACTCTTCATTTTGGGTTTGCAGCTGCTGTAACCCGACAGCCTGACTTTTTACCCGTTGTAACTCGGCATCTTTGTCAGCAAGTTGTTTTTCCAATGCGTTTAGTTTGACGCTGCGGTCAGTGGTATCTGACTGAGCAGGTCTGGTTTTGTTGTCGATAGAGTTGCTTTGATAAAGGGTGGCCTGCAGCTCTTCAATCTCTGCTGATTGGGAGGCAATTTTCTTGTGCAGTACCAAGGTGCTTTCTGCTTGCTCCTCGAGTGAGCTAATCAGCTTTTGTTGAGATTCCAGCTCTTGTTTAAGCAGCGCATTTTCAGAGGCATGCTGCTTACTGCCAACGCGGTTGTCAGTGACGATTGCGCTGAGCCGGCTTATTTCTGCGTCGCGTTCCTGCAGGGCAGAGGTTAACGTTGAGGTCTTCTTCGATTGTTCCTCCAAGGCAGATTTCAGCGAGTCTGCTGTGCCTGCATCGCGAGAGCTGATAGTCAGCTTTTTAATTTCTGATTCACGCTCGGTGATTTTAAGTTTCAGTCCTTCTGCGCTGGACAGCTCTTCGCTGAGGCGTTGATTGTCACTTTGCGCGACGGTGAGTTGCTGGCGCAGGTCTGCGACCTGGGATTTCAGTTGGGCGATTTCCGTTTCGCCGGCACGTGATTGCTCTTCCACTCTGGCGCTCAAGTGCGTCAGGCGTTTTTCGTACTCGTCACGTGTGGAGGTAAGTTGCCTGAATTCGTTTTGCAGTTTCTCGTAGGCGGCGTTGCGTTGTGACAATTCGGTCGTGCGCGTGTCAACTGTGGCTTTCGCCTGTGTTTTGAAGGTTTCCAGCTCAGCAGCGCGTGTCTTTAACCGAGTGACTTCAGCGGCCAGTGCGTCGCGGCTGGTGACAATCTGGGCCATGTCAGTGCGCAATTTTTCGATATTACTATCGCGCTCGCGCATTTCTTCGTTCAATGATGCCAGTTTGCGCTCTGCGTCGGCTGTGACGGTTTCTTCTAATTTAGAGTTCGCGGTTTGTAGCTCGCCGAGTTCTGTACTCAAGCTGTTGCGTTTCGCTACTACTGCATCCATATCGCCAAGTAGCTTGGCGAACAGAGCGTCGCGTTCTTCAACGGTTGATTCCATCGCCTTCAACTGATGCTGTGCTTCACTTGCAGCCGCCTCGTTGACCCTGGCCGCACCAAGCTGTTGTTCGAGGGTGGTGATTCGGGTTTGCAGTGTGTCCCGTTTCCCACTGACATCACGAAGTAGATCGTTGAGAGCGGACACCTCGGCATTTTTGGTTTCAATTTCCTGTTGCACGGATCGGGTTGATTCAACCGTGTCATTGGCCGCTTGCAACTGACGACGAGTGTCGTCGAGTTTCGCTTGCAGTTCGGCCATTTGTTTTTCGTGTCGGGCAATAGTCGCTTTGTTTTTGGCGAGCAAGTCTGTTTTGGTCGCAGCCAGTTTGTCGTTAAGCATGACCATTTGCTTGTCGTGACGGGTGGTGGTCGCTTTGAGGTTGGCTTGCAGCGAGTTGATCTCTTCCAGCTGCTTTTTGAGCTCCTTTTGAGCCTGTGCTTGCGCGCCGTCTCTGTCGGCAATAGTTTTCTTTAGCTCGGTAATCTGGGTGTTGCTGCGGTTACCTAGATTGCGGCTGTCCTCGGTGAGTTTGTTGAGCGCGTGTTCCTTTTGTTGCAGCAAGGATTGCACAGAACCGAGTTCTTCGAGGCGCGCCTGCTGTCTGGCAATTTCAGCGTTCTTGCTCTCGAGTGTCTGATCGTAGTCACGCTTGAAGTTATCGCGTTGCGCACTGGCTTCCTGCAGGCTGGTATTTAGAGCGGCGAGCTCAGCATTACGGGTGTTTTCGGCGGCTTGAATCTCCCGTGTGGTGGATTCGGCGGTTTTAAGTTGATTCCGCAGGTTCTCAACGCTCTGATCCCCTTCTTTAACCCTGGCTCGCAAGCTGTCGATTATTTTGTCGTTTTCCTGCACTGCAGTACGCAGTGCAGTGATCGTTTCATTGGCTTCTTTTATTCGTTCGTCATAGACAGGCCCCCCGGCCTGGAAGCTGGACAGCTTACTCGTCAGCGCCTGAGTTTCAGTTTGCTTTTCATTGCGAAAAGCATTGAACTCTGCGCGATTGCGATCCAGCGACTGGCGGGATTCAGAGAGCTCTTGTTTAAGCGCGTTGATTTCCTGAATCTGTGTGCTGTTGCCAGCCTTCAGCGATGCATCGCGACCACGTAATTGCTGTAACTCAACAGTCAGCTCTCGCAACTCGGTCTCTTTTTTCTGCAATGCAGACTGCATCTGTTGAACATCAGCCGCAGCTTCGTCGACATCACGGGCGACATGTTCGCGCACTTTTTGCTCAGTGCGCCCGGTGAACAGGCTTTTAATGCACCAGCCGATCACCATACCGGCCAGCGCAGCCAGCGCCAGCCCGATGATCATTTCACCCATAACGTAGGGGCTCATTTTCCTATTCTCCGGTAAGTTGGAACTCGATGCGTCGATTCAATGCACGGCCTGCTGAGTTCGCGTTAGAGGCAACCGGTCGATTGGGACCAATACCCTCGGCGGCGAGTCGCTCGGAAGCCACGCCTCGGTTCGTCAAAAATGTACTCACTGACTGCGCACGATCAGCACTGAGACTCAGGTTGTAGTTGTAGTCGCCAAGTGAATCCGTGTGACCTTCTATGTTGACACTGACACTTGGGTACTGCAGAAGTGCGTCTGCCACCTGGTTAAGTATAGCCACACTATCAGCATCAGGCTCTGCGCTATTCGACCTAAATCGGATCGCCGTTACTTCTATACCATCCAACAGGCTTTGCAGCTCGTCCCGCGGTATTATTTTCGGTGCCGCTAACGCAATGTTATTGGTAATCGTTATTGATTCATCAAACAACGTCATGGCGTTATCCACCGCTGACTGGCGTGCGGCCTCGGTATCGGCAATGCCACTCAGTGTGACATCACCACTGCTTGAGACAATCACTTTGCGATCCTGAATGCTATTTAGGGCAACCAGCGAGTTCGCGAACTGATCGCTCCAGTCCGGTGCCATTACGCGCTCATCTTCAGTGATATTACTGATGACGGGTTGACCACTGGCCTGCAGGGCGGTGTTGATTGCCTTGCTGGCCTCTGGTGGCAACAAGCCGGTGATGCGAAGTTCGTCGCCGTTTTCGCTGAGCGACGCAAACGGTGCCATGGTCGGGACCACAGGAGGTACTTCGACGGTTAACCGGTTGTTGATGGTGTAAGTCGGGCCGAAAATTCCAGCGACTGTGGCTTCAGACTGTTGCTTCAGGTCATCGCTCTCGACAATACCGTTCAAACGTACCGCACCGCCTCTGGTGAGGGTGATGCCGGCGTCCTGGACATTATCCAGGGCAGCCAGTGATTGAGAGACTGAATCTATCCATTCAGGTGCCGCTGCGCGTTCATCAACAGTGATGTTGTTGATGACGTTTTTATCGCTGTCTTTGTAAGCATCAGCCAGTTGGCTGGCACTGTTGGCCGACATGAAGCCGCTGAGTGTAATCTGATCACCTGTTTGCGAAACGGTGGCGAAGGGCGCTAGCTTTGGTGCTGGCGCGGGTTCAGGCTCAGGTTCCGGGGCTGGTTCAGGTTCAGGTTCCGGTGTGGGCTCGGGGGCTGGCTCAGGTTCTGGAGCGGGTTCAGGCTCGGGTGCCGGCTCTGGTTCCGGCGCTTCGATCTGGTTGTCGACGGTTAGGTAGCCGTTCAGTGTGGTGGTTGCAGTGGTACCAATCGCTTCTTTGGCCTCGGCACTGCCTTTGCCAGTGAGGGTCAGGGTGTCATTCGTTACTGACAGTCCGCCACCTTCCAGTAGATCGGTTTCGGGAATCAGTGCCGTCACGGCACTCAGCCATCCGGGATTGGTGGTGTTTTCATCGACTGCGATTGAGCCGGTAACGTTCTCAGCGCCGAATTTTGCTTTGACAGCATCTTCAAGCGCGGTGGCGTATTTGGCGTCGGAAACAGTTCCCGAGATTGTCACCGCGCCATTGTCACCCGACAGCTCAAATGCCGGTTCTGCTGCGGGTTGTGCCGCGCTAGTCGTTGCGGAGCCCACCGCGAGTCTATTGTCAACAGCGCGAACGCCGAAAACGTTGCTCACGGTGCTCTCGGCCAGGTCACGGTCTGCCTGGGTCTCAACCGATCCGTCCAGCGTTACTGTGCGCCCTGTGACGGACACGGACGTATTGTCGGCCAAACCGGCTGTGGTCAACTCTGCGGTGCTGCGACGGGCCAGGTCAGATTCAATTTGCGGTGTGTAATGGCGGATTGCATACCAGCCAACCCCGGCCAGCAGCAGTATACCGAGCAGCAACGGCCCCCAGGAACCTTCCTGACGAGCCAGTGCCGGATCGACGATTGCCGGTGCACGTCGAGCCGGCCGCTGGGCAAAGTGTCCTCTTCCGCTGGCCCCTGGCGGTGGCGCCATCTGCCGTCCTGATCTGCGCGGTGCACTGTCGTAGTGGCCACCACCGCGAGGTGGACGGGAAGGCGCTCTGCTGTCGGGTGTACCCCGGGCGTTGCCAGATGGACGTTCGGGAGCTGGTCGAGATCGCCGTGGTGGTGCGCCGGACGGACGTCCGTCAGGTCGAGGAGGGCGTGCATCGACACGAGACGGTCTGCCGTCAACACGTGGCGAGCGAACGTCAGAGCGTCCAGGGCGTGCGTCACTGGTGGTCGCCCGTAGGTCAGTTGTTGGTGGCCGGCTGCCGGGTCGTCGCGGGCGGAGATCGGTGCGCGTTGCGCTGGCGTCTGTGGCAGGTGGTCGCGAATCGCGTCGTTTTGGCGGCTGGCGGTAGTCTGCCCTGGGCCTTTCGGTGCGTGTGTCGTCAACGCCGGTTGGTTTGTCGAGCGGGTTGGGTGAGCGACTGCGCAGGCGTGTAGACGCTGAAGGCTGGGGTTCGGCGGGGCGCTGTGGTGCTCTAGTGCCGGTTTCAGCACTTGGTGTACCCGGCGCACTCACGGTCGCTGCCGGCTTTTGTAAGCGGGCGTCACGAGGCAATGGTGGTGGTGACTGTCGGTCGGCTGCACCGGTGATTTGCGTGGTTGTTTTAGTGCTGGTGCCTGTGGTCGGTGCTGCCGCCTGGTTTACGCTGCTGGGCGCTCGCGAGTCGAGTTTGTCCGTGGCTTTGGCCGTTGGACTGACAGCGTTGGTAACGGTTTTTGAGATCGACTCTTTACCGCTGTTCTGGCTGCTGGCGGTTCTATCAGCCAGATTTCTGCCGACAGGGGGGCGATCAGATGGGTCTTTTGAGGCCTGATTTTCGTGTTCGTTTTCTGGTGGTTTTGCCATTTGCGTCCCCTTGTGTACAACCGGCCGCGTTGCTGGTGGCCGTGACAATTAGCGTTTAATTTAAGATCGAAAGGATTAAGGATAGATATTGTGGAGATTTTCGCTGATTTAACGACTTAATGCATGGTTCGGTGCAGCGTATTACCAGCTGGTACTGCACGATTGCGAGTCTGTTTTGTCAATCGTCAGTGTCTGGAGCCCTGACAAAAATTGCGCATTCACGGAACTCGACCGTGCATCATCGCCAGCGACTTCCACAAAAATAGCAAAATCAGCAGTTTGAGTATCTGTTTCGCGGTGACAAACTGCAAATTGTACCGGGATTGCGAGCGATCGGGCTGTTTGTGTCTGCTATCGTCCTATTGGCGCGTGCGTGCACCTGCCTGTCGCTAGTTCGGCAGCTGATTAACCCTAATAAGCTAATACTTGACGTTTATTTAATTCTGCAACAGCGAGTGTATCCGTGGCTGGTAACAAACGAAGAAGAGCGGGTGGTCGAGAGGCCAGGCGAGCAGCGCATAGCAATGCCGCCAAGGCGCAAGGTGCGGCATATATAACGCGTCGGGTACCTACCTACTGTCATGCCAGCGCTGAGCAGCTGGAACTGATTGAGCACAATGCTGATACCGTTCTTGAGGAGATCGGCATAGAGTTTCGCGATTTTCCTCGTGCGCTGGAGTTGTTTCGCGAAGCAGGTGCTGATGTTGATGGGGAGCGTGTCCGCTTTCCGCGTGGCATGTGCCGCGCCATCATTCAGAAAAGTGCACCGTCTGAATTTACACAGCATGCGCGGAACCCTTCGCGAAGTGTCAAAATCGGCGGGGACAGCACGGTACTGGTGCCGGCTTACGGATCACCATTTGTGCGCGATCTCGATAACGGTCGGCGATACGCAAATCTGGAAGACTTCCATAATTTTGTGAAGTTGGCTTACATGAGCTCGTCACTGCACCATTCGGGTGGAACCGTTTGCGAACCGGTGGACTTGCCGGTTAACAAGAGCCACTTTGACATGGTCTACGCGCACATGCGCTACAGCGATAAGCCCTACATGGGGTCAGTAACCGCAGCCGACCGTGCGCAAGACACCATTGAGATGTCGAAAATTCTCTTTGGCGACAACTTTCTCGATCCAGCCACCGGTTTGGAAAAAACGGTGGTTATCAATTTGATCAATGCAAACTCGCCGATGACATTTGACGACACCATGCTTGGTGCCGCCGAAGTCTACGCGAAAGCGAATCAGGCCACCGTGATCTCACCGTTCATTCTTGCCGGTGCTATGTCGCCGGTAACCGTGGTTGGAACGGTAACGCAAATTCTAGCCGAAGCCCTGGCCGGGATGGCGTTTGTGCAGCTTGTGCGGCCCGGCGCGCCGGTCGTTTTCGGCACTTTTGCCAGTAGTGTTTCGATGCAGTCGGGGGCACCCACCTTTGGCACGCCAGAGCCGTCCTCGGTGCTGTTTATTGCCGCTGAGCTTGCTCGGCGTCTGGGGGTTCCGTTCCGATCCGGCGGTGGGCTCAATGCATCCAAGCTGCCAGATGCGCAAGCGGCGTATGAGGCTGCGAATACACTGCAGTCGGCAATGCTTGCCGGCGTCAATTTCATGTTGCACACAGCTGGTTGGCTGGAGGGGGGGCTGGTAATGAGCTACGAGAAATTTATCATGGACGACGATCAGGCTGGCATGTTGCAGGTGTTTGCATCGGGCATCGATGATTCTGAAAACGGTCAGGCCTTGAGTGCCCTGCGCGAGGTTGGGCCCGGCGCTCATTTTCTCGGCTGTGAACATACTCAGAACAATTTTCAAAATGCGTTTTACCGATCGGATATTGCGGATAACAATAGCTTTGAGCAATGGGAGTCGGAAGGGGCAATGGATGCGGCGCAGCGTGCCAGCATGAAAGTGAAAGAGCGCTTGGCGGCCTACCAGGCGCCCGAGATTGATCCCGCCATTGATGACGCATTACTGGCCTACATCGCACAGCGCAAAGGGTCCTTCCCTGACTCTAATTATTGAGTGTGCTGACCCACCGGATTGTTAATTGACACGCCGGTGGGCTTTCGTATCTGACGGGATATGTGTTCCCGTTACGCAAAAATTGCTGAAATATCAACTGTTCCACTGGTGTCGGATTGTCTTAATTAACAGATAAAACCGCTATTTCCGGTGGAATTTACGTGCACGGAAATAATTAGTTTCAAAATGTGCGTTTGCCGCGTGAGAATCGCGTGTTCGTTGATTGTCATTCTAATCAATAGGTTGAGTGATTTTTATGATTTACATTTGAGCGATGAGCGGTTTTTTTACACTGGCCCCTGATAGTTTTGTCAACTGGCACTCATGTGAAATGTCGCAAACAGTACATTATCGCCCTGTCGGGAAAGCTGGATCGGGCGTTTGACGTTCAGTCGGAACCTGCGGAAGAATTTATCGGAGACGTCGCGATATCGTATTCGACCATAATAAAAAACCTGACACTAACCCAATAGCTCTGGAGATGTGTTGATGATAAAACCCAAGAAAGTCGGTGGGCCCACCACAATCGGCTTTTTGCTGGTTCCAAGTTTTTCCATGCTGGCATTCTCTTCCTGTGTGGAGCCGTTGCGAATGGCCAATCAGTTGGCCGGTGAGCAACTTTACGACTGGACTGTTTTCGGCGCGACCCGCGATCCGATCCCAGCGAGTAACGGCATCGCAATCACTCCGGACAAATCACTCAATGAAGCGGTAAATCTGGATGCAATGTTTATCTGTTCCGGTAATCAAGTCCAGCATTATGCTGATCCGTCTGTCATTGCCTGGTTGCGCGCCGCAGCGAAGCGTGAGATGACACTGGGTGCGGTTTGCACTGGCACTTATCTGCTGGCCAAATCAGATGCGCTTGACGGGCGTCGTTGCACCATTCACTGGGAAAATATGGCCAGCGCACGGGAAGAATTCCCACACCTGGTGATTTCTCCCGAGTTATTCGAGATAGATGGTGATCGATACACAAGCGCCGGTGGCACGGCTCCGCTCGATATGTTTCTACACGAAATCCGCAACACTCATGGCGCTGATCTGGCATCGGCGATCACCGAGCAGTTTATGTGTGATCGGATCCGCGACAAGCACGACCGGCAACGGGTTCCGCTAACGCAGCGGATCGGTACCAACCAGCCGAAACTTGCTGAGGCGGTGTCTTTGATGGAAGCCAACATCGAAGAGCCAATGACGCTTGATGAATTGTCGTTTCATGTCGGCTTGTCACGTCGCCAATTGGAGCGATTGTTTCAGCGCTACCTGCAGTGCGTACCGACCCGCTACTATCTAGAGTTGCGTTTGGAGCGGGCACGGCAGTTACTACTGCAAACCAGCATGCCTATTGTAGATATCGCACTGGCTTGTGGATTTATTTCAGCGCCGCATTTTAGTAAGTGCTACCGCGATACTTTCGGGTTGCCACCCCGCGATGAAAGACGCAAGGCTGCGGGTCAGGTGGAAATGGCACAAGCGGTCAGGCGCGCTGGCGGTACCAAAAAAATAACCACCTTACGCCGAACCACGGTGTGCTCAGCTTCTGCGCCGACGACGACGGGCTCGGCGACCCTCTGAGTTATCTCCTGCCGGGGTCGGCTCCGGCAGCTTCACGACGCGTTCTAGATTCGGGAACACCGCTGTTTTATGTGGTATTCCCATCGCTTCGACAAAGTGATCCTGAAATTTCTGCTCGACGGCGGTTTCAACTTTCTCCACCTGATTTACCAACGCTTCTATTTCGGTTCGTGATTCCCGGTTTAACAGTGCAATGCGCGCACCGGAGCCAGCGGCGTTGCCGGCTGACGAAACGTTGTCGAGGTTACAATCCGGGATCAGCCCCAGTACCATCGCGTATTTGACATCAATGTGACTGCCAAAAGCCCCGGCCAGTCTGATGCGGTCTATGTGCTCTACCTCCAGCCTGTCCATCAATAGGCGCACACCGGCATATAGAGCAGCTTTGGCCAGCTGAATTTGACGCACGTCGTTCTGGGTGATGATGATTTTCACGTCACCGTCGTGAAGCACATATGAATGGGTTCGCCCATCCTCGATCAAGCGGCTGCTTTTCGCTGCCAGCTCTGAGCTTATGACTCCGTTGGTATCGATTATTCCGGCAAGGAACATCTCGGCGATGACTTCAATGATACCGCTGCCGCAAATGCCGGTAACGCCCAGGCCTTCTATAGATTTTTCGAATCCAGGGTCGTCTGACCAAAGCTCTGAGCCAATGATAGAGAATTTTGGTTCGAGTGTTTCAGGGTCAATTCGAACCCGTTCAATAGCACCGGGTGCAGCGCGTTGGCCGCCGCTGATCTGAGCGCCTTCAAAGGCTGGTCCGGTTGGACTCGAGCAGGCCAGTAGGCGATGCCGGTTGCCCAGCACTATTTCTGCATTGGTGCCGACATCGACCAGTAGAGTCATCTCTTCCATGGTGTCTGGACGCTCGGCAAGTATGACGCTGGCAGTATCAGCGCCGACGTGACCGGCAATGCACGGCAGCACGTAGATCTGCGCGTTTGGATGGGTGTTAAGGTCTAGTTCTGCTCCATTGCAATGAATTGCTGCATCGGTCGCAAGCGCAAATGGTGCACCGCCAAGCTCTACTGGGTTTATGCCAAGTAGCAAATGGTGCATTACCGGGTTCGCAACCAGCGTCATCGCCAGCACATCGTCGCTCAATGCGCCGATCTCTTCGGTGCTTGAGGTGATCAGTTCGCTGATCGCTTCTCGCACGACGCGTGTCATGTCTTTGTCGCCATCAGGATTCATCATCACGTATGACACCCGACTCATGAGGTCTTCACCGAAGCGAATCTGCGGGTTCATCAGGCCATTCGACGCGAGTACGGTGCCGGTCATTAAGTCGCACAGGTGCGCGGCGATGGTGGTAGAGCCAATGTCAACGGCCATGCCCAGAACCTGTTCCTTAAAACCCGGCCAGAGTGCGATAATGTTGTGATCACCACTGATCGCTGCGGTAACTTTCCAGTCGCCGGCACGAAGCGTTTTCTGCAGACTGGTAAAAATGGATGGGGCGCAATGCAGGTCACTCAGGTGCCATTCGTATTCCAGAGCGGTGATCAGCCGTTGCAGATCACCGGTCGGAGAATGCATATCCGGTTCCTGAACCTCAACATAGTAAAGCCGCACAACCGGGTTTAAGACGATGTCGAGCAGGTCAGCGCCTTTGCGGATGACTTGCCGATGGACCTGGCTGTCGGCGGGAACATCAATGACAGCATCGCCGTGCAGACGGGCCTGGCAACTGAGTCGTCTGCCATCAAGCGATAATTTTTTTACCCGCTCCCAGCGCTCTTCGGTTTTGGTAAAGGCCGATAAACTCGATGCGTTGGAGTGAATTTCGTGTTTAGGGAAATCACCCTCGGCACACAGAATCTGGCAGCGCCCGCAAATTGCACGACCGCCGCAGACTGAGTCGATGTCGACTCCAAGCGAGCGTGCCGCTTCCAGCACTGGCGTACCGTGTGGAAAGCGACCGCGACGCCCGCTGGGGGTGAAAACAACTTTTACGTCTTGTTCTGACATAGCCGCCTGGGTATCCGCCTATTTGCTATTTTGCCGGTCTGCGGCGCTTTGATACACGTCTGCCCCGGCCAGCACCTTCGCCGGTTGTCGGGACCTCGCGGTGTTTCGCAATCCAGCGCAGACAGTCCTGGTCGTGTCCCATTAGTACGTCAGCGCCCATCACTGCATCCATCACTTCTGTGTGGATCGGGTTGGTTATCGCCGAGGTCATTCCGTGGGCAATGGCCATGGTCAGGAAAGCACTGTTGATGCCGCCGCGGTTTGGCAATCCGAAGCTGACGTTAGAAGCTCCGCACGTGGTATTACATTTGAGCTCACGACGAATGCGACCGACAATGTCGAACACCTGTCTGCCAGCCTGACCTATAGCGCCGATAGGCATCACTAACGGATCGATCACTATGTCGCATGGTTTTATACCGTAGTCAGCGGCGTGCTCAACAATTTTTTTGGCGACTGCGAATCGCTCGTTAGGGTCTTCGGAGATACCGGTTTCGTCGTTGGAGATCGCTACCACGGCGGCATCGTATTTTTTTACCAGTGGCAGCACTTGCTCGAGGCGCTCGGTTTCACCGGTGACTGAATTGAGTAACGCTCGTCCGTTGTACACCTGCAAGCCACGATCAAGGGCTTCAACGATCGAAGAGTCAATGCAGATAGGGATATCGCTTAGCGATTGCACTAGTTCTATTGCCTGGGCCAGCAGGGCTGGTTCGTCGGCCAGGGGGATACCGGCATTGATATCCAGCATGTGTGCACCGGCTTCAATCTGTGCGATGGCATCGGCCTCAACGCGGCTGAAGTCGCCGTTTTTCATTTCCTCTGCCAGCAATTTGCGACCGGTAGGATTGATGCGCTCACCGATCATGGTAAAGGGTTTCTCGAAGCCGATAATGTGATCGCGTGTGGCGGATCCGATTATGGTTTCAGTCATCGCATTAGTTCCTGTTGTGTCACCAACTAGAGTGGTGGCTTTAAAGATGAGTGACGTGTGCCGGATCGCATGCGTTTTGCGCGATCCTGTAAAATACCGGAGCGCCGGACTATCTCAGGTACCGCATGCTCCTGTCGGTACGCCATGATGTGGCACCCGTGTACGCCTTCAATTTCGCGTATTTGCTGAATCAGTTCCACACACAGGCTGATACCTTCAGCCCGTTGGTCTTGTGCGCCGGACAGTCGATCTATAACTGAATCGGGAATGTGCACGCCCGGCACGTTAGCGCGGATCCACTGCGCTGTTCGTGCCGAAGCCAGCGGTCCGACACCGACAAGAATATACACTTGCTCGTGCAGCCCGAGTTCACGCACGCGACGCATATAGTTCTGTAACAACTCGATGTCGTAGCAGTATTGCGTTTGTACAAATTGTGCACCGGCGGCAATTTTTTTTGCCAATCTTAAAGGGCGCCAATCATGCGGTGGTGCAAACGGGTTGGCAGCGGCTCCGAGGAACACCGGCGGTGAGTGATCGAGTTTGCGGCCGCTTTGAAATATGCCTTCGTCGCGCATCGTTCGCCCGATTTCGAGCAGCGACATGCAGTCGAGATCAAAGACAGGTTTCGCCTGTGGGTGGTCCCCAGCCTGCACTCCGTCGCCGGTCAGACAGAGCAGGTTGGACACACCCATGGCCGAGGCACCGAGAATTTCACCTTGGATAGCTATGCGGTTTCGGTCGCGACATGATATCTGCATGATCGGTGAATAGCCGGCGCGCGTCAGTAGTCCGCAGACGGCAATACTCGACATGTGACAGTGAGCGCCGCTGCCATCGGTCGCGTTTATAGCGTCGACGCAACCATCAAAAATACTGGCGCGTTCATAGACCTGGGCCGGGTTGGCGGAATCCGGTGGAGCCAGTTCGGTGGTAACGGCAAATTTACCGGCACGCAACACACGTTCGAATCTACCCGGAGAGCTATGACCGGGGAGAATAGGCAGTAGTTCTGCCGGTGAAAGATCAACGTTACGTTGTTCCATTAACTTGCACTGTGGTTGGTGAGCGGGAGTGGGGCCGCGAAGGCGGGCTTAGTTGCTGCTGTTTTTACTGCGAGCAACTTGCAGCCATGAGGATTTGTTCAGTTGTCTAAAATCTACCGGATGCTGCACTTGTGAAATGGCTTGTGGGTCTGACATTCGCTGGCTGCCTTCCCATGCCGCGACCCAGACGCATTTCATTTGTGGTTTGACTTCGCAGTTGCCGTTGCCGCGCACCCCGCCGCAGGGTCCATTGCGCAGGTTTTTTGGGCAGTTCATTGAGCAGGACATGCCGGTCGAGCTCAAGGCACACTGGCCGCACATCTGGCAATCGAACAAAACCCCTTTGACGAGTTTTTCAGTGACGGCGAAGGGTTTCTCAAGGCGTTGATAGCCCAGTCGGTTCCATAATGGATGGAGTTTCACGATCACTTTCTCGAAACCGTTGTAAAAGGCTTCGAGCATACGTGCGTTGCTGACGGACCAGTGTCTGAGGCGATACATATCGGGATCCCGGTCAGTCGTCAGCAGAATTGAGCAGGCCTTTGTTTTTCACAATGGCTTGCAGTCGTTCGAGATCGAATGACTGTTCGATTTTTTCGGCAGCCGCTTTGACAACGGCATCAAGATCATTGTCGCAGTCGGTCTGTTCGCGTCGCCAATCCTCGAGATAGGCATCGGTGCTCCCTTTGCCAGCACGCATGGCCGCCATATCGATAGCCTCCTGAAAACGATCAGATAGCTGGATTTTCGCCGTTTTACGTCCGGCCTTTGCAGTCACCTGGGCGGGGATATCACGCCAGAAGACGGTAATTAATTTTGCCATTGCACAATACTTTCATTGAACCGTTTCAGGCCTTGTTCGAGATCACCGTAGTCGGTGCGACGAAACTCGTATTCAAGGTCTAGTGTGGAGGCTGCATCTTGCGCTCGTTTCACTAACTCAGGGTTGTCCGTTTGCGCCAGGTAAACAAGTTTTTTGTAGTTCGAGAAATACATATGGCGTAATTCGGGATGTTTGAGGATGCCGAGTTCTTTAAGAATGAGGCGTTCAAAATGTCTGGCCAGGAAATCTGTCAGATAAAAAGTACCCAGTTCCTCATCCTGCATGGCGGCAAACGCGTCGCTTCCGGCATAAAACTCATAACAATGCGCTCCCGGCAATCGCTCAACATTTTCCTCCTTGATAACCGCGTCGAGTAATCCGCCGGTGCCGCAGTCTGCGAACGCGATAAAGATATTGTGGTAGCGGGGTCGTGCCTGGTGGATGAGTGTGCGAACCGCGTTTGGTATCTGGTCCGGGTAATTGTGAATTTTCGCGGGGATACACTGGACGCGCAATCCGGTCCAGTGATTCACATCGATCAGGCGGGTAATCTCCTTAGCCAGCGCCCCGCAGGCAATCACCAGTGAGGGTTGATTGTCCACTGCAATTGACCGCGCGCGCTTCTGCTAGCTTGCAGCGCGGCGTTCTGCAATCAGTTTGCCGGCGGTTTCCACTGCAACTGCAGCGTCCCGGCAATAGGCGTCGGCGCCGATGGCATCGCTGAACTCTTCGTTGAGTGGGGCACCACCGACCAGCACGATGTAGTTATCGCGCAAACCCTGCTCCTGCAATGTATCGATGACCACCTTCATATACGGCATCGTAGTGGTAAGCAAAGCCGACATACCCAGGATGTCCGGTTTGTGTTCTTCCAGGGCGGTGAGGTAATCCTCCACCGGGTTGTTGATACCCAGATCTATCACCTCGAAACCGGCGCCTTCCATCATCATGGATACCAGGTTTTTGCCGATGTCGTGGATATCGCCCTTGACGGTGCCAATGACCATTTTACCGATGGTCTCAGCGCCGGTTTCAGCGAGCAGGGGGCGCAGGATTTCCATGCCACCCTTCATTGCATTGGCGGCCATCAGAACTTCGGGCACAAATAGAATACCGTCGCGGAAGTCGATACCGACGATACGCATGCCTTCGACGAGGGCGTTGTTCAGAACTTTGTCCGGAGTCCACTTACGTTCCAGCAGAATATTGGTGCCTTCGATGATTTCATCTCTTAACCCATTGTAGAGATCATCATGCATCTGTTCGACAAGTTCGTCGTCATCCAACTCAGAGAGGATTATGTCTTCGTCATCAT
>CALKXD010000203.1 GCA_938003855.1 uncultured Granulosicoccaceae bacterium | reverse complement strand
AGTGCATAGATTACTGAATCGTAGATAAATGATGACAGCAAACCAAGCAGTGCTATACCGTACAATATTTTGTTGATCTCTGTGATGTAGTGTCCATGCCCTCGTTTTATAGACAGTAGAAAGATAAATACGGTCACTGTCACCTGTGCACCGGAAAACCAGAGTGATACCCCTGCGCCCTCGTGCAGTTGCGCAAAGAATGAGATCGCGCTAAGGACCGACCAGATAAGCCATGACGCCCGTTCTGGTCGGGTGATTCCGGCCAGCGTGTCTCTGATGTACGGTAGGAAAGCCACAACGCTAAGCACGCAAGCAATAATGCCAATAATCATTGATCAGCTAAGCCCGGTGAATTAAAGATTGCTTGCGTTGTGCAGAACTCTGGTAGGTTACAAAACAATAATTGACAAGCCGGAACCCGCGACAACGGCGGCCAGAATCCAGTCGCCAACTGATCGATTCGGGCGGGGGCCCACCCAGTGACGGATGTATTCCGCCAGAAAAATAATGGCGAATATTGACGCGCACAGCGCGGCGGCCGTAGTAGCTAGCAAAACGAGGAACGGAGATAGCTCGATATCCTTAAGATCTATCAACCGTGGCACCAGTACCAGATACAGCAGCAGTGTCTGCGGCGACGCAACGCAGGTGGCTGCACCAGAGCCCAATTCGGCGAAAAACCGTTTGGAAGAAGGCAAAATATTTGTCTGTACTGGTTTATCTTTGCGTAGCATCCATAACGCGATCCAGAGTATGTAGGCTATTGCCAGTGCCTTGCCCAGTGTGAAAACCACCGGAGTAGACTCAAGCCACGTGGCCATCCCGGAGCACACAAGTAGAATAATCAGGGTATCGCCGAGCGCTATACCGGCACCGAAGATCATTGCTCCGGACTTGTCTCCTGCAAGAGTCTTTGCCACCAGTATGGCCGACAGTGGCCCCGGGGCCACTGTAAGTGAGGCCAGTACCGCAAAGTATGTAATCGCATCCATGAGAACCATGCAACACTTCCTTGATTGCTATTTCGGGTCTCAGTGTATGCAAGTAGTGGGTAACTGCAGTCATACTTTAGTACTGTTCTATCGCAACAAGGTCTCGTTGACACCGCCTGTAATGTCTATTGGTGATAGACAACACAGTCTTGTAGAATCAGGTGTACTGGTAGCGCCGGCAACCGTGTGTGCTGGCTGTTAAGCCTCTTCGTGAAGAAGGTGTGCAATCTAAAGCCGTAAACCAATCAGCCCTGTTGAGAAGGTTTGATGCAGGATTGCGTTCAGGGGTTTAAAAAAGGAACCCCGGAGGATAGAGACTGTTTATATCGATCAACTGCTGTACCGGCGCAGATGATTAGCTGGATTATAGTTTCGGTTTTCGACTTGGCATGCACACAGAGAGCACGAGTGGCAACATTTATCGCACAGTGTGAGCAGAGGATATTAATAGCCCTTTTGTAATCGGGTAGTCAATTGCCTATGTTCACGATCAACGTCAGTCTGACCCCGCACGAGCGTGCGGTAGTGTTCAAAGAATACCGAGTCGCATGGCTTCGGCAACACAGTGTGTCCGGTTGTGTGCCTCGAATAGCGCCATGAGTGCCTGCACATGTGATTTCACGGTGCTTTCAGTTACCTTTATACTGCCGGCGATCTCGCGATTGCTGTATCCCTGCGCCAGGTAGAATAGCGTCTGCCGCTGACGTTGAGTGAGACTGGCTTCAATATGTTGTCTCTCTGCCAGTACGCTTTGTCTATAGTGATTTAGTTCGACTTGTAGCTGAGCATCCAGATAGATGCGGCCGCACTTTATATCCTGAATACATTGCTTGAGTTCCAGGCGGTCAAAGGACTTGGACAGGAAGCCGCTGGCACTGTGTTGTAGTGCGCGATCTATGGTTGAGGGGCTGCTGTCACTGGATAGTACTACTATATTAGCAGTGATCTTTCTGGTTTCCAGTTGCGATAAAAGCTCAATGCCATCGGCATCTGGCAATTTCACATCCATAAAAATCCAATCCAGATCGCGGTTTTCATTAACCAGATCAATGGCTTCCCGGCCACTGAACGCTGTGAAAAAACTGCTGGTGGGGTTGAGGTCGCGCAGCAATAAGCCGAGTCCGTCGAGGACCACGGGGTGATCGTCGACAATGAGAAACTTGTCCATGTTAAGAGTTCGCTCCATGCTTTCTCTTTATTTTTTTATAATGATGGTCACATGCCGGTAATTAATCATCTGTGATTAGTCGGTTTTTATGGGACCGGGCGGCCGTCCATAAAGCCGCCGGGGATAGTATCCACACTGTTTGGCTATATTGCAATTTAAAACCAGTCAGAAGAGTCGGTCGGTTAGTGTTGTGTCTTGTCTTCGGGTGATAAGTTTACACTTGCCATCCGACCGGCGCTGGTGACCGGCGTAAAATGAGTCATTACAAAGTATGCTACGGTTTGCCAGCCAGGCACTCGTACTTTAGTAGGACTTTACGGGGTTAGTGGTTTTTGTTGATCAGTAGCCCGATAACCTTGCGCAGTTTTTCGGCTCTAAGTGGCTTGTGCAGGAGGTAGAAATCCGCATTGTGAATCTCCTCCAGCAGGCGGGGATCAGTGTTTCCACTGATGATAATTGATGGTACGTCTTCGCCGATGATCGTCCTTAACCGCGCTATGCCTTCTACGCCGTTTGTTTTTTCGTTCAGACGGTAGTCCGAGATAATCAGGTCCGGTTTGTATTTGTTGTCTGTTACCGCTGCATACGCGCCGGATAGTGTGTTGAATGCCTGTGTGCGACAGGACCAGTCGGAAAAAAGCGTGCTCATAGCGTCGAGAATCGGGAGTTCGTCATCAATGATCATGATGTCGAGGTCCGATATGGGCTCAGGTGATAGTTCTTTCTGTAAGTGGACTATTTTTGCAGGGTCTCCGGCGGGAATTCTCAAGCGAAAGCAGGACCCCTGGTCCGGTTGTGATTGTACGTCAATGTTTAGTGTCAACAGATCAGACATGCGACGCACGAGCGCCAGTCCCAGGCCGATCCCCTTGCTTCGATCCCGCGATGGGTTACCGAGTTGTGTGTACTCCCTGAAGATGGTTTGCAGGTCGTTTTCATGAATGCCGATACCACTGTCGCGAACGCTGATTTCCACCTGGTTGTCCTGATGTGCCAGTTCTATGCGGACGTAGCCGTGCTCGGTAAATTTAATCGCGTTGCTGACCAGATTCCGCAGAATTCGCATAAGCAGTATTGGATCAGTGAATACGACACATTCCGGACCGGTGACCTCGAGTGTGAGGCCTTGTTTTTTTGCGGTTTCATGGAATTCGTCCACCAACAGCCTGGTTGACTCGAGTAATGAATGGTGACCAGGGCGCACTTCAATGGTGCCGGCATCAAGCTGAGAAACTTCCAGCAACGCGTTGAACAGTTCAATCAGTGCGTCGTTCGATACGGTCATTTTATCCACCAGATCACTTAGTTCGGTGCCCTGTGTGCGGCTACTCATAATTTGCAGAATCATACTTTGTGCGTGTAGTGGCTGGCGCAGGTCGTGGCTGGCTGCCGCCATAAACAGTGATTTTTCCCGGCTTGATATCTCCAGTGCATCTTTGGTAGCCCTGACTTCTTCGAGCAGCTCGGCGTTGCGAAAATCCTGAGTTATCGATTTTTCAATGCGTTGGCCCAGTGTGCGACTAAGCAGGGCGTAGGGAGGTAGTACCACCATGCACATTATTGCCAGCCCCCAGCTTTCCAGTAGTGCAAGTTTCGCTGCGGCGATACAAAATACGGTAGCTGCAAAAATGCAGCAGATTAACGGCCGGGTTGAGAAAAGTGCTAATGCGGAGGCTATCACTCCGAGTATGGCCCCACACACCAAGGCAAAGTTCTGCACACTGGCCGTGTCGAGGAACAGCCAGGCTGCTGCACCCCAGTGCAGGCCTGAGCTGAAAATGGCCGCGACAATAATTAATTCCAGATTAATTCTTGAGTCGTTGGCGGTAAGTTGGTTCTTAACGCGAGCGATAAGCCGGTAACGTGGAATGGCGATAGCAAAGCCTGTTATAACCCAGCCGCTGATCAATGCTTTGTTGAAAGAACTGGAGTACCACAGGGTTACCCCCACCAGAGCTATGAGTGCGCAACCGGCGAAGGTTGTCTGCCTGACCTGATCGGCCAGCAGGTCCACCAGTGCATGTTCAATTTTCCGTTTGTTCATAGTTCCCTGATGTGGATATTTGCACGCACGCGGCTGCACCTGCGACGCCAGTCATTATAGAGTAACGCGCGTGGCAACGTCGAAAAGTAACGCGATGTTGTGCCCGTGTGGGCGATGCTCGCGTTAACGGGATCTGATTGTCTGCGGCAGTGACTGAGTCACTTTATCGATGCGCTCAACCCGGATGGCAGGCCTATTGAATCTTCGAAAAATAGTGGGTTGGCAGGTCGTGATGATGTGATCAGTTAATTGCACCCGGGCCTGGAATTAACTTGTCGGCGGAGTCTCAGGCTTTATGTCGTGGGGATTTTACCGGGTCTCAGGCGTTGTTTTAGAGGCAGTGCAAGGTTGCCGCATGATCTGCTGTGAGCTATTGGATCGGAGGACGGGTGTTACGACGGCTTGCTGTGCGGTAAAAATAGTACTGCTAAAATCTAGAAGTGTCGCTGTGTAGGCGTCTAATTTGTGTTCTTGGTGTGGGTGGGTAAAGGCAGTTAGGTCATGTGAGTCATTGCTGCGATAATTTCGATCGTGTGTGCACCGATTACCGTTTGCAATCTACGACATCAGCAGCCGATGCCGCGATTCTGTAACCGGTGCAATAAATGGAGGCGGGCGGACCGGAAGTTTGTAACTTAGCTTCTATCTGATATACGTTACTTGCATTTGGCGGGAGCGTCGCTGGTAGATAGAGAGCGGCCCGCTGCTGTTTTATGCTACCCGCCTGGCTTGATTAATGCCGGCATGTCGGGCATCTGTGTGGGGCCTCTACACGCGGTTACCACGGGCAGATGATCCCCCATCGATTGTAATAACAGTGCCGGTTGTATTGGCAGAGCGGTCGGAAGCCAGAAACGCCACCATATCGCCTATGTGGGCGGGCTCACCGGGCGGGTAGGTTTTGTCGATCAGCTCGCGCCACTGGTTTGCGTCGCCGAATTCTTTTTCTGCCTTGCCGCGGAGCAGGGTCGTCATGCGCTCTGTCGCAATGATGCCTGGGTTTATGCCAACCACTCTGACTCCGTGCGCACCGCTGGTTGCCCCCAGTGCCCTTGTCATTGCCATCAGCGACGCGTTGCCGGCTGTCCCTGCAATATAGCCCGGACTGTGTGCTTCGCCGGCAGCGCCAATGATATTGATGACCACGCCTTGTCCGCGTTGCTGCATATGCATCAGCATGTCCCGACACATGTTCTGATAGCCAAATACTTTGAGGTTCCATGCATCCCGCCAGCGGTCTTCCGTGATTTCGTGGATGTCACCTCCGGGAATGGCCCCGGCGTTGTTGACGAGTATGTCAACGTTTTTGCATTGCTCGACCAGTGCACGAGCCGCATCGCCGCCGGACAGATCCGTGGGGTGTATGTCGACAGTGACCCGGTGTGTCTGTGTCAGTGTTGCCTGTGCCGATTCGAGATCGGCCCGGGTACGTGCTGCGAGGTGTAGGTGACAGCCCGCTTGCGCCAGACTTTTTGCTGCGGCAAAGCCGATGCCTTTTGAGGCGCCGGTGACCAGTGCTGTCCGGCCCGTAAGTCCGAGATCCATTGTTGTGTCCTGTGGTCACGTGTTGTAAATATTTTATCTGCGTAGAGAATGCCGTAAGCCTTCGGTTTTTCGGTCGTGCGACAGGCCATCATAACTGATGGGCTTATCACTGTGTCAGCTCAATTGCGGAAACACTGTTTGGCTAGCCGGCACCGATGTGCCGCGACATAGTTAAAGTGCGTGATGACCGCAAGACTGCTGTTTATACTGTACGATAAACAACAATGGATACCTGATGAAAAAAGTACTGCTTGAGAAAGATGGTCGAATCGGACGGATAGTACTAAACCGACCGGAGGTTATGAACGCGATTGATGATGATCTGCCTGCCGAGCTTGCGGCAGCTGTGGCAGAGGCCGATGCAGATCGCAGCATTCATGTAATGGTGCTATCCGGTAATGGTCGTGCTTTTTGTGCAGGATACGACATGACCTACTACGCACAGCAGACCAGTGGTGAGGGCAATCAGGTGACTCAGGAAATGCCCTGGGATCCGATGCAGGACTATCACTTCATGTGGGCTAACACGCAACATTTTATGTCGATCTGGCGGGCCATGAAGCCGGTGATATGCAAAGTGCACGGGTTTGCTGTGGCAGGTGGCAGTGATATCGCACTTTGTGCGGACCTTACCTACATGGCAGATGACGCACAGATTGGCTACATGCCGGCTCGTGTCTGGGGTACACCCACTACGGCTATGTGGGTGTATCGTCTAGGGGCGGAAAAAGCCAAACGCATGTTGTTTACCGGTGACAAGATCAACGGTACACAAGCCGAGAATATGGGGCTGATATTAAAATCGGTGCCGGCGCCACAACTCGACGCTGAAGTTGAAGCAATGGCACAGCGCATGGCAACAGTACCGATCAATCAGCTGGCGATGCAAAAGATGGTTATCAATCAGGCGATGGAGGCGACTATCACGCAGACGCAGCGGCTGGCAACAGTGTTTGATGGGATATCGCGTCATAGTCCGGAAGGGCTGAACTTTAAAGCACGATCCGAGACCGAGGGCTGGAAGCAATCGGTGCGGGAGCGTGATCAGGGGGCTTTTGACTGGACCATGAACAAGCCGGTGGAGTAGGCGGTGACCGGGTAAGGGTCGGCCGGTAATACCGACGAACGATAGCAAAACGGCTGATGCAGCACGTCGGTATACTGGTTAGTGAATGTCAGGTATCGATATCGTGCAGCTGTTTTACACGGTAACGATGCTGAAAATTATAGATTCACACAGCGATTTTCGTGGTGCTCCTACACCCTGTCTGCTGGCCTTATACTGTTGAGGCTTAGCAAAAGCGCTTGTATTGCAAGCGCCTGTTTTGCCAGCTTAACACGCATGGATTCACCAGCGGCGATAGCGCCTGCGACGGAGGGTAAGAATGGCAACCAGCACCAGGCCACTGATACTGATGGCACCTTTGCCGACAATGACGGCTCCTGATTGCAGCTGTCTATTTGGTTGGATTGCGTTCTGTTTCAGGGCCTCTCTACCGGATACCGGGTCATTGATTGCATTTGCCTGTAAGGCCGTCGGCTCACTGGGGGAGCCACCTGTTTGATACTCAAGTGACCTCACTGCAGCTGTCGAATTGTAGGTGCCATCCGGATATAGGTCCTCGACACCGCCTCCTATAGAGAAGTTGTCACCTATCAGCACCAGCTGCAACCGGGTCGGGTCACCAATCGCCTGACGCGGTATTGAGAGTTCGACGTTGCTGCCACTCGCGCCACGCATTGATGCGGCGTGCGGGCTCCAGGTCCAGTCCTGACCGTTGCCTGCGTAGCTATAGACTCCGGTGCCCTGTTGCATGTAGTCAGCGCCAATGGCCAGTCCGCTGCGATAACCGGTGGCTGGATCCATGTCTGAGTCGATGTATATCGTAAACAACCAGTCCTGAAGCGCTTCGAGGTTTCTATCGGTACTGAACGTCAGGTAGAAAAACTGCGCGTCATGCGCCATCGCTGAGCGAAGGTAGTCGACTGGATTTTCCGCACCATTGATGTCGTTGGGGTCAGCATCAAAGTACTGCAGTGTTGACCATTCGGTCAGATCGCCATTGACCGTCAACTGCGTTACCGGATTGCTGGCGATGGCCGACTGAGTCTGCACTGTGATGGTGACCGTTGCGATGCGGCTGGTTGCCTGGCCGTCACTGACCTGGAAGGTGAATGAGTCTTCGCCGCTGGCGTCAGTGTTTGCCAGGTAACTGAGGTCCGGCGCGGTCCCGCTGAGTGTGCCTTGTTGTGGCTGAGACAGCAGCGTATAGATCAATGCATCGCCATCAGTATCGCTTGCGATCAGCGATACACTGACAGGCTGGTTCGGGTTAGCGATAACATTCAGGTCAGACGCCTGTGGTGCGGTATTGAACGGAGCCACTGCGGTATAGGTGAAGCTGCGGTCAGTGGCAGAGGCGTTGTAGACGGTGTCGGGGTATAGGTCCTCGATGGTACCGCCAAATGGTTCGTTGGATCCGACGAAAGCAAGTGTCAGAAGCTCGCTGTCACCCAGTGCCGCACGCGGGATACGGTACTCGAAGTTGCCGTTGGATGACGCACCGATGACTTCTGTGATAAAGGTCCAGTTCCAGTCGCTGCCAGTCCCGGCATAGGCGTAAAGAAAGCGTCCCTGAAGCACCCGGTCAGCACCAAGTGGGAGGCCGTTTTGCAAGCCGGTTGCCGGGTTGTCGTCGATGTCGATATAGACTGTCTGCCCCCACGAGGTATTGACCGGTCCATCGTTCTGATAGGCAATGTAGTAGTTGCCGCCGTCGTGTGCCATCCACGCCCGACGCCAGTCTAGCGGGTCGCTGCTACCGCTGACGTCATCGGGATCGTCAGCAAACGGCAGGTAGCCGCTCCAGTCGCTCAGGTCACCATCGAGTGTCAATGCTGACGCCAGGTTGCTGGTGATTCCCGACGGCAGCACCGAGACAGTGACAACCGCCGTATTACTTGAGAGTTGTCCGTCACTGACGGTATAGCTGAAAGTATCCGTTCCGGAATATCCGGACAGTGGCGTGTAATTGAGATTTGGTGCCGTGCCGGTTAGTGATCCCGTCAATCCCTGAGAGTCCACAGTGAAGGTAAGGGGGTCGCCTTCGGGGTCGGTCGCTTGCAGTACCAGGCTGGTTGGTGTGTTGAGCGGTGTCGAGGCTGACAAGCCAGTTGCAGTCGGTGCCGTGTTGCTGGTGGTCGACTGCTCTGCGCGGTAGGCGAGCCAGCCGACTGAATTAGCCCACACGACGGCATTGAGTGATGGATGGGAGCCCTTGATACGAATACGTGTTTCGCCGTTAGCAGCGATGTAGTTCTGCGGATTGTCTGTGATGTCGAGTTGAACTATAGAATCGTCCCCGTCACCGACGGTGCGCGTATCAACGCTGATCCATGCGTTAGTGGCAAAGTTAAACAGTAGTGTTTCCTGGGTAACACCGGGCACGGAATAGTGACCGGCATACGTCGCCTTGAGGCGGGTAACCTCGGTGCGCTTGTCTATTGTTGCACTGATGTACCAATCGACGACCTGACCATCGGCAGTGTCAGCGGAGTCTATATCGTAGGTGTCAGCGTCGTTGCTTGTCAGGAATTCGGTAGATCCATAGGAGAGTGTGCCGGTCAGGATAGTGACAGACTCGGTTAAATGGTTGGTTTTCTCGATTAACTGTACATCGATATTCATTACGCCGGTCGCGGTGCCGCCACGCCCGTCGCTGATCGCATAGGAAACCGTGTCAGCGCCGGTATAGCCGAAAGGCGGTGTGTACAGCCAGTCACCGGATGCCTGCAGGTTGATGCTGCCTCCGTTAGCGCTGCGTCCGGGTACACCGGAAATTCTCAGGCTGTCGTTGTCCGGGTCGGTGTCGTTGGCGAGAAGTTGAGCAGCCGTTATCAGCAGTGGCGTTTCTTCAGGGGTGACAAATGCGTCACTGTTGGCCACTGGCGGGGTGTTATTGCCCTGTGGGTTGTCTGGCTCATCAGCACTGACGGCATTCAGACAGATAGAATACACTGCCTCAAGATGATCCCATGCCTCGGCATCCCCGGTCGTCGCCGTCGACACACCGATCATTCCGTACAGTGGATCTGTCGGGTCACTGATGCGGTCGGGTATAAGCTGCTCGTCGATCAGTCGAGTGGAAAATTCTTTATCGCCAAGTAACAGCGCAAGGCGTGCAATCTGTGCATAGATTCTGGACTCACCGGCAAACAGTGCTTCGCTCTGCCGATCCAGACAGTCTGCCGGTTGGTTGCTCACGCAGTCATCAACATCGGCACCGGAGAATTTCAGGTATTCGGGTACCCGATTGTTTGTTGTGTAAAATGTTTTAAAGAATGCCAGGCTGCGTGCAGCCGATTCGCCGGCCAGCGATTTTTCGGTGTCGCTCAGGGCGTCAGTGTCGGACTTTGACGCCCGCGCCAGATGTATTGCTGTCCACAGTACCTGAATCACCTTCAGGTGCTGACCACGTCGCGATCCCTGGTATTCAAAGTCACCGGTGAATGTGCCATCGGGGCGATAGCCGTTATAGAACAGCCCGGACAGGTTGATTTCTGAATCCAGCAGCAAGCGGGTGGTTGATTGCAGGACGCCTGCCCAGCGGTGATCGCGCTGTGCTGCATGCGCGATCGCGCCCAGATCCTGATAGTCTACCGGTATAAGGCCGGTGCCCAGCCAGCCGAGTCCGCTGGCACTGGCCGGTGGCTCTAGATTGCTGTCATCAATCTCACTCCAGTCCCAGGCAAACCCTAACAGGCCACCGGCATACTCTGGAAATTCAGTGTTGAGACCCCTGTTGCGGTCGGTTACTGTAGTCCAGTAAAGACCTTCCAGCATGTTGTTGGCGAGTTCATTTGATGCACTGTCGCCAAAGTTCTCATAGCCGTCAATCAGACCGTGTATCACACGCAGGTCATCGAGCGGGGCATTGGCGTTTAACCAGTTGCCACGAAAATCATCGTAAAAAAGGAAAGGGCGCTGAGCGTTTTTATCGATAGACCAGTTGGGCAGATGGTACAGCGGCGAGTACATAACCTCACTGACGTAGCGGTAGGCCTCGGCGAACGCCGTCGAGTCATTCATGCAGGCAGATGTTCGTAACAGCAGGCCCATATGCTCTCCGGTGACATGATGGCCACCGGTATAGATTTCTGTTGAGTCGAAGTTGTCGATGAAATTTGTATGAACACCGAAGCGATTTGGCTCCGGCAGGCTGGCGTTGCGCATTTTATCGAGAACAAAATCCAGACCGGCACGGGCGGCTTCGGCATGAGTGCTGTCTTCAAATTGTGGTCCTGCGTAGTCCACTTCTGCCGGTGGTGTGGATTGCTCCAGCGCAATCTCCAGCATGGTAAACTGATCAACCGGTACTTCGATGCGAAACACCCCGTGGCCCTGATCAACTGCATTGGCAAAACCGTTTAAGCCATCGGTGTCGGGCGAGCTTGCCAGCACACTGACAACGCGTTGTCCCGCGGGTGCCTTATAGTGAATAACAGCAGTTTTTACTGACTTTACTAACGGCTGTTGCAAACCGCTGTAGTTGACCAGATAGAGTATGTGTTCGTTGTCGCTGACAACAGCACGATCAACATAGAGGTCCTCTCCGTCTTCGAGTGTAAAGGGCTCATCAACATGGATGCGAACCAACTGCTCGACACTGCTGAGGGTCAACGCCGCCTGTGTCTGGTCGAGCTGTTCGCCAAACAGACTGGCACCGGTGATGTCGGGCCGGTAGATAGCCAGACCATCCCCGTAGCGATTAACTCTTGCCGTGGTGGAACCGTCAGACGCAAACAAATTGCTCAGTGCCGGGCTTGTTCGGGTTTGTCCGAATTCGTCCATGGTGGCGGGCAGGCGGCCGGTGGCGATGACCACACCGCCTGTGCTGACGTATTGTTCAATAGCGGTGACATCCGCATCTGACATGGCACCGACACTGGGCAGCATCAGCACGTCTAAGTTAGTGAGGTTGTCGGTTGGACCGTTGTCGCGTCCGATCACGACCTGATAGGGGATGTTAAGCCGTATCATCGCGGCGGACAAGCCACGGTACCCGCCCAGGTGTGGTGTTGAGACAACGCTGTGGGATGTGCGGTCAGCCCACCAGTCGGGATCGGGGCTCGGTGGAGTGGTCACGGAGTACATACTGTAGCCGCCACCTTCGATGTAGTCCTGAAAATCACGTGTCGCCGAGCTGTACCAGACGCCGACCTCAGCACTGCGCTCGACGGCCAGCAAATCGTCTTCGTGATCACGCAGGTAGCCGAACCAGTTGCGTCGTAATGCGGTGTCTGTTGTCGTTAGCATACCGGGCGTTTTTGATTCAAACGGGGCATTGTTAGTGGCAACGACCGCGGATAGTGTCAGGCCGGCATCGAGCGGCTCGTTGCCGTAGGAAAAGCTCCACGAGGGTTGAGAGCCGTGAATGCTTTTGCCCCACTTAAGCATGGCGATTTTGTTTTCAAAGTCGTCGGGGCCTGACCATTTCATGGCCTGGGTGTTTGAAACGCTGTCGGCTTCCCAGACATGAATCAGATTGTCTGACGAGGCCACTGCGGTAGCATCCAGACCAACCAGAGCGCTATCCATGTAGTCCATTGGATAATTCTCAATGATCACCGCAAAGTCAGGGTTTATCTGTGCCGCTGCCTGCTGAACTTTTGCGAGGAAGTCGGCCAGGTTGATCTGGCGCCATTTAATCCAGGCACGCCAGCCCGGATCGTTAAAATTCTCAGTGGCAGGGACGGTATAGCCATTGCCATTATTCAGTCCTTCCGCAATGCTCCAATCGGCAAAAGCGGCGGCGGCGGCCGGTTCGGCGCCTGCCCACCGGACACCGGTGTCGAGATACACAGGGACGTCCAGCCATACGCCATCCAGATTGGTTGCGGCGAGTTTTTCGATTCGATCTATAAAATAGTCAAGATAGCCTGTATTCGGAGATAGCCAGGCGCTTTCCTCACCGGGGTTAACCCAGACTTCTTGTCCACCATAGAAAACATTCGCAGTACCGTCGATACCGCGTTGCAACCAGTCTGGATGATCTTTGGCCATGGTCGACTGGGCCGTTACGCCATCCTTGGTCAGCACTTCCAGAGTGGGATAGTAGATGACGGCTTTCAGGCCGCGCTGATGTGCGAGCGTGGCGGCCTGATCCAGGAACGCAACTTCGGTGTCGAACTCAGTATCAGTGAGGTAGTAGGAAAGGCGGCTGTCCATTTCCAGCACATTGACGTTTTCCGCAGCGCGCTGTTCAATGAGTGAGGTTAGATCCGATTCACTCATTTGGTTATAGACAAAAGTGCCGCCGATGCGACTGGTATAGAGCCACGGCTCAGCGGCTGGCACAATGGTGGAAGTCGAGGTCGCGAGTATTACACCGGCAAGCCATTTATTGATCATCTGCAGTAACCTCTGTGATATTGACCGCAGCGGCCGCCATGAGGGATTGGTTGTACAACCGCGATTATGCAAAGAGGGTGCCTGCTAGTCGGCAGGCTGATGCAACGTGTTGTATTTGTTGTGTTTTTTGTGAGTTTGTGCAGTCGCAATGGAGCCGGAGCGTTAGTGGTTGGAGAGTGCTGATTTTTTGCGCAGTAGCTTCGTGCGTGCCTGGACCTGTGAGTCGTGCAGAAGGCGGGCACACATAGCGGTTGGTGATGATGCTAGCAACTAATGAGAAACCGGACCTGCATGGGGCGTGGCCTCTATGTTAGCTGTCTACCGCGACAGCCTGCGGGATTGAAATCTGATTCAGTGCCTATAGCTCGCTACGAAGTGCAACCGGATACGTGTTGTTATCGAATGTCGGGCCGTGAATTTCTGCACCGGGTTCGGATGCAGCGCCGGGTTTCCTGATTGGAAACACTATTCAGTCCC
>CALKXD010000202.1 GCA_938003855.1 uncultured Granulosicoccaceae bacterium | reverse complement strand
AATGGCAGATTATCGATGAACAACCCTGGCTTTATACGGTCGGCCTCCTACATAGCCACTGGCTGGCGGCTTGTCCGGCAACCCGGATTGCGGCGTTTTGTGCTGATGCCGCTGCTGGTCAACCTGATGGTCTTCGGCGTGGTGGGTTGGTGGGTAAATGCCTGGGCCACCGGGTGGCTGGAGTCACTGTCATTTTTTTCTCAGTGGGGAGACTGGTGGATCGTGCGTGCACTGCAAACGCTGCTGCGCTGGCTGATGTCGTTGGTGCTGTTTTTTTCGCTGGCATTTGTTTTTACTCTCGTTGCCAATTTTATTGGTGCACCATTTAATGGTTTGCTGGCTGAGCGTGTTGAAGCTAATCTGACGGGGCAGGTGGCATCGCCCGCTCCGGCATGGCTGACATTGGTCAAAAGCATGCCAAGGGTGATGGGCTCTGAGTTGTCAAAGCTACTCTATCTGCTGGTGTGTATCATCCCTTTGCTGCTGCTGCAGTTTGTACCGCTGATTAATCTGGTCGCACCGTTGCTGCTGTTTTTGTTTGGTGCCTGGATGTTCGCGTTGGAGTATATGGACTATCCACTGGGGAATCATGGTGCGGGATTCAAAGATGTCCGTCGCACTATGCGCAAGCGGCGCAAAGTGGCGTACGGGTTTGGATCTACCGTGGCACTGCTCAGTATGATACCGCTCGTTAATCTCTTTATTATGCCGGTAGCAGTGGCTGGTGCTACGGCGTTGTATGTTGATTTTCTGCGCGAAGGCAATTGAAAAGTCCGGGTGCCGGAACACGGCCAACCCGTCATGATCAGCGTTGAGGTGCTTCGGTCGTGCAGGGTTGGCGCACTGTAGTCGGTAAATCGTTTAAGGTTAAACGACAAGTCCGGATGTTCTGTCTGGCTCAGTAATGCCGGTTTATAGAGGTGATTCACAACCGTGCCATTTCCGTCTGCGCGTAACAGCCTGTCTGTTGATCGCACGCTGAGGGTGCCGACTATTGCTTTCGGTTTAACAGCAGGCTTCGGTTCTCCTGATCAATCTGAAAACGGAACTGGCCTAAGACGTTCATGCCTAGAAGTCCGTCAATGCCCTGAACGGTGTCGAAGTCAAGTACGGCGATTTGCGTGTCTTTTAGCAGATAAGGGCCAAGGTTGATTTCCGGCACTGTATAAACGGTTCCCTGGGCGACTCCGTTGGCAGTATGAAATACTCTACGGTCCTGTTCTATCGCGTCACCGTTGGTGCTTAATGCGTAAAACGACGCCTGTGATAGTGTGGTCATAGAAGCGCCGGTATCAATCAGTAAGTTGACGTTGTCCTGACGATTAACCGTTAGATTGACCAGATATTGATTTCCCCGCTGCTGCAAAGCGATAGTATCGGCCTCCGCGCTGATAGCATTGCTGCTGATGGCCGTCGCTTCGCTATTAGCAGATAGCTCCCGCAGCGCTATTGTTGCCTGCTTGCCTATCAGGCTGTCGGTTGAGATTTGCTCTAACAGTTCCATCGCTGAGTATCGATCGCCGTTGCCGAGGTGGGCGAGGGCCTGCCCGTATTGATGAGACGGGGTCATCAAGCCCAGTGCTTCAATATGCGAATACAAGTTGATCAGTGATAGCCAGTCTTGTTGACTGGTGTAAATCTGGTCTGCGTTTTTCACAAAGCCGTTGAAATGTGTGAGCAGATTCTGTTGATCTGAAATATTGTAGGCGTAGTTTTTTGCCAGCAGGTAGACGTCTGCCGTTTCAAGGAAGCTGCTATTGGCCTGGTTGAACTCGGCCAGCAGCAAAAGAATATCGATATCGTCGTAGTATATAGACAGGTAGTTGTCGATCAACTCGGAAAAATCCCGGCTGTTGCCGTTGCTCGACAAAGTGCTTAAATGGTTCAGTAATTCACGTTTTAACTGAGTTGCTGCAGTTTCATTGTGTCGGGTTGTCTCCTGATACAGAGCCACAGCGTCAGCGTAGCGCCGGTCCTGCAGCAGCCGGGTAAATTGAACATGAGTGCGGGAGTCGGTGACTGTCAATGTTGATGGCTGCGTCTGCGCCCGAGGGGCAAACGGGTCAGAGAAATCGACATTGACCGACGATGTCTCATTCGACCGGGTGATCGTTGCGTCCAGAGCGGGGGTGAGATCCCGGTCGTTGTGGTTGGCCGTGGGTGTTACTTGTTGATGACTGATAAATGGCTGGTCGGTTGATTCTGTCTGCGGGGTTCCGAACCAGGTTTTTCCCAACCAGCCTGAACCCACGCCTGCTGCAAAAACAGCGGAGAGTAAAAAACGAGTATTCATAAAGTACGGGCGATTCCTGATTCTGACTGCGGGGATCATTGTCTGTGATGTTAACTTGCGAACGACTGTTGCTGATCGTCAGAACCCGCCAACACCCGGTCGGGCATACCGGTCCGATCTGCGGGTGTTCGGCAGTGTTTGGGACACCGGAAACGACTGCGGGGTTCAGTATGAAGTGAAATTAGCCGTCATTCCCTGCGCAATTGCACAGCATAGCGCACGGAAACCCGTCGGGACACACGCCGTGGCTCTGCTTACTTTTTTCCAGTGTCGAGGCATTGCGGGTAACACCGCTTGCTGTGTGATCCGGTGTCGATCCGGCGACGGCTGTACGGCACAGCCAGCGGCTCCTCTGACTTGGCAAAGCAGGCCAATTCGGCTACGGTCCGTCATGAGTCCTGACTTGTATTGATGATCAATCTGGAGAATCGTTTGAGCACAACTGAAGCTTCCATTCGAGACGCGGGCCTGCCGCAACCTGCGGTCGTGCATCCGCTCGATCCGCTAACCGGCGACGAGATTCGAACGGCCGCCTCTATCGTCAGGCAAGCGGTCGACAACCCCGCTACGCTGCGAATAGAAATAATCGAGTTGCTCGAACCTGCCAGAGCAGTGGTCAGGGCGTTCGCTGCGGGAGATACAATACAACGCCAGGCACGCGTTAATGTGTACCGCATCGGAAGCATTGGTGTGGAGGCGTTTATCGTGTCGCTGTCAGACGGCTCGGTGTTAGCCCGTACCCGGCATGCGACAGCGCGTCCGACGATTCAACTCGAAGAGTTTGAAGAAATAGAGCAGGCCGTTAAACGTCACCCCGACTTCATCGCCGCCTGTAAACGACGAGGAATTGCTGATCCTGAACAAGTATGTGTCGATCCCTGGTCGGCGGGCAGTCTGCCAGCTGCCGATGAGCAGGACAAACATATTTCCTATGCGTTTTGCTGGCACCGGCCGACGATCGGGGAAAACCAGTATGCACATCCGATAGAAGGCCTGAATCCGGTTATCGATATTAAAAATCTCACGGTCCTGCGAATTGAAGATCATGGTGATACACCTGTACCGGCCATTCCTGCCAACTACACTGAGGGTGCCTATGGGTCACCACGTAGTGATCTTAAGCCCATTGATGTTGAGCAACCGCAGGGTGTGTCATTTTCTATAAACAATCGTTGTATCCAATGGCATGACTGGTCTATTCATGTAGGGTTTAATGCCCGTGAAGGCTTAACGCTTCACAATATGAGCTTTGCCGGGCGTAGTGTGCTATACCGCGCGGCGCTGGCAGAGATGGTGGTGCCCTATGGCAGCCCGCTGCCGAACCATGCACGCAAGAGCGTTTTTGATATTGGTGAGTATGGCATCGGTAAATTATGTAATTCACTGGCGCTAGGCTGCGATTGTCTGGGGGTGATTCACTACATGGACGCGTTGATGTCAGATATCAACGGTGAGCCCATGAAAATAGATAACGCCATCTGCATTCACGAAGAAGATGACGGAATCCTGTGGAAGCACTACGATTTTCGCACCGAAAATACCGAAGTGCGCCGTGCCCGCAGACTGGTGATCTCGACTATTGCAACGGTCGGTAACTACGAATACGGATCTTACTGGTACTTTCATATGGACGGGTCCATTGAGTTTGAAATGAAAGCCACCGGCATTATCAACACTGCCGCGTGTGTCCCCGGTACGCCGCAGAAATATGGTCTGGAAGTAGCGCCCGGCGTGGTCGGGCAAATGCACCAGCATTTGTTTTGTGCGAAGCTCGATATGGCTATTGACGGTGACAACAACTCTGTCATTGAGTGCGATACCATCGTCGAGCCGGAAGGTCCGGATAACCCCTACGGCAATGCGTTCTATCAACGCGAAACACGGTTGTCAGAACAGTGTGGCCGCCCACGTGACCCCGACGCAGAGCGCTACTGGAAATTCGTCAGTGCCGATGGCAGAAATGCGATGGGACATCCAACCGCTTATAAGCTTGAATCTTCCGGCGCGGTGAGATCATTTGTGCGACCGGACAGTCCGACCGGCAAGCGCATGGGTTTTACCTACAATCAGCTTTGGATAACCGCAGACGATGCTCAACAGCGTTATCCGGCTGGCGAGTTTGTCAACCAGTCCGATGGTAGTGACGGACTGGCTGTATGGACTAAGGAGGCGCGGTCCATTGACGGTGTGCCGTTGGTGGCATGGCCGGTGTTCGGCATAAACCACATGCCGCGTCTGGAGGATTATCCGGTGCAACCGGTGGTTCGTACCGGCTTCAAATTACATCCGGCTGGCTTCTTTGATCGCAATCCGGCGCTGGACCTGCCGGCTGAGACAAATGCGTCAAGTTGTCATGCGGCTGTTGAATAGTCTGGCGCTAACTGGTGCTAAGTAGTGCTACAGCCGCCCGGTATCGGCGTGTGTCTGTTGCTGCCAACCAGTCAGAGAGTTAAGCGCCTGCCAAAGGGCGAGGCGCTGGAACACCCCGGGGAAAGCAATGGCCGATAACTCCGATACCAACCAGATCAGTGGCCGCAGCGCGTTTCTGGCGCTGCTTGCCGATGAAGGTGTCACTACGTTGTTTGGTAACCCCGGCACTACCGAGTTGCCGATCATGCACGCACTGACAGAACAGACAGACATAGGTTATGTAATGGGTTTGCAGGAGTCAGTCGTCGTGGCAATGGCCGATGGCTACGCCAGAGCGTCCGGCAAACTGGCGGCCTGCAATGTCCATGTCGCACCCGGTCTGGGTAATGCCATGGGGGCGCTGTACACGGCACATGTCTCCGGCTCGCCAGTGTTAATTACCGCCGGTCAGCAGGAGCAGGGACACGGACTGACGGAGCCACTGTTGTATGCGCCGCTGGTACCTATTGCAACGCCGGTAGTTAAGTGGGCTGTAGAGGTGACCCGTATCGAAGATCTTCCCCGTATTGTGCATCGGGCTGCCAAGGTGGCGCTCACTGAGCCGACCGGTCCGGTGTTTATTTCGTTACCGGGGGATATTCTCAATACAGAAGCCGCTCTCGATCTGGGCAGTGCAACCCGTGTTGATACTGCTACTCGTCCCGCACCTGAAGCTGTACAAGCGTTGGCACGGCGTATTCTAGCAGCAACCTCACCGGTGATTGTGGCGGGACATGAAATTGTCGCCAGTGATGCGTTCGAAGAAATCGCAGAGTTCGCAACTGTGCTGGGCGCGCCTGTCTATCAGCAGACCGTTAATACCGGCTCGCACTTTCCGTCAGAGCATCGTGCCTATATGGGATCGTTGAATCGCGATCAGGCGTATGTACGCCAGGTGATGAGCAAGCATGATCTACTGATTTGCGTCGGCGCTGATGTACTGCGGATGTCGGTGTACAGTGAGATCGACCCACTGCCTCAGAACACGGCGGTAGTACAGATTGGATTACGCGACTGGGAGCTCGGTAAGAACTACGCTGCCGAAATCGCTATTCGAGCCGATGTTAAGCACACGCTGCCTGATCTTACACTTGCCTTGACCGAACAGGGCGGTACTGCGTTGGCAGCGCGGGCAGCAGCCTCACTGGATGCGCTGGAATCTGTTAACTGGAGTGCCAGAAGCGACCGGGCGCGTCAGGCTGCGATGAAAAACGCCGACGCAAGCCCGATGGCACCCGATTGGCTGATGATGAGCCTGGTGGACCATTTGCCTGACAACGCTATCGTCGTCGACGAGGGGCTGACAACCGCCTACCCGCTGCTGAATTTTCTGCCGTTCCGCCATCGCTATGATTACTTCGGCAACTATACCGGTGGTATCGGCTGGGGTATCGCCGCTGCTGTGGGTGTGCAGCTGGCACAGTCTGAATCACGCGTCGTGGCTATTATCGGTGACGGCAGTGCAATGTATAGTATTCAGGCGCTGTGGAGTGCTGCCAAACAGAAGCTGCCAATGATATTTATTATTGCCAACAACGGCGGCTACCGCATTATTAAACAGCGTTTGAAATCGTTCCACAATAATGAAGAGTACATTGGTATGGATTTTCAGCAGCCTGCTATTGATCCCGCAAAACTTGCCGAAGGTTTCGGCATGCGTGCCATCGTGGCTGCAACGCCTGCGGACTTTGATGCTGCGATGGCTGACGCAATTGCCGGCGACGAGCCGGTACTTATTGACGTGGCGGTACAAGGGTATGTCTGATCGCAGTGACGGTAGTGCCGTCGTGACTGGTGTCGGCGATGAATAAGCCAGTGTGGACGGTATTTGACTGCCGTTGCAGAGGTGGCCACAGTGGAGTTGCCACCGGCAGGTCGTTCACAGTGGTGCATCCTTGACCGGTGTCTTTGCAAGGCAGCTAAGCACAAATACCATAGGTGTTAGTTGGGGCATTGCTGTCAAAACTGCAGGAGAAAACAGTGGACGTTGCAATTCGAAAATTCAGTGCGTCAGACGCCAGGGCTTTTTATTCAGCGGTGCACGAGTCGGTTGAACATGTCGGGGCGTGGCTGCCCTGGTGTACCGCTGACTACACCCTCGACGATGCAATACAATGGGCAGACTCTGCAACACAGGCATGGATTGATGGTAGCGACTACCGGTTTATCATAGAGGACAGCACAAGTGGTGAAATTCTAGGCAGTGCTGGAATCAACCAGGTAGTCCCTCAGCACATGGTTGGTAATCTGGGCTACTGGGTCAGAAAGTCAGCGCTTAATTCAGGAGTATGTACCACTGCCGCGCGTCTGGTCATAGAATTTGCTTTCAAGGAACTGGGTTTCCAGAGAATCGAAATTCATGTCCACCCCGACAATCACGGGAGCAACAAAGTAGCGGAAAGACTTGGCGGATTAGACGAGGGTTTGTTTCGCAATAAGCTAAAACACAACGGTGTAACGGGGCCAGCCAGGTGTTATTCTGTGGTGCCCGGTGATTATAGTGATCTACAACAACCCGGATGAAACGCTGATCAGGCGCTCGCCATTATTTCAATGCAGCCTTTTTTGGGTGTGTTCAGTGGTCTTTGTCGTGAGTATTGAGTAATGAATTTACTGTTTGTCTGTAGTGAAAACAGGCTGAGAAGTCCTACCGGTGAAGAGTTGTTTTCACAGTATGGGGGTATTGATGCCATTGGATGCGGTACCAATCATGATGCCGATACCGTGGTGAGCGGCGATCTCATCGAATGGGCTGACATCATCTTTGTGATGGAAAAAACACACCGTAATAAGGTATCAAAAAAGTTCAGTACCCAGCTTAAGGGGAAGAAACTGGTGTGTCTTGATATAGCGGATAACTACGACCGCATGGATCCAGTGTTGGTTCGAGTATTGACGGCAAAGGTGATGAGGCACATACCCGGTATTGTGCGTAAAGAGTCGTAAAATTTGGTTGAACCTCCCGGTTGCGGGCCTTCGTGTGTGTTTTATCGCTGTAGGTTACAATCTCTGTATTACCGATAAACCCCCGAAATTAATCACAACCAGTGGCAGCATGAGGATACGTCCGGTCCAGCGGTACAGCTGTGCAGCGATGGTCCACAATACCGGTTTACACAGGCGTCAATCGAATACGTTATAATTTTGCTATCGCGCCGGCTGCGCTTGACGGCAGTTGTGCATACACGGGTCTCAACGAAGATGAATACTGTGAAAATTGCCTATTTGCTGCGGGTACGTCCAGACCTTGAAGATATCACCCCGGATGATGTGGAGGGTATTCGGATCCAGGTAGGGGACGATGGTCTCTACACCGACGAGGATCTTGCGAAGCTTGCAGATATCGATGCGTTCATTATTGGTATGGAGCCGGTTAACGAGCAGATACTCGCTGCTGCACCTAAGCTGAAGATCGTGCAGAGGCTGGGGGTGGGTTATGAGACTCTGGATCTCAAGGCCATTGCCAGTCGAAATATTCCAGCATGCAACCTTGAAGGGGTCAATAAGGAAGCCGTAGCCGAGCATTCGATGGCGTTCATGCTGTCACTTGCCAAACGCCTCAACGAAGCGCAATCCTATACAAAATCTGCTGACTGGCTGTCTGCACGTAAGTTAACCGGCAGCGCCTTTGAGCTGAAAGGAAAATCACTGGGGATCGTCGGCTTTGGCAATACCGGTTCATCATTGGCAAAACGCGCCCACGCGTTCGAGATGAACCTGATGTACAACGACTTACACGATGATATCAATGCCGAACTCGCGCAGCGTCTGGGGGCGCGCAAGGTAGACAAGGAAACCCTATACCGTGAGGCGGACTTTATAAACATCAGCGTTGACCTCAATGATCAGTCGCGCAACATGATCAACGCAGAGGCGCTGGGCATGATGCGTCCTGGTTCCATGTTAATCTGCTGCGCCCGTGGTGGTGTTGTAGACGAGCAGGCCCTGGCAGATGCGTTAATCAATAAGCGCCTTGCAGCAGCCGCGATAGATGTTTTTGAGGTTGAGCCCATTCTGCCTGACAATCCATTACTGGCGCTGGACAATTGTTTGTTAACTTCCCATGTGGCGGGGGTGGCCAGCGATACCACAGCCAGGATCTGGGAATGGGCTCACGAGAACGTTCGTGCTGTTGTGCAACGCGGCGAGCGGGCTCAATGGATTCGCAACGGCCTATAGAGAGGTCCTGCGGCTGTGTTGTAGACGCTTTGATTATCCGCCGGTTGATTGTTCGCCACTGGTGCCGGTTGCCTGATCCGTCGATAACAACCTGCTGAAATAAAGTACGTTTGTTTTTTATCACACAAGGTTGATTGCCCGGAGGTCGGCGCGTTCACCGTCAATGGTGCTCCCGGGGCCAATTCAATCGACCGGAGGAAACCTTACCATGACTGATCTCACCACCTGGTCCACAACAGCGGTCAACCTGCCGGATCACGCTGATAATCCTGTTCATACGGACGCCGGCGCGCGTGCTGCTGGATTCCCGCGCGCGCTTGTCGCCGGCACCACGGTCTATGCCTATCTAACGCACCCACCGGTCGCAGCCTGGAACCCGGATTGGCTGACCCGCGGTGGCGGTGAATTGCGTCTGCGCCAGCCGGTGTTTGACGAGGACCGCGTCGATTGCACAATCACCACCACCGACGGTCACGATGGCCCGGTGATCGCTGCACAAGTGGCGGGTGACACCCGGGCCACACTCGCGCTATGGCGCGAGACTGCGGCTCCGTCGTCCATCGAAGGCGATGCACTCGCGCCAGTTGCCGTGCAGCTGAACCAGTCACACATGGACTACGGTGTGCGAGCCGGTGATGACCTTGCCGTTTATGCCGACCAACGTATCGTGCCTCCTGTCACCTGGTTGAATCTTGCCAACGAGGTTTTCATTCAGACTCTGGTTACCGGGCCCTGGGTCCATGTCCGCAGCAAGATTTTTCATCAGGGAATAGCCAGACCCGGTGAGACCGTCAGTATAGAATCAAAATTAGTCAAAAGATTTCACACGCGCGCAGGCGAGCGTGCCCTGGTTGACATGCGCTTTACAGTCAATGGCACACCGGTGTGCGTCATTGAACACGAAGCGATTATAAAGCTGTCCTGATTGCGTGCATGCTGCCGGCTGCTCTGCGGCTGCGTATCGATGCAATGGTCAGTCATATGTTGAATGAATGCCGTCTACAGGGAGCGCAGGTTTTTCACTGGCCGGACTTTGCCGTCACGGGTTCGGTAGGCTTGAGCAGGCCGGCGTTTTGATTGTACTCCAGCGAGGCGCTGTGTCTGGGTTACGTGTGCTGGATAAAATAGTTGGCATGTGACTAGTACTGCATTGAATGTGCATTAGTGCTCTGTGGCTTTGAGTCTTTACGCATGCAGCGCTTCGGTGTTCCTGCCTGCTGTGTTGGTTACCATCTCAGTATGGTGAAAGTGTACCCGCGAGGGTGATCCGGCATTGAAGGGCTTATATCTGCCGCTCCGAAGTTATAGAGTTCTCTGAGAACATCCATAGCCTGGCAAAGGATCTGGTGCGCCGCTGTTTTCTACTGCCGGCCGGCAATAACCTGCTCGACACAGACATCCGGCTGTTCCGGTCATCGGCGCTGGCAATAGTTGGAGAGTGACTGGTGTCATGCGTATACTGGACCCGGGTAGTACACCATCGGAGGATAAAAACCTATGCAATTTAAGGTTCGAAAAATCATTGTGGGCGTGGAAGAGGTTCATCACGAATTTGGTCCGCCACCACCGCAGCCCTTGCTCAAAGGGTCTATCGCTGCTGTCGTCAGTAATCCTTATGTTGGCCGGTATGTCGAAGACTTTGCCCCTGCGACTGACGAGCTTTTTGCCTTGGGCGAGCAGCTTGGCAAAAAGCTCATCGGCCACCTGGGTGGTGATGCATCTGCCATTGAAAGTTACGGCAAGGGCGCGATAGTAGGCGTTGGCGGCGAGATAGAACACGGGGCCATCTGGCATATACCGGGCGGTGGTGGTATGCGTGCGGCTATTGGCCGCGGTGAGGCGATTGTTGCATCGACGAAAAAAGTCGGCGCGCCGGGAACACGGCTGGATGTGCCGCTGACGCACCTGGCCTGGTCTTACGTGGGTAGCCACTATGATGCGCTTGAAGCCGGTGTTGCCGACGGCCCGCGCCCGGATGAATTAGTCTTTATTCTGGCGATGGCCACTGGCGGGCGTGTTAACGCCAGATTAGCTAACGGCTTTGATTTAAGTGATCGTGGTGCTCCCGGAGTCCCGGTATGACGAGTCCGTTGAAGGTTGCATTTATCGGTCTGGGGCGGATGGGCTGGCCAATGGCGGCACACTTGAAGCACGATGTCACCGTCTACGATATTACCGCCGATCTGGCGCAGCGCTGGGTTGCAGAGCACGGTGGTACGGCAGCAACCAGTATAGCCGGGGCGGTGGATGGTGCGTCCCTGGTGATCACCTCGCTTCCAGCGGATAAAGAACTGCGTGCGGTACTGAGTGAACTCAAACCGGTGATCGCTAAAGAGGCTGTCTGGGTAGATCATTCCACCACGTCCGCGCAGGTGGCTCGTGAAGTTGCTGATCAGATCGCGGTTTCGGGTGCTTTTTTTCTCGATGCCCCGGTATCCGGCGGCGTTGATGGCGCACGTGCGGGCTCGTTGACAATCATGGTGGGTGGTGACCGCCATGCCCTGTCAATAGTCGAACCCGTCCTTGCGAGTTACGCTGGACGGGTGACACTGATGGGAGAGTCAGGTGCAGGCCAGATTAGTAAAATGACTAATCAGATCTGCGTCATCGGATTGTGTCAGGCATTGGCGGAAGGGCTGGATTTTGCGAGTCGT
>CALKXD010000201.1 GCA_938003855.1 uncultured Granulosicoccaceae bacterium | reverse complement strand
CAGAACTTGTTAAACAAGGCATTGCCTAATTTAAAACGCTGCAAGCCTGCAAAATCTAGAGTTTGCGTCTCTTGTGAGTAAGCGTTTTGATTGAACGCCTTTTTTGAAGAGCCAGCCCCGCTCTGCATCAACTCATACTTTTCAGCCTTACTGAAGTCAGTCGTGGGGTTCAATACCGAGCGTACTCGCGGCTGATCCGGCCATAGGCTGGACGGCTGCGGTAACGAGCCACCGGTAGCATCAACCCCAACGCCTGCTAAAAGCATACTTGCGCCGCCCCACACACAGGCGCGGCGTATTGCCGCGCTGGATTCCCTGGACATGATCGGTGCGCCCGCTAGTTTGCAAATACTGCTGACGGATCATCCAGACTGTCTGAGCCTTCTATAGCAAAACCTTCAATACCAAACGCCACAATCGCTCGTTCTATACCACGCGTTTGCTTGATTAATGCATCGATTGCGGTTTGCACCAGTGCATTTCCCGCGGCATCACCTTCGGCAATGAGCTGATCATAGGCCTTGCCGTCGAGTTGGCTTTGCAATACCAAATTCAACGCATTGACACTGTCGTCAATATCATTGGTTAGCTCATCCGCCAGCGCTTTATCCGTAGCAGTCAGCAACGCCTGCACCCCGGGTCCGCTGACAACAGAACCGTTTACACGCACATAGCGCCCGACAAATACATTCTGAATACCCAGACCATCATAAAAGTGCGATGCTGCGGTGTTGTCAGAAAAGCAATCATGCTCTTCTTCCGGGTCATGCAGCATCAAACCCAACTGCATACGTTCACCTGCCAACTCACCATAGCTCAGCGATCCCATCCCGGTAAGTATCGCCGACAACGCTGCATCTTCACCCATAGCATCCAGCGCACCACGCGCCTCACCCCCGACGCCCCAGGCATCTGTCATATATTCAAGGTCAGTAATCAGCAGATCGGCCGCAGCTGTCAGATACTGGCCACGTCTGTCACAATTGCCGTTACTGCAATTATCCAGACTATAGTCGGTATAGCTGCGAGCCCCGGCACCTGCCTTGCCACCATTCAGATCCTGCCCCCACAATAGAAACTCAATGGCGTGATAGCCGGTCGCAACATTCGATTCAATACCGCCCGCCTCCTGAAGTTGCTCACTGAGCAACGCAGGCGATATCTGCCCGGCATCGACAAACTGGCCATTAACGCTGAGTGACTTGTTGGCGACCACATTTGCGGTATACAGGCCGTTATCTTCCGACGCTACGCCATAGCTGGCATCGACATAGTCGATCAGCCCTTCATCCAGCGGCCAGGCGTTTACCTTGCCTTCCCATTCATCGACGATCGCATTACCAAAGCGATAAACCTCGGTTTGCTGATAGGGGACGCGTGCCGCCAACCAGGCCTGCCTTGCTGACGCCATGGTCTCCTGTGTCGGTGAGTCGATCAACACCCCGATGGCGGTTCGAAGTGCTTCGGCCGTACTTAGCGAATCCGCGTAGCCAGCGGCGGCAATGTCACTGTAGGTTTCGATTACCGACGCGCGGGTGGTCGTGGCCCCGACATAAGGCGCGTTGGCTGCCGTAATACACACGGCCAGCAGCAAAGATTGGTGACAAGAGAGCATTGAAGATTTCCTTTTTAAGCGTTTGAAAATGACTTATTCAACAAAGAGATTTGCTGAAAATTACCGGGAAAAAACTATAGAGAACCACTGTTTCGGTAGATGCAATCAGCGCAACTGCGCTTGCAGAGCCGCCGCAGGCAACACTTACTGGCCTGATCCAGGCAGTTAATGTCGCTGGCGGTAATCACACCGTCTGCCAGCAATTTCAGAATCAATTGCTCGGACACCGCCACCTTCAGCATGCATCCGGCGCCGGGTTGGCTCTGGCCGGGCTTGAGTGCTTGTTTCATCTGATCACCTGAAGCCAAAGATGTCTGCACAGCGCGACTCACCTGCCCATCGCACCGGATCGAGAAAATTTATTGATCTTCATACTTGCAATAACCTACTAAATCACTCTACAATTCAATCGTAATGCGAATCATTCCTATTCTCAATACATTTCTTATTCATTTTCAATAAATACACCAATTGCCAGGTGCAGAGCCCGAAATGAATCGAATAAAGACGCCATTGGCACCGCAAGCGCTCACGGTTAACAAGCAACTCCCTGTTGCTGATCAATGCAGAAGCAAGCGTCGCAAGCTGTGGGATCTACCGGGTTCGTGCCATTGCCTGATCATAGGCACTTGTCTGACCTTGCAGGACGTCAAGGCAATGGGTCGGAAATGCCAGTATCAGGTCGACGGGAAATCTGACTACGCGCTGCACCAGTTTTTTGTTGGTCAGGCCTCCGAGGCCTCCAGCATCATTGCACGCCAGACGCAGAAGCTGCTGGATAAGCAATTTCGTATCGATATCAACCAGGCACGACGCCTCTCCACAGTGGCAGAACTGTCAACTCACTGGGACACTCAGGTGGCACTAGGTAAGGTGGCCGGCACCTTGTGGGCAATCGCAACCCACCCCGCCTGTCGCACCGCGTTGCTCGAACACCTTTACGGGGAAGTACATATGTTGTCGCACTTGTCGGGTGCCAGCGTCCACCGCAAAGCCGCGCAACTCCCTGCCACCAGACAGGAACTCGAAAGCCTGCGTCAAAAGCTGGTCTCACAAAGAGAATCCGCCGCGCAAAAATCTTCGGCCTACCAAAACACCATCAAGCAACTGGAAGCACAGAACCTGAAACTGCGATCGGAGGCAGCCGGTGTCGAATCCAGTGAAAAGCCTGTCTCCCGGGATGCAAGCTGCGGCGAGTCAGCAAACCGCAGACTCAATGAAGCAAACCGACTGTTGCGTGAGGCAAAAACCCAGTTGCATGAGGCCCGCGAACAGTCTGAAACGGCAAACCGCAAGCTGGCTGAAAAACAACACGAGATAAGCAAGATGGAGCAGCTGATTGATTATCTGGTCAGCGCAGACACTGCAGCTGCCGATGTCTGCGATCAATCGCTGAGCGGTAAATGTGTGCTGCTGCTCGGTGGCATGCCATCCCAATGCAGGCACTTTAAGGCGTTTGTCGAATCAAACGATGGCGATTTTCTGCATCACGACGGCGGTATGGAGTCGAGCTACTCACATATAGATCAATTGGTGAGCCGCGCCGATGCGGTGATCTGCCCAATTGAAAAAGTCAGTCACAGTGCGATGAAAAGAGCCAGAAAGTTGTGCAGGAAATCAGAAAAACCATTGTTGTTTCTACCAAAATCCAGCCTTTCCGCTTTCGTGACCAGTCTAAGGACGATCTAGATCATGCAATTCCACACAGCTTTACAGTAACGCCATTTCAACAACACACAACCACAATCAGGAATAACACGATGAAACTCTATCTATCCGGGCTATTGGCCGCTGCGTTGTCAGTGACTACTTTTACCCAAGCATCAGCGCAGGAAGTGAACGTTTACAGCTATCGACAGCCCTTTTTAATCAAGCCGATGTTTGATGCCTTCACTGAGCAAACCGGTATCAAGGTCAATACGGTTTTCGCTAAAAAAGGCCTGGTCGAGAGAATGAAAAGCGAGGGGGCCAATAGCCCGGCCGATCTTGTCTTTACCGTCGATATCGGTCGTCTCGATGCGGTACTTGCTGCCGGTCTAACCCAGGCAGTCACCAACGATGTTTTAGACGACAAGATTCCCGCTGAGTTTCGCGACCCGAATGGTCACTGGTTCGGCCTGACTTCACGCGCACGAATCATCGTCGCTTCGAAGGACAGAGTCGCCGCAGATGAGGTAAACAGCTACGAAGACCTGGCCTCACCCGCTATGCAGGGTCGAATCTGCACCCGCAGCGGTAAGCACGGCTACATGGTCGCTCTGATCGCATCGGTCATTGCCAACAGCGATGTCGAAACCACACGCACCTGGCTAAGCGGTGTCAAGGACAATCTGGCACGTAAGCCTCAGGGTAATGACCGCGCTCAGGTGAAAGCGATAAAAGAAGGCGAATGCGACGTTGCCATTATCAATAGTTACTACATGGGCGCCATGATGACCAACGAAGAGCAAGCCCCGTGGGCAGACGCTGTGCGCATCATTTTTCCGAATCAGGCAGATCGTGGTACGCACATGAACATCAGCGGCATGTCTCTAACCGCTTCAGCACCGAATAAAGAAAACGCAATCAAGCTGATGGAGTATCTGGCAGGCGACAAAGCCCAGCGCATGTACGCAGAGCAAAACCATGAGTACCCGGCCAATCCGACTGTCGCATGGTCTGCACTGGTTGAATCGTGGGGCGGCTTCAAGAAAGACGTCACGCCGCTGTCCGAAATTGCAAAACACAGAACAACCGCCGCAAAAATGGTTGATGAAGTCGGCTATGACGGCTAGGTAGGTAGTCAACACAGCCGGATATAGGGTATGGGTATGCCCTGTCGGCGCGACAGGGCATACGATCAAACAGGGATACAGGTCGGCACAGCCGTGCAGCACGTTGACACTGGTGTCATCCGACGAGCACTTTACTCAGGTCTAGAACAATTCAATCTGTGCACTGGTAATCGCCTCATAGCTAGTATCGAGAAAGTGCAGTATCCCGTCTGCCACCGGCGCAAGCTGGCGATCAATATAATGCTGATAATCGAGCGCTGATTGCCGCTCTTCGCTGGGTTCCGGGCCGTTTACCGTAATTACATAGTTTATCCAGCTACCGGGATTGGAATGCTTGCGCGCTGCTTGCACATGTGGTGGCACATTGCGCGAATACTCGGAAAGCCGGCGGCGCAGGCGCTTTCTATAGATGAGTTTTTCATCCATCTCACCAGCCAGTAAACCGGCCGCAGTCTGTTTGACCAGATCGACCACTGGCTCGTCATTAAATACCTTTTTATAAAGGGTACGCTGAAACTCGCGAGCCATCGGCGTCCAGTCGGTGCGTACTGCCTCGAGTCCTTTGAATATAACTTCAGTGCTTCCGTCTGAATTTTTCACCATACCCGCATAGCGCTTCTTGCTGCCCGACTCCGACCCGCGCACGGTCGGCATGACAAAGCGGTGGTAATGAGTTTCGAACTCTACCTCAAGGTAAGACTGCAACTGATACTGCTGATGCAATGTGGCTTTCCAGTGCTCATTCAATTGCGTCTGCAATTTCAGACCGGCCTCATTGGCGCCGGTTAAGGTTACTTCATCACCAAGCAGCACAAACAGGGAATCGGTATCGCCATAGATTACGGTAAACCCGGACGCCTCGATCAGGTCTCGACTGGCAAGAATTATCTCATGGCCACGACGGGTAATACTGCTGGCCAGTTGATGATGATGAAAACGGCAGCCACTCGACCCCAGCACACCGTAGAGAGAATTCATTATAATTTTGATCGCCTGCGACAACGCAGCATCTTGCCTGGCCTTGGCTTCATCGCGCTTGCTCCACAACTCCCTGATGAGCTCAGGCAGGATGTGCTGGGTACGCGAGAAACTGGCTCCTTCAAAGCCGGGCACTCTATCCGGGTCAAGGACTGCAAGACCAAGCGGATCAATAAGAAAAGTACGAATAATACTGGGGTACAGGCTCTTGAAATCGAGCACAATGACATTGTTGTAGAGGCCTGGCTGGGAATCCAGCACATAGCCACCCGGGCTGTTACTCAAGCTGCCGGTACTCGCCGCCGGCGCCACAAAGCCCTTGCGATGCAAACGTGGCAGGTAGAGGTTGTCGAACGTTTGCACAGCGCCACCGGATTTATCAATGGCCAACCCCGTCATCTGCGCGCGTTGGATCGCAAAATTGATCAGATCTGTTTTCGCAAAGACTTCAGTAACGAGCCGACAGTCTTCAATATTGTAGTGAGCCAGTGCCGGCTTATCATTTTTATAAAGCGCATTAATGTGGTGCATACGGTTTGACGCCGATATCACTTTGCCTCGCCCCAGTAGCTTCTGCGCGACATACTCAAGCGAAAAGCTCTCGAAGCTCCAGAAGGCAGCACGCAGTGTATCGACACCGTCGAGCACTGCTCGCCCCGGAATACGGGCCAGGCGGATCTGATTATTTGAACCGGGTTGCAGTATGGCTGACTCCTCACCGCCACGGCCAATCGCAAAGGGAATGCGGTATTTTCTACAACGCTCATAGAGAAAGTTCAGATCAAAGTTGATCACATTCCAGCCGATCAGCACATCGGGGTCCAGCGCCTGCAGCAACCTGAAAAAGGCCTGCAATAACGCCTGCTCGGTCGGAAAAAAACGCAGCTGATAACCGGGTTGAGCACAGGCCTGTCCGTCAGACACCATTAACACCACAGCGGTATCACCCGAGTGCACAGCAATCGAATAAAGCCGACCGCTGAGCCCTTCGGTTTCGATGTCGATTGACGCTAGCGTAAACGCTGGCTGCACCGGCTGCGAGACAAGCTTCGGGTAGTCTATTTCACGGTATCCATCGCGCTCGATGACCGTGCCGGTCGCGGTAAACCCACCACTGATGAATCGCTCCATTAAAAAGCGATCTGTCGGCTTGATGTCACTTTCCAGTAAATCAGCGGAACGCTGTACCAGCTCTGTCATATCCCGTTGCCTTACCGTATAGATGCCATCCACCGGGCCACCATTCGGCAACGCCAGGGATAGCACCTTACGTTCAGCACCTGTCGGTAGCGCGATTTCACGGTGGCGTTCTATGAAGCAGACAGCACGCTGTGCCGGGATATGCAGCCTCAGTGGCCCGTCGGCTGTGTATGCCCAGAAGGACAGATCAACGCCACTGGCCAGATCACGCCATTGCCTGGAGATCAGGAACCCTTCAATGGTTTCAGTGGTCATGATTGCCTGCAGGCCCGGACTCCAGCATGCACGATTCGCTCGAAAAGCGGGGCGCACAGGGGTCGTCGTTGGGCATTCGATACATCGCCTATGATACCAACCCGCTCGACCCTCGCACACCTTTGTTTACTGTCTGTGCGACACCTGCAAGCTGCACATCCACCCGTGAGGAAAGCATGCTCACGGGAGCCTCAGCGCTAGCCGTGCCAACGTAAACAGTCAGCGCGCCAGATATCTGTCAATCCTTGCCTATACTCACTGTGTGCGGCGAACACAACAGTTTGCCGGTCCATACAGGGGAGCGAACCAATGACGCCGGGTACGACAGAGATAGTTTTCGAACAGTTCCGCTTTTTTATTGAAAAAGATTGGTGCGCTGATCCTGTCAGCGGCATCGCGGTATGGGTGTGGTTTCGCGGCGAGCCCTGCTGCGATGAAAATGGACATCAATACCGCTTCTATCTGCCGCTTGGGGTACAAACCTCAACGCTCAGGGATGTCTGCAGAGCGTTTACGGCCGCAGTCCATTGCGATGCAATCGCCGACGTTGCTTAGAAAAACTGCAGCTGGCATCCATGCGAGCTGCAGCCGTGGTGCGTGATATATAAATATCACGCGGCCTGTTTGCCTGGCAGGTTAGCCTGATTCGCGCTACTACTATACCCCACCTTTACGTATCCCGGTGACGCCTCAACCACCAACAATTGCTGAAGGACCTGCGCACTATTGCCGCGACGGCGGCCGCTAACCTGTAGTGTCAGCAGTGCAATTGTTATGCAAACTATTGTGAGACCTGCAGGCCAGGTCAGTCCGGCCAGACCCTTGTCGCTCGTTTGAGACTTACAGCACTTTGCAGGCAGGGCGCCCCCGGAGTTTACCCGGCACAGTTCTTCACCCGGTAAATGCAACCATCGCGACGGAATATGGTTTTGCGAGCCATTGGTGCGGGCGCCGTCTAGCTCCGCATCAGTTAGCCTGTTACGCGTCGTCAGCTATCAGGCGCTTACCCAGGCTAATGACATTGTCGACGCTATACCCGCATGATTTGTAAAACCCGATCACTGATTCATTCCCGGTGCGCACCTGCAAATTGAGCTTAGGACAACCCTGTGAGATCAACTTGCTCTCCAGAAATTCGATCAGTGCAGCACCCAGCCCGTTTCCTTGTTCGGTGGGTGCTACCGCCAGGTAATTCATCCAGCCACGGTGCCCGTCATAGCCCCCCATCACACTCCCGGTGATGACCCCGGCACGCTCGGCGACCAGAAAAAGATCTGCCCCCACAGCCAGCTTTCGCTCAATATCGAGTTGCGGATCATTCCACGGTCGCACCAACCCGCAGTCATGCCACAACCGCGCGACTGCATCTGAATCACTTACCGCAAAGGAGCGGATGATAAATTCAGCCATGGCTGACACCTGAGCCGGGACTCACAGAGCCCGCTCTGCGTGCACACTGCCTGTACGTGTTCAATCAATCACAGCCAGTAGCTCGCCGGTCTCTATCTGACTGCCGGAGTGAACCAGAATCTCTTTCATGGTGCCGGATTTTTCGGCGTACAACGTCGATTCCATTTTCATCGCCTCTAGCACCATCAGGGTTTGGCCTTTCTCGACCTTGTCGCCGGCCGCCACGGCCACAGTCACAACCATACCGGGCATGGCAGCCGCCACGTGCGCATCATTTTGCGGATCAGCAAGTCGATGTGATACCACGGATGACATCAGGTTTTTATCAGCCACTGCTACCTCGCGTGGCTGACCATTGAGTTCAAAGAAAACCGTGCGTCGCCCGTCCTCATGAGGATCTCCGACAGTCAGAAACTTAATGATCAGGGCCTGCCCGCGGTCTTCATCAATCACTATTTCTTCACCGGCACGCAACCCATAGAAAAACGCCGGAGTGGGCAGCGCACTGGTGTCGTCAAAGTTGTTTTCGTGCTCGATCAGTTCTTCATAGACGGCGGGGTACAGCACACTGGCAATCGCGTCTTTGCGATCCGGCTGATACTTGCCTATCGACTCCAGGCGGGCAATTTCAGCGTCGAGATCAATTGCCTCCATGGTAGTGCCCGGCCGGCCGCGAAGTGGTTTTTCACCACGCAGAATTCGTTGCTGAACTTTCTTCGGGAAGCCTTTATAGGGTTTGCCCATCATCCCTTTGAACAGATCAATCACAGAGTTCGGAAATGCCAGCTCGCGATCCGGATCCATGACGTCATCGATATCGAGATCATTGGCTACCATAAACAACGCCATATCACCAACCACCTTGGAAGTAGGTGTCACTTTGACTATATCGCCAAACAATTGATTGACCGACGCATAGGTATCACAAACGGTGGTCCATTGGTCCGCCAGACCCAGCGCGCGTGCCTGCTCGTACAGATTGGTGTATTGCCCACCGGGCATCTCGTGACGATACAAGTCGGCGGTGGCCGGTAATGTCTCACTCATGAATGGCGTGTAGAAATCACGCACCAGACGCCAGTAATCGGCAATCTCATCAAGGTGCTTGGTATCGAGTCCGGTTTTGCGACTTCCGAAGCGCATCGACTCTGCCAGAGTATTTAAATTGGGCTGCGAGGTGCCCCCGGATAACGGAGCCATCGCCGCGTCTGCAATATCAAGTTTTACCTCACTGGCATTCATGATCGCGGCGGCTTGAATTCCGGCAGTATCGTGCGTATGAAAGTGCACAGGTATACCCAGCTCAGACTTCAGCGCTTTGGTTAGCAGTACCGCGGCATCCGGCTTACAGAGTCCACCCATATCCTTTATACAGATAATATGGGCCCCCATGTCTTCGAGCCGCTTACCGAGATCAATGTAGTAGTCGAGCGTATATTTGGTACGCTCGGGGTTAAGGATATCGCCGGTGTAACACATCGACGCTTCGCACAAGCCGCCATACTTGCGAACACTGTCCATCGTTACTTTCATGTTCGGCGCCCAGTTTAATGCATCGAACACCCGAAACACATCCATACCGGAATCTATAGACTGCTTGATAAACTCTTTAACGATGTTATCCGGGTAATTGACATACCCGACCACACTGGACGAGCGCACCAGACACTGAAACAGTATATTTGGAATTCTCTCACGCAGTTGCTCCAGCCGTTGCCATGGATCTTCTTTCAAAAATCGCATGGAGGTATCAAAGGTCGCCCCGCCCCACATCTCGATAGAGAAAAGATCCGCGCAATTGTGCGCATAGGCATCAGCGATTCTGAGCATATCGTCGGTTCGCATACGGGTCGCAAACAACGACTGATGCGCATCACGAAATGTGGTGTCAGTAATCAGCAGACGCTTTTGCTTCGCTATCCATTGACTGAACTCTTCAGGACCGAGTTTTAGAAATAGATCGCGCGTGCCCTTAGGCAGCTTGGCACTGCGATCTATCACTGGCAGCGGCACCGGATCGCGCCGACGTGACTGCGGACGATCAACGACTAGCGGATTTTCATTAACCGCAACATCAGCCAGATAGGCCAGAATCCGGCTGGCGCGACTGGGACGATCAACAAAGTCGAACAGTTCAGGGGTATTATCGATAAACCGTGTATCGCACTCGCCGTTGCGAAATACCGGGTTGTCGAGCAAGCGCAGCAGAAACGGAATATTGGTCTTGACCCCACGTACCCGAAACTCATTCAGTGCGCGTTGCATGCGCGTCACTGCACGCTCAAAACCTTTGCCGCGCGCGCTGATTTTTACCAGCATTGAATCGTAATAGGGCGTAACCACCGCCCCGACAAATGCACTGCCGGCATCAAGCCGGATGCCGATACCACTGGCTGAACGATACTGGTTGATTCGGCCATAGTCCGGCATAAAATTGTTGCCGGGGTCCTCGGTTGTAACGCGACATTGCAGCGCAAACCCTACCGTTGTAATACTCTGCTGACTTTCGATACCAACGAGCTTACCGTCCAGCCGCTCGCCTTCAGCCACCAGGATTTGCGCTCGAATCAGATCGATGCCAGTCACCTCTTCAGTGACGGTATGTTCCACCTGTATACGTGGATTCACTTCAATAAAGAAAAACTTGCCGCTGTCGGCATCAACCAGAAACTCGACTGTTCCGGCATTCTCGTACTGCGACTGATTGGCTATCGCACACGCGGCTTCACAGATTTTGTCGCGCAGATCGCTATCGAGGTTGGGTGCCGGTGCAATTTCCACCACCTTCTGGTAGCGACGCTGCACCGAACAGTCACGTTCAAACAGATGCACCAGATTACCGTGGCTATCCCCGAGTATCTGCACTTCTATGTGTCGGGCATTGCCGACAAAGTTCTCTATAAAAACATCCGTACTGCCAAACGCTGCGTTGGATTCACGCTGCGAAGCTTCAAGTGCCTGTTTAAATTCACCCTCGGTTTTGACCACTCGCATACCACGACCACCACCACCGTGCGCGGCTTTCAGCATCACTGGAAAGCCCAGTTTCTTAGCGTCTTTCAGGCCACTGGCCGGGGACGTGATGGCTTTTTTACTGCCACCCAGCACCGGCACACCGGCCTTGTCAGCCAGAGCGCGTGCCGAGGTCTTGTCACCCAGCGCATCGAGAGTGTCGGTACGCGGGCCGATAAATATAATACCCTCCTCTCGACATCGCCGTGCAAACTCCGGGTTCTCTGACAGAAACCCGTAACCGGGATGAATCGCATCTATATTTTGTTTTTTTGCGATCGCAATAATTGCTTCAATATCGAGGTAGCTTCTGATCGGTTCGCCCGCAACACCCACCTGGTAGGACTCATCCGCCTGAAAGCGGTGCAAGGCATAGCGATCCTCATGGCTGTAGATGGCAACTGCCACCAGGCCGAGTTCGTGTGCACTTCGAAACACCCGAATAGCAATTTCACTACGATTTGCGACCAATAGCCGCTTGATTTTTTTTGGTGAGTTCAAACTGATACCTACATTGCTCTGATTAAGCGTGTGGTTGATGTCGTATGGGATATCCGACGAATAGCGGTGTGAGCTTGCTTGACTGATTTCAGCAACTGCGATGGTTGATAGTTGGTGCTATCGCAACAGTTTACCACCGGAAACGCTCTCATGGGAGTAATGCCGCTGATCGGGCTCAGGCTGTCAATGCTTGCAAAGTCACGTACTTCCGATCTACACAGCCAGCCGGTGCTTCACTGCCGGGCAGAATATTCTGGCGATGCTTTTTACCGGATGGCTGTGCCGGTTTTTGCCGCCGCAACATTGGCGGCGGCAATGATCACTACCCGTACAATCGCTGTGCACCGAGTCGATCGTGAATGGCATTGCACTGATCCCGGGTGATTCGCAGGCCTTTAGCCAAGGCATCCAGATACTGAGCTTCCTGCTGATTATCCAGCTGTATAGCCATTAGCGAGATCGCGTAGACATCTTCCTCGATCCCGCGCGGCACCGTTTGAATGAACGATGCCACATCGCATCCTTTTGCGATCTCGGTGCGAATAAAAGCGCTTTCTTCCGCACCAAGATTGCCGACTTTTTTCAGAATAGCCTGCTGCTCCTGCTCATCGAGCCTGCCATCACTGAGACCGGCCTGAATCATTGCACGTAAGTAGGTTTCCGAATGCGCACTGTCTGTCCGTGGAGTTTGTGGTGGCGGATCAAACGGATTAAGCCCGGACGAAGGTTTGTTGCCCGCCGCCGGGCCACCGCCGAAACCACCACTGGTGCGACCACCGCCCTGCCCCGGACCGTTGGTGAGTTCTTTCAACGCATTACCGAGCAAATCTCCAAGCCCGCCAGCCCCTGTTGAGGACGACGTACCGCTGCCACCGGTACGTGATTGATCACCACTGACCGAACCACCCCCTGATGTTGGTCGATCGCCGCCGCCAAACACCCCGCCAGCGCTACTGTCAGACTGACGACCGGATCCCACACCGAGTAAATCCTCAAGCATTTTAGCCCCGGACTGTGTATTCAGTGAGCCGCTGCCGCGACTACCGCCACCCAGTAATTCACCCAGTATTTTTGTTGTATCGACCAATTTATTTCTCCTTTGGAAGCGCCGTTGAACGCCACCACTGCCAAACTGACTTAGCCGGCGTGAAGCAGGTTTCGGCTTGTCAGCGCTAGGTTAACACAGTTGATTTTTATGCGGATTTAGTCGCCGCACGCTGTTCGATTCTGTCCCGCAGAGCCTCCAGAGAGTAGCCCGCAGCAGCAGCGGTTTGTAGAATGTCATCGGTCGAGAGGTGGCCTGCCTGGCTCAATGCCCACAGCACTGTGCAGCGCGTGCCACTGCGACAATAAGCCAGTACCGGACCCGGCAGATCTTGCAACTCACTGGAAAAATTATCGACATCGGCATCAGTGATCATCGCACCATTGACTGGCTGAAACTCACACATCAGCCCAAGAGCGTCGGCCTGCGCACGGATCTGATCGTAATCGGGCTGACCGCTTTCCTCACCATCAGGACGATTACATAAAATCGCGCGGAAGCCTGCGCCGTCGACGTCTGCCACATCGCCCGCGTTAAGTTGCGGCGCTACATATAGATTTTCGGTTAACTTGCGTATGTCTGCCAAGTGGCGTTTCTCCGGTGGTTTCGCCCGAGGTTAGGCGATCAGGTTAGTTGGCAGCCCGCCATCCCGCACCACGACTGGCTTTCTGTGGATCTCGCGCCTGAATCAGACAGCAACAGCGAGTGATCAAGCCTCCCCACAGTAGTTACGGGCGAGTGATTGAGACGGGCAACACGACTATTCTAAAAGAAACCGGGTCGGACTGTCAGCAAACAAGCGCTAACCGGGCCGTCGGTGGGCCGCTCTGGTGCTCATGACTCAGCAATTGATAAGCGGGCACATCGCTTGCGATCGAGTCGCCACCGGTGCAGACTTGCTCTACCCTTCTATCGCAAGCAGGTAACGAGCATGAGTGAAATCACCGGACAATGCCTTTGTGGCAGTGTCACATACCGTACCGAAGCAGAACCGTTAAGAATGGCACAGTGCCATTGCAAAGGGTGCCAGCGGGCGTCCGGCACCGGCCATATGTCTCTGGCCTTTTTTAAAGAGGCTGATGTTACCATTAGCGGTGATGTCAGTTCCCACACCACCGTTGCCGACAGCGGCAATGAAAACATCCGCGCATTCTGTCCCACCTGCGGCGCTAGAATGTTCGGTCGAAATTCATCGCGGGCTGGAATACTGGCTATCACCGCGGGCACCGCCGACGATAACAGCTGGTTTACGCCGCAGGCAATTGTCTACAACCAGGATAAACCCATCTGGGATCAAATGGACGGTGATCTACCCACATTCGACACCATGCCGCCAGCCCCCAACTAAGCCCCTTCAAGAGATCAGGCTAGCGGTACACCCATGGCGAGCCGGGTCTCGACTCAGCATTATCATCCCTGGTCCGCCTTCGGCGGCCCGGATAGTTATCTGGATACGGCAACTTCCGGTGCGCACGCTAACTTTGCCGTGCGCATCGGAACTAACCGATATTTCTAATGTCCACCGAGCAGCCTGCCAGATCAATCCTGGTATCGGACGTACGGTTACCACGAAACAACCTCGACCGTGTTTTCCTCAAATTGCCTTGAGCAAACCACATCATCTATACGGCCTACACACTGGTCTCTCCTCGACCTGGCCTTTTTGGAGCGTATTTTATGAAAAACGATTTACCCAGCCCGAAGTTCCCTCGCAAACGTCTTTCGACCGCAATTCTTTCCGGAACACTGGCCATGGCCGGTGCTGCAGTCCTAATTACAGCCGGTTGCACCACCCAGTCTTCGAATGCTGCTACCGAGATAATGGCGGCGGCCAAGGAAAAAGCAACACCCTGCAATCCTTGTGCAGCTAATGCCTGCAATCCTTGTGCGGCCAGTGCTTGCAACCCTTGCGCAGCCAAAGCATGCAACCCTTGCAACCCCTGCGCGGCTAAGGCCTGCAACCCTTGCAACCCCTGCGCGGCTAAAGCATGCAACCCTTGCAATCCCTGCGCGGCTAAAGCATGCAACCCTTGCAATCCCTGCGCGGCTAAAGCATGCAACCCTT
>CALKXD010000200.1 GCA_938003855.1 uncultured Granulosicoccaceae bacterium | reverse complement strand
ACATTCACTGACAATGTCACCCGTAGGTATAACCCAACCTATCGTGATACGCGAATCAACTATTTGTTCAGGGCCGGAGCCTTAAGAAACCAACGCTGCCTGTGTGGGATCTATCATCACAAACGCCCTCCGGCAACTTTGAAAATTCTGTCCTGCCTCTACTAGAGAACTAGTTAAATCCGGCTGAATTAAGTTACCTGGAAATACAACCATTCCGCAAAAAAAACCAACAACAGGACCAGTATTTACCGATAGAACTCTACTAACAAGTGTACAGTATTACGCCGGCAATCTATCATTGTGACTGAAGGTAAGGATGTGATCAACCGATACGGTCAACCCTGCACCTATCTTCAAATTGAAGGCATACCTTATTCAAACTGTACCTGACACAGTAACGGCGGTGCAATCCACACAAGTTTGCACAGGTATGTCACCAATCTCTGCTATGTTTGACTCCAGGCGCTTGACTAATTGCTCAGACTACGGCCATGTGACCAGGCACATGGCCGTTACCGGAAGCTCTGACTGCCTAGCTGGCGACCACTTTCATGAAGCGATCCCGTATAACAACAGGGTCCATAGTTATTACCGGCACTTTGATATTGCCCGACTCACACTTGCACACAATGACTGTCATTTTATTACTATCGAGCGCTTGCTGCAGCACGGCAGGCGTCTCTTCTGCCTGACACTCAACCACATTTTCGCAACCACAGGCGCGTGCAACATCCGTTAACGAGGTTCGCTGACCGGCATAGGTCGGTTGGTCACCGGTTGATCCGTAGCTGCCGTTATCTATAATCAGCAAAATGTAGTTATCTGCCACATTGTTGGCAATAGTCGGCAACGTGCCGAAGTTCGTCAGCACTGACCCGTCGCCGTCGATGGATATGACTTTCTTGTCCTGCGCCAAGGCCAGCCCCAGGCCAATGGACGACGATAACCCCATGGTACCCAGCATATAGAAGTTACTTGGCTGATCGTCGATCAGGTGGAGTTCCTGACTGGGTAGCCCGATGTTGCAGACCACCAGGTGTTCGGCCAGTATCGGTGCGATTTCACGAATGATTTCAGAGCGGATCATGATCAGTACCCCTTCCAGAAAGACGCGTCGGTCAGAATGGCAACCGGTTTATTGCACATAAACGTGTGCTTTAAAATGGCATCGAACTCTTTGACGTCGTCTTCGTGGTGGAAGTGGTACGTCGGTATGTTCAGCTGTGCCAGCAGTGCCTTGGTGTGCACGGCCATCTCTACCTGACAGGCAACCGGTTCGCCAAGTTCGCCGCGATAGCTGATCAGCATTGGCAATGGCATACGGTAGTACTGAGTCAGTGTGACCAGGGTATTAACGGTCACACCGATGGCGGTGTTCTGCATAATAATGGCAGGACGCTTGCCGCCCATATAGGCACCGGCGCACAGCCCCATACCTTCGTCTTCTTTATTGGCCGGTATATGGTAAATACCGTCCTGCGCTTCTACTTCATCAATCACTCCCGCCAACTGCTTGCACGGCACCGTGGTGACAAAGCTGACCTGGTTTGCCACCAGATCTTCAACTATTTTTTTACTCACCGACACTGGGAATACTCCTGCGGTTTCTATGGTCAGGGTTTAAACGGGACGATTTACAGCGTCAACTCGAAGGTTTCATCCGGGAAGTATTTTTTCAGGCGCGCATCAGCGGTACGTGCGTGCCCTTCCATGCCTTCGAGCCTGGAAATACGAGCAGTCGCTTCCGCCACAGGCTTTGACGCCTCACGACTTGCTCGCTGCCAGGTAACGACCTTCATGTACTTGTGCACTGACAAGCCACCGGTATACTTGGCCGAGCGCGAGGTCGGCAGTACGTGGTTAGTACCCGACGCCTTGTCACCAAACGCCACGGTGGTCTCCTCACCCAGGAACAGCGATCCGTAGCAACGCAGGCGCTCCAGCCACCAGTCGAGATCATTCGCCTGCACGGTAAGATGCTCGGGGGCATATTCATCAGAGGTCGCGGCCATCTCTTCCCGATTGTCACAGACAATCACTTCGGCGTAGTCACGCCAGGCCGCTTCAGCACTTAGGCGATTGACCTCTGGCAGATCAGCAATTAAGCCGGGCACAAGCTCAATGACTTTCTCAGCCAGCGGCTGATCGTCGGTAACCAACCATACCGGCGAGTTGTAACCGTGCTCAGCCTGACCGACCAGATCGTTGGCGACGATCACCGGATCGGCGGTAGAGTCGGCGAGGATCAGGCTGTCGGTAGGGCCGGCAATCATGTCGATACCGACACGGCCAAACAAAATTCGCTTGGCCTCGGCAACAAACTGATTACCCGGGCCAACCAGTATGTCTGCACGGGGCAAGCCGAACAGGCCAAAGGTCATCGCAGCGATACCCTGAACACCGCCCATCGCGAGAATCCTGTCGGCACCACAGAGTTTGGCTGCAAACACAATGGCCGGTGCGATGCCCTCACCCACCCGTGGCGGAGAACACGCAACAATGTTTTCACAACCCGCCGCTTTGGCAGTGGTGACCGTCATGATCGCACTGGCGATATGACTGTAGCGTCCGCCGGGTATGTAACAGCCCACTGCGCGACACGGAATCGTTTTCTGGCCCAGCGTGAAGCCCGGGGTCACTTCCATCTCAACGTTTTGCATAGTCGATTTCTGCAGCTCGGCAAAACGGCGAACGTTGTCATGGGCAAAGGCTATATCGTCTTTGAGCTTCTGGGGTACCTGCGCACTCGCCGCCTCGATTTCTTCTTCGGTGAGCAGAATATTGCCTTCGTACTGATC
>CALKXD010000199.1 GCA_938003855.1 uncultured Granulosicoccaceae bacterium | reverse complement strand
AAGTTTCGACCGGGTACCGAAGATGCGGACTATCAGGTTAAACTAAAGAACTTGGTCAAGTTTCTGGAAAACGGCGACAAGACCAAAATCACACTGCGTTTCAGAGGCAGAGAGATGGCGCATCGCGATCTCGGACTGAAGCTTCTGCAGCGCGTGGAGAAAGACCTTGAAGAATTGGCGCTTGTAGAACAATTTCCAAAACTTGAAGGCAGACAAATGGTGATGGTACTGGCGCCTAAGAAGGTCTGACCCCAGAGTCAGTTTTCAGCAGCAACAGACATCACAGGCCCGAGCCGTAGTACAACTCCGACTCGGCCGGGCATCAAATAACATTAAAACTGAACGGGAGTTCATTGTGCCGAAGATTAAAAGTAACAGCGGGGCTGCCAAGCGCTTCAAGCGTACCGGTGGCGGTGGATTTAAGCGTAAGCAAAGTCATTTGCGCCACATCCTTACCAAGAAAAGCTCCAAGCGCAAGCGTCACCTGCGTGGCAAATCACTCGTCCATGAGTCCGACAAGGCACTTGTGATTCAAATGCTGCCATATTCATAGGGGACTGAGATGCCAAGAGTAAAACGTGGTGTCCAGGCGCACGCCCGACACAAAAAAGTACTGAAGAAAGCCAAAGGTTATCGCGGCGCGCGTAGCAAGATCTATCGCGTAGCGGTGCAGGCTGTCACGAAAGCAGGTCAGTACGCTTACCGTGACCGCCGCCAGAAGAAGCGTCAGTTTCGCTCACTCTGGATTGCCCGTATTAATGCCGCAGCGCGGCAGTGCGACATGTCATACAGTCGATTTATGGACGGTCTGAACAAGGCTGGAATTGAAATTGACCGGAAAGTACTGGCAGATATCGCCGTACATGATGCCGCAGCATTCGGGCAGCTTGCTGAAAAAGCAAAAGCGGGCCTGCAAGCCGCATAATTGGTACTTGTCGCAGGGACAAAATACCTGCAGACAGCAGCTCCAGCCGACGGGAAAAGACATCACAGTGTCTTTTCCCGTTTTTGTTTCTGACCCTGGACCCATGCACTGACAAAGCGACACAGTAACGCTGATTTAGACGGACCGCAGCCTGTCTGAATGAAACTTCCTTCGGAAATCCCATGCAAATTGATGATTTGATACAACGCGCCAGAGACGCCATATCGGAGGCAGCAGACCTCGATAAACTTGATGCGGTTCGGGTGGAGTTTTTAGGAAAAAAAGGCCAGCTAACAGAGCAGCTGAAAGGCCTTGGTGCTGTCGCGGCTGAGCAGAAGAAAGCCGCTGGACAAGCAATCAATGAAGGCAAGCGTCAGTTGCAGCAAGCGATAGAGGCACGCCGCTCCGATCTGGAAACTGTTCTGCTTGAGGCTCGACTGCAAACCGAAGCAGTCGATGTCACATTGCCTGGTCGGGGGCAGAAAACCGGAGGCTTGCATCCGGTCACGCGGACTATCCAGCGTATCAGCGGGTTGTTTGCCGAGTTGGGGTTTACCGTCGCTGAGGGGCCGGAAGTCGAAAACGACTACTATAACTTTGAGGCGCTGAATATCCCGGCGCATCATCCGGCGCGTGCCATGCACGATACCTTTTATTTTGATGGTGGCAAACTGCTGCGCACCCATACGTCGTCGGTTCAGATTCGCTTTATGGAGAATAATCCACCGCCTATCCGGATTATTGCACCGGGTCGGGTGTATCGCTGTGACTCCGATATGACGCACACACCGATGTTTCATCAGGTCGAAGGATTGCTGGTCGGAAAAGACATCGCCTTCTCCGATCTGATGGGGCATCTGGAGATGTTTCTGCAGCGGTTTTTCGATCAGGACAATGTCGACATTCGCTTTCGGCCGTCCTACTTTCCGTTTACCGAGCCGTCGACCGAAGTTGATATTCGCATTGGCAATGGCAATTGGCTCGAAGTACTTGGCGCTGGCATGGTGCATCCGGAAGTGTTCAAAAGTGTTGGAATCGATAGCCAGGAATACTCAGGCTATGCGTTTGGCATGGGCGTAGAGCGGCTGGCGATGTTGCGCTACGGCGTAAACGACCTGCGGATGTTTTTCGAGAATGATTTACGCTTTCTTCGACAATTCAGCTAACAGCGGACGACACCATAATGAAATTTAGTGAAGCGTGGGTTCGCGAATGGGTGAACCTGTCAATCAGCTCGGAAGAGCTTGCCGATCAACTGACAATGCTTGGCCTGGAAGTCGATGACCGCGAACCCGCTGCAGGTGACTGCGAAAATGTAGTGGTCGGACAGATCGCCAGTGCCGAACAGCATCCTGATGCAGACCGGCTACGAGTGTGCAAGGTCGACGATGGCAGCGGTGAATTGCACAATGTTGTGTGTGGAGCGCCCAATGCCAGAGCCGGAATCCGGGTGCCGTTTGCGCGAGTCGGTGCAGAGTTGTCGGGCGGCTTTAAAATTAAGAGCACCAAACTACGTGGTGTGAAGTCAGACGGTATGTTGTGCTCGGCGGCTGAACTGAAGCTGTCAGAAGAATCGGACGGCTTGTATGAATTGCCCGCTGATGCACCGCTAGGTCAGGCCCTGAAGGAATACCTGAGCCTCGACGATACTATTATCGATATCGACCTTACCCCCAACCGTGGAGATTGCCTGAGTCTTCGTGGTGTTGCGCGTGAGCTAAGTGCCCGCAATCTTGTGCCCATGCAAGAGCCCGGCTTTGAGGTGGTCGCGCCGTTACACGAGGCGACTTTTCCGCTGGAGATTCATCCGGACAGCTGTTGTGCAAGTTACGCCGGTCGCGTAATACAGGGCATTGACCCGTCCGCTGCCTCACCGTTGTGGATGATCGAAAAACTGCGCCGCTGCGGGATTCGCTCCATCAGTCCATCGGTCGATGTAACCAACTATGTGATGCTGGAGCTGGGGCAGCCAATGCATGCCTTTGATCTGGCCAGGTTGAATGGCGGCATTCGTGTGCGGTTGGCAGAGCAGGGCGAAACCGTCAAACTGCTGGATGGTCGCGATGTCAAACTTGACGACGACACCACGGTGATCGCAGATCATCAGGGGGCCGTAGCGATTGCGGGTATTATGGGTGGGGATGCGACCGGTGTGACAGCGGATACGCAGGATGTTCTGCTCGAAGCGGCGCTGTTTACCCCGATTGGCATTGCCGGAAAACCACGCCGCTACAATGCTTACACCGACTCTGCCCAGCGCTTTGAGCGCGGTGTTGACAGCGACCTGCAACAGCGCGCTATTGAACGCGCAACACAACTGCTGATCTCGATTGTTGGTGGTACTGCCGGCCCGGTATTTGACACTCGCAATACGGCACTCGACCGTCAGTTGGCCACCGTACATCTGCGTCGCGCGCGGCTGGACAAATTTCTCGGCATCGTTGTGCCCGACCGGAAAGTGAGTGACATTCTGACCGCGCTGGGTATCGAGCTGCAAAAAGTCGATGATGGCTGGCAGGCGACCTCTCCAAGCTATCGCTACGATATCGCCATTGAAGAAGATCTCATTGAAGAGATCGCGCGTGTTAATGGCTTTGATAACATGCCGCGAACCAACCCTGCGTGGTTGCCGGAGATCGGAGCGACTGCCGAGCAGCAGATGCCGCGTTACAAACTACAGCATTTGCTGGTGGATCGCGGGTACCAGGAAGTTGTCTGCTACAGCTTTGTCGATGGCAAGCGTCAAAGTCAGCTCAACCCTGAAGCCAATGCACTGCCGCTGGCCAACCCGATCTCGTCAGATATGGACGTAATGCGCAACAGCCTCTGGCTGGGGCTCTGCGATACCATGCAAAGCAACCTGAATCGTCAGCAAAATGATATTCGACTGTTCGAGTGTGGTCTGAAGTTTGTTATGCAAGGTGATGATTTAATTCAAAAACCAGTGATTAGCGGTTTGGTTGCGGCAAGCCAGAGACCGGCCCACTGGAGCGGTGGAAGTAAGGCTGCGGACTTTTTTGATGCCAAGGCGGATGTCGAAGAGGTGCTGGCATCGGCCAGCGAACACGCGTTTCGGTTCCAGAAAGGCGCGCATCCAGCGTTGCATCCGGGCATCTGTGCAGAGATTCTGCAGGGTGATAAACACGTAGGCTGGATGGGAAGTTTGCATCCGAAGCTACAGAAATCACTGGATTTGTCGCAAATTCCAGTATTGTTTGAGATTGAACTCGAGGCCTTAAACCGGATCAGATTGCCGGCATTCACCGAGATTTCCAGATATCCATCCGTGCGACGGGATCTGGCGGTAACTGTCGATATGGACATCACTTACGCGGCGATTGAAGCGTGTGTCAGAAAGCATGCGCCAGCGTCGTTGCGAGAAGTCCGGATAATCAGTGTGTATACCGGTGAAGGGATTACAGTTGGTCTAAAAAGCGTTGCTTTGGGGTTGATTTTACAGGATTTTTCCAGCACCCTTGGTGACAATGAAATTGACACAGCGATGTCTCGCATTCTTAACGGTCTGACCGAAGATTTGCACGCGACACTCAGGACATAGAAATGGCGTTAACCAAGGCATCAATGGCGGAGATGCTGTTTGATGAACTCGGACTCAACAAGCGTGAAGCGAAAGAGTTCGTCGAGCAATTTTTTGAAGAAGTACGCATCGCTCTGGAAAACGGCGAAGACGTAAAATTGTCAGGGTTTGGCAATTTTATACTTCGCAGTAAAAGTGAGCGTCCCGGGCGTAATCCGAAGACGGGCGAAGAGATCCCAATATCTGCGCGACGGGTAGTGACCTTTCGTCCTGGACAAAAACTAAAAGCTCGAGTCGAAGCCTATGCTGGAAACCAGCAATAATAACGAACTGCCGTCGATCCCCAACAAGCGCTATTTCACCATTGGTGAGGTCAGCGACTTGTGCGACGTGAAACCGCATGTGCTGCGCTATTGGGAGCAGGAATTCCCTGATCTTAAACCGGTAAAGCGTCGCGGTAATCGTCGCTATTATCAGCGGCATGACGTCATGTTGATCCGAACCATTCGGGATTTACTCTATCAGCAGGGCTACACTATCGGTGGCGCGCGCCAGCAATTGTCTGGTGATTCGGCAAAAGAAGACAGTGGTCAGGCGCAACAGGTTGTTCGGCAGTTACGTCAAGAACTAGAAGACGTACTAAAGATACTCAAGGCGTGATATACTTCGCCCGCGGAAACGCAAAAGATCTTAACGGGGCGTAGCGCAGCCTGGTAGCGCACCACAATGGGGTTGTGGGGGTCGGAGGTTCGAATCCTCTCGCCCCGACCAAGATCAATAATCAAAGCCACTCTCAAGTGGCTTTTTTTATGTCCGCGACGTTTTGTCAGCCTTAGCCTGTCGACAGAGATCAGGCGGCGTACCAGCTGCAAGAGCCGCTGATTCCTAGAGACGTGGTCTGAAAAATTACAGCGTTGTTGGTGGGGGTTACCGCCATTGTGTGATAACCACAGTCGGGCTGTCTATCGGACGAGACAGCGTTCAGGTGTTAAGCATCATCGCTCAGGTCGCTGGTGATGTAGCGGATTGCACCTTCCTGCTTAACACTGGCATCGTCCGGCAGGAAGCCGGTCGTAATGACACCACCGCCGTCGAGGGTAATTGTTTCCCGATGTACAAAAACCGGCTGCTGAGTGGTTTTGATTACGTATGTGCCGTTGGTGCTGGCGTCCTCAAGATAAAACTTACCCTGTTTGCAAGTGATAGTGGCGTGTAACCTTGAGGCTGTGCCATGGGTGGTTTGCAATGTATTCTCACTTTCTCGACCGATGGTGCATTTGTCTCCGTGCGCTTGCAGTGTGACGGTCTTGTGGTCGTTGGAGAGCTCGATCTTCATGCTCGCTAACTCGTGAGTTCTTTTTTCCCGGTGGGTGAAAATGCGAGACACCGAATTTTGTGTCTCTGGTTTCCACCGTAAACGGAAAAGTGCCGTTGGCGTGTGTAGTCCTTTGACGTTAATTTTTCGAAGAAACAACGTATCAGCACGGTACTCCCGGGAGAGACGATCGACGACTTCCCTGGTCACGACAATTTCGTTGCCATTGGCGAGCCCGGCGACCCTGGCGGCAATATTGACCGCGTTGCCATAAACGTCACCCTGGGTAGGAATAGCCTCTCCCCAGTGAAAGCCGATCCTAATTGATAGCTGACTGCTTTCCTGGCTTTTCTGCATTTCGCGGGCGGCTAGATAAGCGTCGTCGCAGACGTTGAATTTCGCCAGTACCGCGTCTCCAACGGTACGCAGCAGTGTCCCGCCAACTGACTCGACCGCGCTTCGCATGGTATCCAGGCACTGGACTACCAGGTGATGCGCTTCGATATCACCAATTTCTTCATACAGAGTGGTGCTGCCTACGATATCGGAGAAAAGTATCGCAATTTCTGTGGTGGTGACTTCGGTTTCCATACGAATCAGCTTCCGGTTGCTGCTGAATTTCCAGAGTAAGTTTCTCGGTATTACGCCTGTCTACTCAAGGTTCAGGTACGCTTGCTTTTGTTACGCAAGGCGACGGGTTGTAGCGCAGGATTGTCCCTGATGACACACTGTGCCGGTGGCCGGGGACCGGTGTTGCTGTTCCGGGCCCTGATAACGCACTGCAAGGTGATGTCACTTAGAGTACCTGCATTGAGTCTACACCGGGCCGGAGGATTAGCGGTATGACTGTTCACCTGTTTTGACGGTAGAATCAGGGAGAAGGTTTTGCTTTTTACATCGATCTTATTGTGCAGGCTGTTAACCTGCCGGCGATCACTTCGTTACTCTATTGTATTTACACGTAAGAACAGGTTTTGAAATTATGCAGCGGCTCGAAAAACTACTGGCTGATGCCGAGCACCATCCGGATACCATTGACTTTTCCGAGGTAATGGCCGTGATTGAGGAATGTTACCAATACCAGCCATGCGCGTTTTCCAATGGCGAGAGCCAAAATGAAGCGGGTAGCAATGAAGGAAGTTGCAAGATCTTCGCGCTGGCCCGAATACATAAGCTGGGTGTACCGGCCACGTTGGCATTATTCGGACGCTTCTATAGAGAGGATGTGCTGGGTCATCCAGACGGTTCCGATCATGCTAATATCCGAACATTCATGAAGTCCGGCTGGGATGGAATCAGCTTCGACGGGGAGCCGCTGACCTCTCGGGGCTGATGTCTTCCACAAGACAGAATCGTCAGGCAGCACGCCAACGCGGTGTGCGCAGAAAGGCGCGTAATAATAGCGGCATCGCTGCAGCTATGGCGAAAGCGACTGTGCCGGGTGCGGCCTATCAGGTGCTTTCCGATGACGATGTACTGAAAGTGCACCGCGCAGCTCTTGAGTTACTTGAACGCGTCGGCATGGGGTCCGCCACCCCACGAGTAATCGAAGTCGCGCTGGCGAACGGATGTACGCTGAGTGATAAGGGGCGATTGTGTTTTCCTCGGGCGCTTGTTGAAGATACCCTGGTGAAGGCTGCAAAGTCCTTTGTGGTACATGGTCGAACTCCCGAGTTTGATTTTGAAGCTGGTACTGGCACGTTGAACTTCTGCACCGGCGGTGCAGCCGTTAAGATGCTCGATATACATTCACGGCGTTACCGTGATTCCACCCTTGCCGACCTCCACAGCCTGGCACGGCTTTGTGACACTTTGGAGAATATTCAGTGGTTTGCCAGGCCGGTGGTGGCGACAGAAATAGAGAACTTACTCCAGCTGGACGTCAATACCGTGTACGCCTGTGCGGCTGGAACCCGAAAGCATATTGCCACCAGTATCGTGCAGGGCAGTCACGTTCGTGAAATGCTGCCGTTGTTTGATATGCTCGCCGGCGGTGTCGGACAATTTGCCCGGCGGCCGTTCTGCACGGTTCATGCGACCACCGTAGTATCGCCAATGAATTTTGCGCCCGATAGCCTTGATGTTGCCGTCGCCGCAGTCGACATTGGTATGCCGATTCACTGCCAGACAGGGCCGCAGGCTGGTGCCACAGCGCCAGCAGCACTGGCAGGCACTTTGGCGCAAGGTTGCGCTGAGAGCCTGGCCTCACTGACAATCATCAACCTGCTACAGCCGGGTTATCCCGTGGTAATGGGAAACTGGGTGTTTGTCTCTGACTTGCGTACCGGAGCCTTCAGTGGCGGCGGTGGCGAGCAGGCGTTGCTGGGCGCTGCAGCGGGGCAGATGGCAGCATTTTACGGGGTTCCCGGTGGTGTAGGCGCTGGCATGACCGATTCAAAAATCCCCGATCAGCAGGCTGGCTTCGAGAAAGGCTTAACGTTGCTATTGGCCGGGTTGTCGAATGGCGGGTTGGTTTATGAGTCCGCCGGTATGCTCGCCAGTCTGCTGGGTTGCTCCTTTGAGTCTATGGTGATCGACAATGAACTGCTGTCGAGTGTCCGGCGAATTGCGCGTGGAATTGAAGTGAGCGATGCCACGCTGTCAGTCCCTGTAGTGGAAGAGGCGGTGCATGGTCGCGGTCATTTTCTCGGCAGCGAGCAGACTATGGCGCTGATGGATTCTGAGTTTGTCTACCCGCAGCTGGCCGATCGCGCAAGCGTTGATGACTGGCACGATGCAGGCAGCGCCGATATGTGGGACAGAGCAACGCTGCGCGCAAAGGAGATCCTTGGCGCGCATACCCCGCACTATATTAGTTCAGAGATTGATCGGCGGATCAGAGATCACTACAAAATACGACTGCCAGATCCAACGGCTGTCTGATGTCTGCGTTCAGCGCTTGCGGATTATAAATGCGTACACGGTCAGACACACAAACACCAGCAACAGCGGCAGTAGGATTAAGTCGAGCCAGACCGTCATTGCCGACAGCCCGATGGCACTGAAAACAAAAACCAGTAACGGTGTGACGCAGCACAGTGCCGTAATCACGGTTCCGGTGATTCCAGTTGCCAGCAAGCGATTGCGCATGGTGGTGTCTACTCCGTCGGTTGTGCAATCACGGTGAGTTTTGCCCGCCGGACAATTGCTGATGGTTGAAGCGTGCGAGCAATGCCAGTCCGGCCAATACCACGCAGCCCACGGCAAAGCAGTTCCACAAAATCGATGACAGGGTTGGCCAGTCGAGAGCGCCGCCAGTGTCGGTGCTGTTGGCGAGGCTGAACAAAACCACTGAAAACAGCAGCCGACCGGCGAGGCTTTGCATGCTTAAATAGGTGGCACGCTGCGCACTGGTAATTCGAGGCGCAATGACACCCATCATAGGGCCGTGGGCCATAGACATGGCGAAGTTGCGGAACATCACCAGAGTTAAAAACGCCGGGTGCAGCCACAGAGCCAGCCCGCCGATTATAATGCACTGAAAAAGTATGCTGCACAGCAAAACCGAGGTCACGCCGAACGTTTTCTGTAAACGTATGCTGGCTCTGGCGCCAAGCGCACCGCCAAACATAGAAATACCAATAACGATACCGGATACCAGTGGCGCGTTATCCGATTTAAACCAGTTTGTCACTGAGGTGGTATCGAGCAGGGCGATGTAGGGCTGGTAGAACTCGAACGGTATATGCTCAAGTGAATATCCGGCCACATAAAACAGCAATACCCACAGCAATACCGGGTTGCCGAGCCTTGTCGCTGTGCTGATCATTTGTCTGGCAAAAGGTTCAGTGACCGAACCATCGCTGCGCTGTGGTTCATGGAATTGCCAGCACAGAGTCAGTGAGGCAATAGCACCGGCCAGTGCGGCCATATAAGGCAGTGCAAGATCAATCGTACCGAGCACTCCTCCGATCAGGCAAGAGCAGGCCAGGCCGGTCATGCCGAATTGCAGGCCTTTTGCTTCATACGATGAGTAGTTGTCGGCTTGCTGTCCGCTGGCAAGCGAGTCGAATAACAGCGAGCTGTCACTGCCGGATTGAAAGGCGATACCGGCGGCTAGAAAACACTGGGCGATTGCCAGTGTGGTAAAGCTTCCTGCGCTAAGGAATATTAAATAGGCGCAGCAACTCAATACCGCAGCAGTTAACAACGTGATGCGTCTGCCGACGCGGTCGGACAAATATCCGGATGGTATCTCCAGTATGAATACCGAGAAATAGTAGATACTGCCCAGGCGAATCGCTTCACCGAGTGATACGGTTTCACTGAAGTACAGGAAAAAAACCGGTATCCACGGAGAGAAACTGGTAGCTGCCTGATACCACGGATACAGGGTTAAGTTTTTTTCTAGAGAGCTTTGCAAAAAGAAAGGCCGTTATCCGGAGAGTCAGGATTCAGTGTAGCGCACACTGACCGGTAGTGGCGGGGTGATTAGGTCTGGTGCGCTGTATGGTCGGTGACGAGCCCGTGCGCGGTGATCAGGGTTCATCGGGCGCGGCTTTGGGCGGCTCGGTGGGTTCCAGCAGTTGGTGAGCGGCCGCAGTGGCGGCTTTTTCTGTGGCTTCATCGAGCGGCTGTGCGCTCAGTACCTCTACTTTGACATTGCGTTCCGCGAAAACAATGCCGTTGGCATCAAAGGCGTCTCGCACCTTTTGATAAGCATCACGCCGGACCAGCCATTGCTCGCCGGGTTTGGCCATAAACTTCACTCCGACCACCATGTTGAATTCTTCCATGCGCCGTACCCCCTGCGACTTCAGGGGTTGGATTATGCTGTGGCCGTAGTCGGGGTTTTTTTGCAGCTCAACGCCAATATTCTTGACCAGTTTCTTGACCAGTTTGAGGTCGGTATCGAACGGCACCCGGAACTCCAGTTTCATGATCACCCAGTCACGGCTGTAGTTGGTCAGTGCTTTGAGCTCACCGAACGGGATGGTATGTATAGCACCCCGGTGGTGGCGAATACGCAATGAGCGGATCGACATGTGCTCAACGGTGCCCATCAGTCCGTCAATTTCAATGTACTCGCCCACGCGAAAGGCATCGTCTACCAGAAAAAAGATACCTGAAACCACGTCGCGAACCAGCGCTTGTGCACCAAAGCCAACGGCTACACCCACGACACCGGCACCGGCCAGCAGTGGACCGATGTTGACCCCGAAAGCAGACAGCACACTCATGATGATCATCGCCAGCAGGGTGGTCATCAGCATCGTGCGCAGCAGCGGGAGCAATGTTGCCATGCGTGCTTCGGGACCGGGGGCCTGACCATCAACCGGTGGTACATAGTCGGCAAGACGTCGGTCAATGGCCGATTTTGCCCACACCCAGATCAGGTCGGCAATCAGCAATGCGATCACTACATCAATAATTGTCTTGAACAGTTTGCCCAGAGGTGTCGGCGAAGAGGACAACGTAAATATATTAATATCCCAGGACAATGCCAGTGCGATAAATGCTGTAATCACCAGGAAAAAACGCACCAGACGTCTGGTTATCGGGCGGTAGGCCTCATAGGTTTTTACCGTGTAGCTGTGGACGTCCGTGTGCTCGGCTTCATCGACCGGGTCGGTGTGTGCGTCGGTTTGTGGTGGGCTCGAATCTGCTCCCTCGGTGGCGTCTGTCGCAGTCGGTACGGCTGCTTGAGCAGCAGCATACTCGCCGTGAAGCGAGTCGATTTTCTCGGCCTGATCAAACAGGTTGTCGACCCAGCTGCGAAACAACTGCATAGTTGGCAGCAACAAGCCCATAATGATGGCGGTCCACATCAGCCCCTTGGTGTCGAGCAGCCACAAAGCGAAGACAATAACGCTGAGCAGCCCCAGGTAGATGGGCCAGATGGTGGCAAATTTACCGGTGCGCGAGTGCTGCTTGTCCACAAACAACTTGCGAATGGCCGATATAGCGATAAGCACGGTGGCGAGCCACAACAGATTGGCAAAAGTATCGACGGCGAGCTGGGCCGACGGTGGTACGTTGCTGCTCGACATCGAAGCTATTTTTTTAAACACATCCGAGATGGCAAAGCTTGTGGTGCCGACAAAGGTTGATATAGTTATCCAGCGTTGCAGTGATTTTGACTGTTCGTTGCTGAAAGGCACCAACCTTAGATCTTTGAAACGCGGCGACAGGAAAAACCGCGACACCGTTGAAACCACCCGTACTGCCAGCACGATAATCAAGATATCAAGAACGATATCGTCCACCACCGGCGGCCAGTTAAAACTGATAAATGCCCCGATACTGCCTACCGCAAAAGCGGTGAGACCGCCAAGCGTAATCAGTGCTCTATAGAGCGCCGTCGTCAGTCGATGCCAGAGACTTTCCGGCTTGCGTAGTTCGAGGTCGAGCAATCGATAGTGCGTGTATTGTGTAAACAGCCACTCAACTGCCGCACCGATAAACAGAAAAATAACAATAAAGGTAATAAGTCGAACAGATTCGGCGTCGGATATCTGTGATCGCCAACCAGCCGCAATTAACTCAGGTGCATCCGGGGCGGTTACCAGTGCATGATGAATTTCTGTCACCCGGCTGCGGATATGATCAACCAGTTCCACCAGGTTCTCGCGCGGTGAAAACTGCTCAGTAGTTATGCTGGTGGTAGCGGGTGTGTCAGTTGGTGCAAGTTGTAGCCATTGCTGTACCTGTGGATCTGCCAGCAGACGCCGGAACTGCTGGATCGTGTCCGGATTGCTGCCGGTGGTACCGACGGCTTCAGAGCTGCTCTGTGCTGGTAGGGCGCTTGCCGCCAGGCATAAAGTAATCAGCGACAACCATTGAAATATAGAGCGTAGACGAGAGTGGTTGGTCATATCACGGTTGCTCCGCGATTGTCTGGGGCGGCTCTGACGGACTATTGCCGGAATCAGCCAGATCAGCCAGATGATGTGCTTGAATGTCCGGGGGGAGCAGTCGCTCTATAGAGATCACTCCCGGGCCCGGTGTTAACTGACACGCAAGCCGCACGTTTTCGTCACCACCGCCGGTACGGGCCAGTGTTGCGCGTTCGATTTCCGAGGGTGGAGCGAGTGCGTTTTCGGTGCCGATTACCCGGATACGACAGGTGCCGCAGCGGCCCCGGCCACGACACAGGTTGGCGTGCGGAATATCATTGATATTGGCGATTTCGAGGAAATTCAGGCCAACAGGGCGTTTCAGCACATCGCCATTGGCGTAGTGCACTTCAACCAGATTGCCGGTGCCTCGCACACGCACTGCACGCGCCAGCAATACGGCAAGTAACAATGCCGCATAACCCCAGATGATGCGCCACTGAACCAATTCGATGAATGCCTGTGTGCTTTGTATAACTGCCGGGTCAGTTTCGCGGGGCGGCCTGTTGTTAGCGCCCTTGGCGGGTTGGTCCGCCGACAGATCCTGTGCGCCATAATCCGCGCTGTAGCCATAGCCGTCTGCGGCAGGTTCTGTCGGTGCGGAGGATTGCCCGTAAGAGCCACTGCTTGAACCCCGGTTACCGTAAGAGGATCCGTAGGCATCGGTGGCAGGCTCGGTTGCGTAGGAGTGTCCGCTATAGGACTTGCTACTGGTAGCACCGTCGCCTTGACGGTAGGAACTGCCGGGGCCGCCATAGCTATCCCCGCTGCTGTAATCATCCCCGCTGGTATAGCTATTTTTTCCGTATGAATTACTCGCCGAGTCGGGCTTGTAGGGTGCGAGGTATTCGCCGCTGCTATCAAGGCCATACTCCTGCAACGCCCGTTTGCCACCGTCGACAAACGCGAGCAGCGCCAGCACTGGAATGGCCACTGCGAGAGGATGGGCAAAGGTCGATACCCGTGGCCACCAGGGTTTGATCCGAAGCCAGGTGAACAACCCGATGCATCCGTGAATCCAAAGCACCATAACCAGTACGACCTGTCGAAATCCGCTCAACGGATCGGTAATCCAGTACTGCTGGAACAGGTCATAGTAGTTGGCGGAAAAGCCGAGCATTCTGTGATTGGCGATTAAAACCCAGGTGTGGGGTATCATCAGCGGCGGAATCATCAGGGCGGTGAAAAGTTGTACAGAATCGTGGTGGGTCATCTGTAGAGTGTTGCGTTTATAGAGTGCGTGTATGCCAAGCAGCATGTGCAACAGTGCCGCGCCAATAAGCAGATTGCCACCAACCGGATTGGAAAACGGTTTCATCAGGATTGGTCGCAGCTGCTCGGCCACTGGCAGAGAAAAAAAACCGATTGCGAGGTTCACCAGGTGGACGGTGACGAACAAAAACAAAAAAAGCCCGGTTATTATTTTTAATTGTCTCACCGCAGCTATTCCCAACGTCCATGATTAAGGGCAGATTATGCGCCCGGTGTTGTGTATTTACCAATCACCGGATTGCGCTTCTGTGGCCTGTGCGGCCATCGGGCTTACCTGTGGCTAATCTAAAACCGGGCGTCAGTTGCCCGCGTGTCGGGGCCACTGAGGCGGATGGGTACCGGGAGGTACTGACGGGCGTTGCCATTCGGTTGAACTGACTGACAGCTTAGCCGCGTGCGGGATGGCTTGAAGCGCGCCGTAGCCGGAAGTATAGCTCTGCAAGTGCGCCAGCGGATCAGGCATGACACAGTCCTTGTGTTGCGGGGTGCGGCCCAGTGATCTCAGCCAGTGAGCGGTGCGCGCAAGCGATACCTGAACGTGCCAGCTGCCGCCTTCGGTGAGTTGCCGGTACAGAGCCACCTGAGTGCCGAATGCCATCAGAAAGCCGGTTGCGTAGTCGAGTATCTGCACGGGCAGAGCCTGAGGGGTTTGGCTGCCAAAGGCTTCGGCTTCAGCGTGGTTAAATCCGCTGGCGGTTTGCACCAGTGAGTCAAATCCCCGGCGATCACACAAAGGGCCAGTGCGGCCATAGGCGCTTAAGCTGGTGCAGATGATACCGGGCTTGAGCTCTGCCAGTTGCAGCGGCGAGAATCCCAGTTCGGCAAGACCGCCAGGCCGGTATCCCTGAATGAACACATCGGCATCGCTGATCAGCCTTCGCAGGGTATCTATGCCAGCGTCGGTTTTCAGGTCGGCATGAGCCGATAATTTCCCGCGGCTGGTATCAACGATGGAGTCGATGTTCGGCAGGCCGGGTGAGTTGATCAGCATGACGTCTGCGCCATAGGCTGCCAGTGTCCGACCGGCTACCGGGCCGGCCAGAATGCGGGTTAGATCCAGTACTTGAATACCGTCAAGCGGGGAGTGCGTTTGAGTGATTGGCGCTTTGCTGTTGATATTGGCTTCGCCGGTTTTAGTTATTTCGACCAGCGGCAAAGCGGCCAGCGCCTGTGACTGCGGATGAGCTTCCCAGGCCTCGGCACTTCGGTAGCTGGCGCACACGCCACGTGCTGCGGTAATCGCCTCATCGAGTGCCTGCGTTTTCCATTGACGCACTGTTGCTTCGGCGGTTGCTCGTGAGACGGATGTGCCTGTGGCTAACCCCAGGACATCCAGAACGATATCCCGGTGGTGGTCAAAGTTTGCATGCAGTCGAATGTATCCGTCGGCGGTTTCATAGAGCCCTGAGAGCTCGGCCCATTGCGGTGGCCGACGGCCATCAAGTTGAAATGCCGCAGTGCACTCGAGTGCTGCATCAAGGCTGTCTATGGTGGCTTGTTGCCGGTGTCCGCAACGCAGATAGCCCAGCTCCACTGCCATGCCAGCGGTGGCGGCAATGGTTGATTGTGCCATAGCAGTGACTGCGAACGACGACGGTAGCCAGGCGTCAGCCCCGGTCAATGTGATGTGAGGCAGTGTCGCTTGCGGCAGCGCATGTTCGGCCCACAGGGACTGCAGCATTGCTGATGCATTGGCGGACTGGGTCATTTAGGCTGCTCCAGTGGATGGTACTTCCAGAGGCGGTCGCGAAACGCACCTGTATGATCATTGTTGTCAGCAGGGTGTCTTATTCGGCAGTATTCCACCGCGCAGCCTCCTACAGTCCACGCCAAACGGCAGTGGGGACAAAGAGCTCACCTCTTGCTATCTTGCGGGCGGTGCGAACGACACCGGCGGACCGATGGGTGAACTGAGCTTCGGTGAGATGGTAGTCGACTATCACATCCATCTGCCCCATCGGGTGCTCCAGGCAAACGGTGGCCGGGCTGTGCGTTGGTTTGTCGAGCAGACCATCTGCGACTGTGCCGGGTGTCAATGCACAGGCCGACAGACATTGAGAGCCTGTTACCGCCATTGTCGGGTGTGTTGTCCAGGGCATAAAATAGCGTGTACAAAGAGTACCGCCAGCGGCGGCCGGTGCGATCACTCCGAATTTAGGCGTGACTGATTTACAGCAGTCACCCATGCCCATCAGTAACGCTGCCTTCAGCCGTATAGATTCTATACGGGTAAACAGTTCGCGATTGTTATCGAGTTGCTCGCGACTTTCATAGCCGCTGATGCCTAGAGACTCGGCGGTTGCAATGACCATCGGCATGGCAACATCCATACAGGTGACATCGATACCGTCAATGGTGTCACGGGCGTTACCGGTTGGCAGAAAATGCCCGGTCGAAGAACCTGCAACATCGACAAAATTCAGCTCGACCGGCGAGGCGGTACCGGGAACACCGTCAATGGCAACGTCGCCATCATAGTTAACCACGCCGTTCGGTGTTTGCACTCTGGCCACTATTCTGGCGCCGGTGTTAACCGCGTATATTTTTACCTCGGTTAAATCGTCAGCAGGCTTAACCAGGCCCATTTCTATTGCGGCCGGCCCGACCGCCGTCATAATATTTCCGCAGGTTGGTTTATAATCGACCAGATTGTCGAGCACGCTGACCTGGGCAAAAAAATAGTCGACATCTGCCCATTCGTGTTCGGAACGCGAAAGCATCGCCACTTTAGTTGTGACGGCATTGCCGCCGCCGATGCCATCGATATTCAACGGATGACCTGAACCCAAAGCGCTGATAAGCACCTTTGATAGCGCGTCCTGATCTGCGGGCAGATCGGCGCGGTCAAAGTAAGGGCCGCGTGAGCTGCCACCGCGAAATAAAAAGTAAGGTATTGATGTCTGCATCGAAGTATCCCGGGCTTATCGTTTCTGCCAGGTGGCCACGGTAGAGTGTAGGAGGATTGCAGAACGCGGGCAGTGGAATCTCGCCCCGTCGCCCGGGACATTGTACACATAAATGCAATGGCACCGGCGGCGCATCGGGCGATCATTGCCCGGCTGAGTCCGACCTGCGGGCGCATGAGGCCCGGCAGAAATAACGCCTGCGCGATAATAAAACCAGACAACATCGGCAGCAGCGGTCGCATAGCGACACCGGTATACGCAGACCACAACCCTGTGTGGCGTTGGCGTCTTCGCCGAAGTGCTCCGGTCTGCAGATGTATTGCCCGGCTCTGGTATCCAGATCCTCTGTGTAAGGCATTGTGCACAAGTGCTGACGGTGACGGCAGAGAAGAACAATCGGCCAAATGTTATCCGACAACTTCAGGTCGTTGACTAGCGAGGTGGTGGTGTGATCGGTGCGGCAGACGACGAAGAACGAGTCGATACTGGTCAGCTTAAGCGGCTGCCGCGACCGTTTTCAACCCGAGCGATGGGGTGGTTAAGGGGCAGTTGGTTGATTGCCGGTCATAGTGCCAACCTGCACGGTGGGCGGTTGTCTGTGCTGTCAGTGACAAACAGTAACAGCAAGCGATTTAGATCGTTGCTGCCGGTGACCGGGCCATTGTCTATTGACTCCGGGTCAATTGACTCCGGCGCTGTATTGGGACTACCACTGTATATTCTGCCACTCGCCGTTGCTTTGAACCGCGCGCAGTCTTACTCCGTCCCATTTGCCCGCCGAGTAGAAACTACCATCGTTGCGTTGGTTGAACATCGAGACATTCAGGCTGGCGGTGACCGCATTGTCGGCGGGCTGCACGTTATCGATCACCACATCAATGCGGTCGTAGCGCTGAAACATCCGCCGCAGAAATTCGGTTCGCTCAGCGGCGAGGCTGTCACTGATGCTGATAACCTGCGGCAGGCTTTTGTTTTCGATGGCTTGTCGCAGCTTGTTTAAATGACGCGCTGATTCCCCGCTGCCGGAAATAAAGCTCCGGCGCGGTTCAGTGGTAAAAATCTGGTTGTTGTCGGCCACGTCGGGGATGGCGTCGGGAGCGGTGGTTATCTCCGAGCTTCCCTCCGGCGCGGCTGCGGGCGGGGTGGTTCGGGGGAGAATGATTTCCGCTGTTGGTTGTGTGCTTTCGTCACTTTGCACAATGGCAGGCTGCTGCCGTTCTATGATGTTTGTTTCCGGGCTGGCGGTTACCGTTGGGGCGACCTCTGGCACAGCGATGGCCAGTGTGTCGGTTACCGGAGGAATGCCGGCACCGGATGGCTGGATGGCAGGTGGCGAGGACAACGCTTCTATGCGGCTACGCAATTGTTGCGAGAGCTCGGCGTCGGGCAGGTACCTGTCGGTCTCATCGAACAGTGCGCTTGCTTCGGTTGCGCGACCGGACTCAATCAAGCGTTCAATCTCGCTGATCTTGCCATTCAGGTAGGGCGATAGCGTAGTATCGATGGCAACAGCCCGGCTGGAATTTGCCGGTGGTTCGGTTACAGCGGGTGTGGTCGACTGACTTGCTGGAATACCGTCGATCTGCAGGCCGGCGTTGCTGGCTCGCGACAGCAGGCGGTTGGCTTCGGTTAGCTCGTTGTTGTCGACAGCCGCCACTATCTGCGATTTGATGGTCGCTTGAATGTTGTCGATAGCGGTTCTGGCATTGCTGTTGTCGGGGTCAGAGGCAAGAATTAACTGGTAGTAGTCGAGCGCTGATTCTCCGGCGGGAAAAATAAGCTGGTTGTCGGCGAGCTTGGCTTCGGCGCGAGCGAAAGCGGTGTCCATCGTCATATCCGGACCGCTGCTGCGCGAGAATAAATCGGGATTGTTGACGTACAGCAGCGACAGGCCGACCACTGAAATCAGGCCTGCCGCGGGCAGTAGCCAACGCCATTTTGACGGCGGCGTAGGGGCTTCGTAGTCCCAGTCTGATTCGTCAAAACCGAAGTCATCGTCCGCTGAGTGCCGGCGTGTTTTAATCGATGCTTCGTGATTTTCCGGCAGTCTTTGCTCGATAGGCCGGAGCACCTCCGGGTTGGCCGCTGCGGTGACTGGCGGCTTTGCCGCAGGCTCGGTATTGCCAGTATCTATGCGCGCCGGGGTTTCATCCGGCGCCCGTTTCATGATGTCGCGCCGCAGAACGTTGCGGATCTCCTGGGTCGGGGTTGTCGCGGACCGCGAGGGTTTCAGCTGTGTGACATTGGATGAGCCACCGCCCGCAGCCGGTGTTTCTGCTGCTATCGGTGTTACCCGTCGGCGTGTTGGCGGCGGGCTGATTCGGGGGCGCTCTGACAGATCCGGGCGTGCCTGAGCCAGTCCTGCGGTGGCTTCGGTGGTGGCACGCGCAGTACGGCGTTGATCGCTGGCGTCGGCCGGCGGTCGCTTGTGGAGTTGCGTGCTGTTGTCGTCAGGATTGAGCGGAATCGATTCAATGTCGGTTTCCCGGGTGGTGGCAAAGCGCGGATCGATGCGGGTATCGATCTCTTTCAGGTTCAGGATGCTTTCTTTTTCGGGGATTATGCGGTCGCCATGCACCAGGCGATTACCTGCCGGTGGAAACTTCGCGTGTGTCTTTAATCGTGAGCGGCGCACCGGAGGTTTGTTCTGGTAGTCGGAGGCGGGTCGGACATTGCCATCAAAGGCATCCCGCCATTGCGCGATGCTTTGCGGGCGGTCTTCAGCCTCCATGCGCAACCCCCAGTCTATCGCGTTGAGGAAGTTGTCGGAGTAGCCGGGCGGTGCTTTTTCTCGTACTGATGGTAATGGGTCTTCCGAGCGAGTCAGTGTACTTGAGGCGCGGGTGATGGAATCGACCGGCATCTCGCCGGTAACAGCTTCGAACAAAACCGCAGACAATGCGTAGATGTCAGACCAGGGGCCTTGATCGTTCTCTGAGACGTTGTATTGCTCGATTGGTGTGTAGCCAACGGTAACCACTGCAGTGAGTTGCTGGGTGGTTTCGCTCAGGGTGAAGCGAGCAGCGCCGAAGTCGAGCAGCACCGGCTGACCGCTGTCGCGTAGGTAGATGTTGGACGGCTTGATATCGCGGTGAGCGAGGCCGTGCCGATGAATTTCCTCAACACCGTCAAAGATCGGGAAAAGAATAGCGCGCAGGTCAATTTCACTAAGGTTCGGGTATCGCTCCATCACGTCGGCGAGTTCCTGCCCGCGTTCGTAGTCCATCACGATGTAGGCAGTGTTATTTTGATGAATCACCTGATGCACCCGGACAATATTGGGGTGTTTGAAGCGCGCCAGAGTTTTCGCCTCCCGGGCGAAATTGCTGAGGCCTATCTGGTAGTCTTCAACGAATTCCGGGCGTTTGGCTGACACATGTTGTCTGTCATCGCGGTGAATGATCTCCCCCGGCAGATACTCCTTGATCGCCACATCGACGTCGAGGTTGAGATCGGCGGCGAGATAGGTGACTGCAAAGCCCCCTCGGCCAAGGACATCTTCTATTTGGTAACAGCTTATAGTGTCGCCACGTTGCAGAGTGTCTGGATAGCTGG
>CALKXD010000198.1 GCA_938003855.1 uncultured Granulosicoccaceae bacterium | reverse complement strand
AGCCACACACATAGGCACCCGAGTGCAGGGCACTTTGGTGATCGGCGGGTTCGCAAATATGCAATATCACCGGAGTCTCTGGCATTGTCACGACTGAATTCCCACTCTGAAGATTGATTGAATGAATGATGCATCTGATGGTATCACGACGGCTTAAACCGCTGTGCAGATCGGGCCTGCGCATTTAACGCCTCTGTTTCACGATTTCTAGGCTTTGCCTGAGTCTGCAGTGACTGCAGCAGCCTTTGTGAAACAGCGGCTACCTCATCAACAGCGGTGTTAAATGCGGCCTCATTGACTTGCGAGGGCTTTGTGAACCCGCTGAGCTTGCGTACAAACTGCAATGCCGCGGCGGCAACCTCGGCTTCGGTGGCTGGCGGGTCAAAGTTATACAACCGTTTTATATTTCGGCACATGGCCTGGCTCCGTTTTGTTGCGGTCGGTGGTAGTTAGCGATTCCAAAGCCTGCGTGCCAGCACACCGACGCGGTTTTCTATAACCTGCGCGGCATCGAGACATTGGTCTTCGCGGAACCGGCGGCCGATTAACTGCACCCCCATAGGTAGGTTATTACTGACGCCGGTAGGCACTGAGGCGGCCGGCAACCCCAACAGATTTACCAGATACAACATGGCTTGATCGAGCACCAGTTGTCGAAGTGCTTCGTCGCCCTGCTCGTCACTGCCTTGCGCAAAGGGCGGGCACCGAGACACTGGCGCCAGCACAATCGGGTAGCGTTGCATGAAAACCGCCCACTCGCGCCACAGTCGCGTGCGCTTGGCCATAAGCGCCATGTAGCTGGTCATATCGCCAGGGCTATCAAAGCGGGAGAACAATTCGGCCACGCCAATGATATGCCCGGTGCCATGCTGTCGAATGGCGGGCAGCATCATTTCCTGAATGTCGGCACCGATGAGCTTTCGCCACATATCTGCACTTTCCTGCAGGCTTGGCGGGTCTATCCGCTCAATGATATAGCCGGCATCTGCCAGATAACCGGCTGATTCTTCAAGTGCGGTGGAAACCTGCGGATCACAGGGCAGATCTGGCGGGCCGGCAGTCAGTGCGACACGTATCGGTCCATGCTCATCGGGCCCACGCATGGGCGCAGGCACCCACCAGGGGTCACGAATATCGGCCCGCGCCATAACTTCAAGCGCAAGTCGCACATCCGCCACCTGGCGTGCGATTGGTCCCTGCACGCTCATCAACTGAATTACCGGCGGCCTTTCTTCCGTGGCTGAGGGGTTGTAGGCAGCCACTCTGCCCAGTCCGGGCTTGATGGTCGCAACCCCGCAGGCGTAGGCCGGATAGCGCAGTGAGCCGCCCAGATCATTACCGTGGGCAATCGCACCGATACCCAGGGCCACAGAACTGGCCGCACCTCCGGACGAACCTCCCGGCGTGACATCGGCGCTCCATGGGTTCAGGGTTTTGCCGCGTAAAGGATTGTCGGTAAACCAGCGGATACTGAATTCAGGGGTGTTGGTACGGCCAACAATAATGGCACCCGCCTGGCGCAAATTGCGAACCACCGGAGAGTCATCTGTGGCTATATTGTTTTCGAGGGCGGGCACACCATTGGTGTTTGCCTGTCCGAGTTGGTCAACATTCTCTTTTACGGTAACCGGCACACCATGCAGCGCACCAGTTAACACGCCACTTTTAGTTTGGCGGTCTGCTGCCTCGGCGGCCTGCATCGCCTGCTCTACCAACGGCACCGTGACAGCGTTCACTTGCGCATTGCATTGTCCAAGTCTTTCGAGTGCACTGGTGACGGCATCAACGGCCGTTATCTCGCGCCGCTGGATGTTATCGGCCAACTCCACCGCACTTAACTGCCATAGTGGTCTATCAGTCATCCGGGTCTCACTTGTCTGGATACTTGTCTATCTTGTGACAAGCAAACAGCCAGTGCAAACCGGATAGACTAACGGGTACAGTACCGAAGACCGGTGCCCCCCGGGAATTTAACGATAAGCACGCGACGACGCGGGATGTTGCTACCTGGCCACTCAATTTATACGGTGAAATAGACGCGCCACTCAATCGCCTCAGAGTGAAAAATCAGAATGGCCAACCCGGCTGCGGACAGCGGTGGAAAATAATGTTTTGAGCAGGCCTGACTGGCGGGCCGCCAGTCGGGTTTTTGGTCCGGGCTTCAGTGTGGCGGGTGCTACCGGGCACAAACGATTGCTCCGCGAAAGCACCCTGCCTTGACAGTGTGGCTATGCCGCTCAATAGCCACGACCGCAGACCCGGCCAGCATCACTATCGGACCGGAGAATCTGCCATAAAGCGGTTGAATTCCTCTTCGTCCTTGCGCCTTTGAGCACCGGCACGAAATTCTTCAAAGCGACGTGAGCGCTCTTTGATTTCCGCTTTGATCTCGCGAATGCGGTCGTACTGCGTTTGCTGGTAGTCGTTAAAGACAACGTTCTCGCTGCTGCCGTTACGCCGCCCGTTACCACCGGTCATCTGCGAGAATTGCTCACGGACGGCGTGCGGTAGATCGCGAACGTCCCGGCCTTTCATAATCCAGTACAATACGACCAACCCGGCTGGCCAGAATAAAACAAAACCAACCACCATGCCGGCGATGTTGATTCCCGTCCAGTTTGCGTTTTTACCCCAACCCCGACCACACTGACTCCGTGACCGGTACCCTGTCTCTTCGACTGTGGAAGTGCTTGACGCTGTCATTACATTATCCTCTTGTGTAACTGATTAGTAAAAATCCCTGTGCAACAGTGCCTTTCTTGTTCAATCGACTTATCGATTGACATATGTGATCACTGTTCACATATAATATACGCATAATTTTCAAACATACAAGAGGTTTGGCAAAATAAAGTGAACACTGTACACATTCAGCCAAAGCCGGAAGCCCGATGAAGAAGGACAAGAAGACCTACCACCATGGAAACCTCGCCGAATCCCTGCTCGATGCCGTTGACGAGATCGCCACCCGCTTTGGACTGGAGGCGGTCACGCTGCGCGCCTGCGCAAAATTGATCGGTGTTTCACCGTCTTCGGCGTTTCGCCACTATGCGGATAAACGATCGCTGCTGACGGCTTTCGCGACACGCGCCCTGCACGAACTTTCCACCGCAATGACCAGTGCGAAAAACACCGATAATCCAGATAGCAGTGACGATGCCTTTACCCGCGTAGGTCTTGCCTATGTGAAATTTGCACTCGATAAACCGGCGTTCTTTCGCGCCATGTGGAGCGAGGAGACGCTCTACACAAGCGAAGAGAACTACCTAAAGGCCGCCAGTCAACTCAGCGCACACCTTAAAGACGGCTTTGGCGACACGCTGCAGGATAATGACCCCGACGACCTCAGCTCCAAGGAACTGCTGGCATGGTCTGCTGTGCACGGACTGGCCAATCTTTTTGTTGATGGTCCGGTCGGAAAAAACGCTTCGAAGGAGGTAAAACTGGAAATGGCGCGGGAAATGATAGTGGCGGCGGCGCCTGCTCTGACAGCACCTGAGTGATTTTACCGCGTACTTAATGGTTCGAAATCGAGGATTAACGGGACAACACACGGTAAAAGCCTGACCGCCTCCGCCACGGGCGATTAACGCCTTCCTGTGCGCGCACGGGTCGACAAGCGTCGCTGCTACCGGTGAATCTACCCTCTTCACGACTGCCGTAAACAGGAGCGTATTAACGGTTCAGGTATTATGAAGCGAGATGGCTAAACACCGGAGGCTGCAACCTCCGGTGCTATCAACGCGCAGATTTCTAGGCTGCTTTTTTGTATCCGAACAGGCGGTCGTCAGCAATGGCTGCGGCTACATCATCGGGTACGTTCTGCTCCCAGTCACCACGGCCTTGTGGCAACTTAACGAGGATGTCCCGCGAATAGATCTTCAACAGGTTACTGTCGCTTGTCTCAATACCGCAGATAAAATTATTCTCCAGCAGATGCCGGTATAAATATTTAAGATTGTCTGCAACTTCCAGCGTCGCCAGATCACTCAGCTCACCTGATTCACGTAGCTCCGGGTAAACAAACAGCCGGGTGTGATCAGGAAACAGTTTACCAAAGCCCTCTAGAATGCCGCCCTCGACGGTGGTGTACCGGTCTTCATCAAAAATCTGTCGCATGTTTATCATACCGAGCACAATACCGATCTGTCGACTCGTGTATTGGCGGAAATAGGCGCGCAGAGAAAAATAGCGTGTGTAGTCAGAGACCATGACACTGTAGCCCAGCGCGTTGAGTAATTTAATACGCACCACCAGATCTTCCTCGGAGACCTTTAGATCCTTACCCAGCCAATCATTCAAGGAGATCTCTGCCAGCACTATAGTATTGCTTTCATTAACGTCAGGCAGTCTGCTGAAGGCCTTATTGCCCTGCTCGATCATATCGACATTGAGCTTGGTCACCGGCTTGAATGAACCGCGAATAGTCAGCACATTTTTTTTGTACAACATTTCTGCAGGCACGGCCACCGTGCCATTCGGGTTGATCATAATGGCATGGGTTTTTTTGCTGCGGATCAAGTGCAGGTTGATGGTTCTATCGTCAATTTCCTCGAAGAACGGGCCACGGAAATAGACTGAATCAATCTCGATTCGCGAGTCCCCGAGATTATCGGTCAGGGAGTCCACCAGGCGCTTTGGGTCTTCGTAATAATAGAAACCACCGTACACCAGGTTAACACCCACAATTCCTAACGCTTCCTGCTGCGCTTCGGCCGTACTATCACGCATTCGCACGTGCACAATAATCTCAGAGGGCTCTGCCCCCGGATACATTTGCACACGAATCCCGCACCAGGCATGGCATTCGTTTTTCCGGTTAAAGCTCTTGGCCGACACCGTCGCAGCATAAGAGAAGAATCGCGAGTTCGCCGGGCGCGAGTTACCGACGCGCTCAATCACCAGCCCGAATTCTTTTTCCAGCATTGCTTCTACGCGACTGCGACTGACATAGCGCCCTCCTGCCTGAACGCCATAAATCGCATCGGAAAACTGCATATCATAAGCAGACATCGTCTTCGCGACCGTACCAGCTGCCGCTCCTGCCAGAAAAAACTGCCGTGCGACTTCCTGACCTGCACCAATCTCGGCTATTGATCCGTATTTTCGATCGTCAAGATTTACGCGTAGGGCTTTATCACTGGTGGTGTGCTCGATGGCATTCTTGTCCATTATCTCTCCTTGATACTGACCACCTGGGCGTACCGCACGAGAATCCGTTTCAATTGCGCGAAGGGGCCTTATGAGGATATGAACGGCCCGGCAAGGAAATACTTGTGGATCAGAGTGGATTCGGGGTGCTGCGGAATCGAATCACAGCTGCGGGGGTCGGGGGACTGGGTGCGATCGGCACGTTGCCTTTAGAATTAATTCTCCGCGCGGGGTTTGTTCAGATGCATCCCGGCCACGGCCTTCGCCCGTTGCTGAAGATGCTAGAACTTTTACTGCTGTTCTGCGGATTTGGTTTGCGTGACCTTTTTGCTTTTTTCACTGAGCGTTGGTTGGCCTCGCTTACGCGTCGGGTTTCCATTTTACGGCCGGTGGATTAGGTCGTTGTTTGCTTTTGCCCGCCACGCATGGGGTGTTGCTGTTAATGCTGTCTGCGGGTTTGGCTTGCGTGACCCTTTGGCTTTTTTGGCTGCGTGTTGGTTGGCCTCGCTTAGGCGTCTGGTTTCCATTTTACGGCCACGACACTGCTGTCATTTATCCTCTATTTTGCACAGGCCTGCCAGGCTCTATGGAGCTCCGCTTTCTGACCATTACGCTTTGATTTAAGTGACACTGGGTCAGGGTATGTCGTCGATGAAATCGAGGTTGGGTGAGTTTTCAGATATCGTCCCGGAGCGGCCTAAGTCTCCACCTCTGACAACAGCGCCGCTACCGTATTTGTCACTTACCCGGTCAACCATGGCTTCAAGTGCCTGCATTTTGCTGCGACCGCTGAAGAGATCGAGTTGTTGAGGCTCAGCCTCGCGGCTGAGTTCATAGGCGGCAAGACCGACCAGACGTATAGCTTGCGCCGGCTGAAACCGGGTCAACTGCTTGATGGCTACCTCATAGAGTTGGTCAGAGGAGTCTGTGGGTTGAGGCAACTGCACCTGGCGGGTTAGCAATTTGAAATCTGCGGTTTTTAGTCGGACCCGCACACCGCGACAGCGCAACCCTTTTTGACGCAGGCGGTGCCCAATACGATCTGCTGATCGGCGCAGGTGTTTTTCTATATCGGCATGCGAGGTGATGTTTTCCATCAGGGTGCGGTCAGACCCGATACTGCGCGCCGAACGGCGCTGCGCTACCCGCCGTGGATCCTGTGCGTTAGCCAGCGTTTGAAAATGCACACCGGACCGCCCCAGCTTCTGCAGCAGCCAGGCCGGGTCAGCGCGCCGTACATCGCCGATGGTGTAGAGGCCGAGGCGCTGGATGCGCGGCACCGTTTTTGGACCGGCCCCCCATAGTCGCGCGACCGGCATGGGATCGAGCCAGGCGACGGCTTCTTCGGGTGGAACCACGCAAATGCCATTGGGTTTATTAAAATCACTGGCCACTTTAGCGACATACTTGGTGCTGCTGATACCCACTGATGCCGTCAGCCCACCAGTGGTGGCAAAGACGGCCGCCTTAATCTGCTGTGCCATCTCCTGAGGAGTGCCAAATAACCCCTCAGCGCCCGACATCTCAATAAACGCTTCGTCGAGCGAGATTGCTTCGACCCGGGGAGAGAAATCGGCAAAGGCGGCCATAATGGCGGCTGATTGCTCCTGATAGCGCTCGAACCTGGGGGGCACTACCAGTATATCGGGGCAACGGCGCAGCGCATCGGCCATCGGCATGGCACTTTTAATCCCAAATTTACGCGCCTGATAACTGGCTGTGAGCACGACCCCGCGCTTGCTGTTGGAGCCGATAACCATGGCCTGATCGCGAAGATCAGGGTTATCGAGCTGCTCTACAGAGGCATAGAATGCGTCCATATCAGCATGGGCAATTATCCGTGGCCAGTCGCTTTTCATACACCACAGTATACTGTATAAATAATCAGTTTTACCAGAAATTGACTGTCACCGGCAGAACGCATCTGACAATCTTTACGGGCCACGCCGTCACCGCTGGCCAAACAGTATCAATGGCGCAATCGCTACACCGCGCTGCTGCAGTCATCGTCAGACAACGGCCGATGTATCAACCGCGCCAACCCGCTTGTCAGGCTAATTTTGTTGCCACTTTCCAGCCATCCGAAGCATAGATGCTTCGGCGGTTTTTTGTGCCAGCTGATCAATGGCAACCCATTCAAGCGCGTGTGATTCATCACTGACGATAAACTGATCGGTATCCACCACCTGAAACGCAAACCGCGCATCGTAATGAAAGTGTTCCGGCTCGTCGCCGCGTGCGGGGATGCTGTGAATATCGATATCAAAGAGTTGATCACTGACTGACCGCACGCCGCTGATCCCCGACTCTTCAATGGCTTCTCGCAGCGCTACCGCCAGCACATCGGGATCGCCATCAGCGTGCCCGCCCAATTGCACCCACAGATTTAGTTTGCGGTGATGCGTCAGCAGCACATGGCTGCCGGCGGTATTGACCAACCACGCAGACCCGGTCACATGACCGCTTAGCTGCGTGCGATGAAAGCAATCGTCGTGCGCCTCAACAAATGCACGATAGCGACTGACCGTGCTTTGCTCGTCGGGGTTGCGATCACCATAGTGATTCAGTAACTGAAGTATCTGCTGACGGTGCATGGCTGGTTACTCACTTTAGATAAGACGGTCATTGATTAGATTTTCCACCGCTGCACAGCAACAGCAGAACAACACACCGTGGAGGCCTACAGTCGCCGAATCAGCGGTCAGGGCTTGAGACGTTGCACTCTTCCGCTTCGATTTCAGAGATACCGGTACGGGTAAACTGCTCTGTATGTTGTCGCCAGTCTATATCCTGATAATTGAAGTCGCCACTCAGCTCAGGTTTAACGATTTCAAAGTAAGGCGATACGTCGAAATCACGAGGAGTAAACAGACTGTGGTGGCGAATATGCAGAATCTCTCGCGCCAGGCTGCCGTCCGTCGCGCAACTGAGACGGTCGGGCAATATCGGGTAGCGAATCGACTGAAAGGCCAGTGCAATAAGCGACGAGCAGACGGCCCGCGTCGGGTCACCACTGCCCAGCGCAAGCATGCGCCGACGCCAGCGCCTGGGTACCGGTGGCTGAGGTAGCAGATAGCGGGCAAGATCAATAATGTTTTTGAGGTCGTAGTGCTTGCCCAGACTATCAACCATATAACCGCATAGCCGTTTAAGGTCGGTTTCTGTCAGCCTGACCGGACGGCAGATGCGAATGTTGTAACGGGTGTATTTGGACAGCGGTACGGCAATCACACCGTTTTCGAGATCGGCCTCGATCAGGTAGCTGGCGCCGGCAGCATCAGCGTCTGGCGGCGTGGCACCGTGGGCCTGCAGGTCGCCGACATAAAACGCTGCATGCGACCAGGTCGATTGCGTCAGGTACTTGATCGCAGAGCTGATGCGATGATCACCTTCCACCAGCAGCACATCACCCGGTTGCATCACGGACTCAAGTGTTGACAGGCGATGGACTGAAAAAGGCTTGTAAGTGCTGACGGTTTTGGTCAGATAACCAGCCAGTGCTTCACTGAAAAATTGCGTTACAGGGTTCATTAACATGCACACTTTGAGGCCTGAATTCCGGCGAAGTTCAGGCGCTTACCACACTCCAGTGACAAGCTTAACGCGTTTGCGCTGAAGCCGCCAAGCAATGACGCCCGACGCTCCGGCGGCCAGGCTAGTTTTCGTTCAGCAATATCCGGTGGGTGTTACGGATTTTCCGATCCAGCGGTGGGTCGATGTAGTCTGGTTTATGATCCGCGAGCACTGATTTCGCCCGCGCATTGGCGGTTGTCCAGATGTCGCTCGCGCCATCGGTGGCCCAGGTGGTCGGTTCAACCCTGTCAGACAGCGACGGGTAAAAATAGTCACGCTCCATCGACGCCATGGTTTCTGGCTCGCCAATGAAGTGACCGGCACCGAGAATGACGTTTTTCATGGTCTCGAACGCAAGGGTGGACTCAGTCACTTCAACGCCACGGACCATGCGGTAGACGTGAGAAAGCATTTCATTGTCGATCAAAAACGCTTCGAATGAGGCGCCCAGCAGGCTTGCCATCATGCCGGAGGATTCGTACACCATGTTGGCACCGGATAATCCACAGGCCAGTGCCGACAGTGATTTTTCCAACCCCATCTGTGCATCAACGGCCTTGGCATCAGACATACTTGAAGCCACACCGGACGGCACGCCAATGGCGTTAGCCAGTTGCGCGGAGGCCGCATTGAGCAACGCGATCTCACCGCCACCACCACTGAACGCACCGGTACGCAGATCAATAACAAACGGCCAGTTGGAGAAAATCATCGGGTAGCCGGGTGCGAACACGTTGACCATGACCAGTGCCGCCAGCGTTTCTGCAAACGAGGCAGCCAGCATGCCATCAATGGTGGCCGGAGAGGTGGCACCCGACATCGCAGCGACAATATTGTTGATCGGCACACCGCGCTCAATGCATTTTAATACCACGTCAAAGGCGTCTTCGCCGTACCGCATCGGCGAAATAACCGGACTGATGTGCGCCTTGCAAAAGGGTTTTTCCGCAAAGCGCCCCTTGCCACCGGCAATCAGATCGAACATATCGATTATCGGGTCGACATGCTCCGCCACAGTGAAACTCATACCGACCGGTTTCTGTGTGCCTTTCATCAGGCAGTAGGCGGTGTTGATATCGAGTTCGAAAATATCCGGCACGTCAGTGGCGATGCAGCAGCGGGTAAACCAGCTGACGTTAGGCAGCGTGTCGACCAACCGCGTGAAGTCATAGAGATCTGCGAGGGTTGAAGAGCGATACGTGCGGGTGTCAAGGTCGAGCGTTTGCACGGCGGCACCACCGGTACCAAAGTATACGCGGTCTCCCCCTACCGCAAAGCTGTGCGCGTCATCGCGACCATGCAGGGTAAATCGTTTACACGACTGATCAATAATGCCCTCGACCATCGCGCGCGAAAAACACAGCCGCCCCATGTCATTGACGGTGGCACCGCAGCGGACTGCCTGCTCTACCAGTTTCGGCGGAGCGTCTCCCATACCGAGCTCGGCGAGCATGCGGTAGGCAGTATCGGTAATCGCCACCACCTGCGCCGGACTGAGCGGCTTGTATTGTCCGCCGACGGCACCCGGTGGCGCAGGATTCACAGCCGGTGGTCTGGCCCGTTTTGCCTTTAACGCTTCCCGGCTCATGGAGCCTTTGCGGCGACGCCTCGGTTCACTCACGCGCGTAGCAACTTGTTTTCGGGGTCATATTGATTTAACGGTGCAACACGTGCCGGGTATTTCTCCCCCAGGATGCCGATGCTTAGTTGCGCAGATTCAGGTGACCCGGCAATCGCTGGATCTATAAATGCAAAGGCAATATTTTTGTCGATCCGGTGACCGTACCCGCCGGAGCTGACGGTACCCACTTGCACTCCGGCACTGAAGACAGGGTCACCGGTATGTGCTGGCGCCAGCGCACAATCAACCTGAAGCGATACAAATTTTTTGCGATAGCCTGTTGCCTGCTGTAGCGCCTGTCGGCCGATGAAATCGGTTTTGTCCATATCGACAAACCTATCCAGTGCTGATTCAAACGGATTAAACTCGTAGTGAATATCGGCTTTCCAGTGGCGATAACCTTTTTCCAAGCGCATCGATTCGGTTGCATACAACCCGAACAGACTGGCGTCAAATGCCTTGCCAGCGGCTTCCAGCCGGGTCCAGACTAAATACAACGACTCGTTTGCCACGTGCAATTCAAACGCGAGCTCACCCGAGAAGCTGACGCTCATGGCCAGTACTTCGGCATGCCCGATAAAGTGATTTTGCACCTGCATCCATTTAAATGCCTCTTTGCTCCAGTCACCACGAGGTGATACTGATTGCAGCAACTCCCGAGACTTGGGTCCTGCCACCACGACGGTGGAATGCGTGGTGGCAAGCTCACGCAAACTGACCGTGGCCGGCATGTGTTGCATCAGCCAGTCCCGATCATGCCACTCTGACACCGCCGCTGACCCATACCAGTAGCGACCTTCACCAAGCTTGGCGATAGTCGCCTCAGACAGAATATTGCCTTTTTCTGTCAGCAGATAACACAATCTGACCTGACCTGTCACGGTTGGCATACGCCCGCAGATCATGCGATCTAGAAACTCACCAGCACCGACACCACTTATTTCATAGCGATTAAATCCCGAAACCTCCATCAACCCGACGCCATTGACAAGCGCATGTACTTCCTGCGCAACCACCTCTTTTGTAGCGTTAAAGCGAAAGCCGGGCTCATCTATAAACGACGGCGACGGTTTGAAAAACAACGCACGCTCCCAACCGGCCACAACTCCCCAGGCGCAGTGCTTTTGATCAAGGTGCGCATACAGCGGCGTGGTGCGCGCCAGCCGTGCCGCTGGTCTCTGCTCGTGTGGCAAGTGGTAGTGAAATTCGTTCTGATAGTCTTCAATCGCTTTCAGACAGGTATGCTCGGTGTTTGCGTACTGGGTGAAGCGACGCGGATCCAGAAACCAGGCATCCCACTCTGACTCGCCATGGACGATCAACTCGGCCAGTATTTTACCGTGCCCACCGCTTTCACCAATACCGGCGCGCAGACCAATGGCGCAATAGGCATTGCGCAAGCCTGGAACAGGACCGATCAAGGGTGCGCCATCGATGGTGTAGGTAATGGGACCGTTGATGACTGTATGTATACCGGTATCTTCCAGTGCAGGCAGCCGCTTGAAGATGCGCTCCATATTATCCAGACACCGATCCAGATCAGAGGGACACAGAGCCTGAGTAAAATTGGGGTCAATCCCGTCCATACCAAATGACTTGCAGCCCTGCTCATACACGCCTACCAGCAGGCCGTGCTTTTCCTGCCGTGAGTAGAAGTCGTCACCGGGGTCTCGAATAATCGGCACCCGGTAATCCAGCGCCTGCAGCGCTTCGATGGGATCAGTCAGAAAATACATGTGTTCCATTGACGTGACCGGGTGAGTCACCCCCAGCATCGCCCCCACTTCGTTGACCCGATACCCTGTCGCGTTGACTACTTTTTCGCAGGTGATGGTGCCGTTTTTAGTGTGCACGGCGTACTCGCCACTGGCAGTAAGGTCGATACTTTCCACCGGGTTGAATCGATACACCTCGGCACCCGCCTGCTGTGCCTTACGGGCCAGTGCGAAGGTAATACCAGCGGGATCAATGTCACCATCGAGTGGATCCCACCAGGCTCCCAGCAGACCGCCAGGATCAATCAAAGGATGACGCCGGCCGACCTCCTGCGCGTCTATAAATTCCATTTCGACCCCCATGCCGGCCGCCATGCCAACATAGTGCTTGTAGGTATCGACCTGTGCCTGTGTGTGCGCCAGTCGCATCCCGCCGGTTATGTGGTAGTTGATCGGGTGGTCGGGGTCGGCAGCTAGTTCACGATACAAGTTAATGCTGTGTTTTTTCAACGCAACCATGGTCTGGTTGCCACCGAACTGAGTCACCTGTGCCGCGGCGTGCCAGGTAGATCCGGAGGTTAGCTCGTCTCGCTCGACCAGTACCACATCGGTCCAGCCTTGCCGGGTCAGGTGGTAGAGAGTTGAACACCCGGCAATACCACCGCCGATGACGACGACTCGAGCATGGGATTTTACGGGTTTATCTGACATACCTTTGAACCTGCTGGCTTTAGTTGAATGTGTGCCTGCCGATTGACCGCCGGGTGCAAATACGCTACGCCGGCCCCCGCATAAAGAACTGCCACCCGCATTCACGGAACCAGGCACAGTCCGTCGGCAGCGAAAGATCATGGTCAATCCGCGAAAATGCAAGTTAACCGCAAATACCACCTGCAGGCTATTGCTTTTTTCGCATGACTTAATATCATTTTCGCTATGAACTCAACCTCACTGAATCTGCCGTCGATGCGGTGTCTGCAGGCCTTTGAAACTGCTGCTCGACTGTCAAGCTTTACCGCAGCGGCAAGTGCCCTGCACACCTCTCAATCCTCAATCAGTCGCCACATCGCCGATCTGGAAAAATCTGTCGGCGGGCAACTCTTTATCCGTGAAAAGCAACGCGTGCGTCTGTCTGACCGCGGTGAACATCTGTTCCGGTCGGTCTCGCACGGGCTGGAGAGTATTCGCTCAGGGGTTCGGGTAGTCGCAGATTGGACCCCGCCATCGCGGGTCACCATCGCCTGCACCCACGCGATATCTCACTTGCTACTGATGCCCGTGTTTGAATCGCTCAACGAGGCAATGCGGGACACCGCTCAGGTGCGCATCCTGAGCTATGAATACGAGACGGTTGAAACCACTCCTGATCCGCAAATGGATATCGTCTTCGAGTACGGCGAGTACAACAGCGGGTCGCCCTATCGAGTGAAAATATTGCCAGAGGCGGTAACCCCCTTGTGTTCCCCTGAGTTTGCCGAGCAGCACAAGGCCATTCTCAGCGGCCCGGTCAGCGACTGGCAAAGTCTTCCTTTGCTGGGTATGGAGGTTCCCAACCGGGGTTGGGCTACCTGGAACGACTGGCTGCGCAACAAGGGAATTGAGCGCAGCACCGTACACCCGGTCAATTTCGAAAACTACGTCTACTTACTCGAAGCCGCCGCTGACGGGCGCGGCATTGCACTTGGGGGGCGCGGATTAGTGGAGCGCTATCTGGCATCGAACAGACTCATTGCATTGACCGACACACACTACGAGACAGATAGAGCACTATACGCCGTGCTCACCGAGCGTGGAGAAAGCAGCAGCGAAGCCAGATACTGCCTGAACCAATTGGCCACCCTTCTTATCGACTAACGCTTATCGTCGGGATATCGCACCGCAAGCGGCAACTGCTGGCGCTTCAATCGATGCGTTATAGCCTATTGCGGTTTTCGATTGATCGATTTAATCATCACGGTTTCTACCGGCACGTCACTTTGAAACGGCCCACGACCAATCGTCGCCTGCGTCTCAATCTGATCGACCACATCAAAGCCATCGGTGACACGGCCAAACACGGCGTAACCCCAACCGGAGGGCACCTGCACACTGTGATTTAAGAATGCATTGTCAGCAACATTAATAAAAAACTGCGAAGTAGCCGAGTGCGGCTCGCTGGTGCGCGCCATGGCGATTGTGTAGGTGTTATTATCAAGGCCGTTGGCCGCTTCGTTGGTAATGGCCGCGGCCGTCGGTTTCTGCTGGAATGAATCGGTAAATCCGCCCCCTTGAATCATGAAGCCGGCAATCACTCGATGAAAGATAGTGCCGTCATAATGACCACTATCGACATAGCTCAGAAAATTGCCCACCGTCACTGGTGCCAGTTCCTCGTTTAACGCCAGTGTGATATCACCCAGACTGGTTTCTATAACCACATCGACCGAAGACGGTTCCTGCACATCATCTGCAACGCTGGTGGTGTTTTCAGGCGTGGCGTTGGTTCCCCCGCAGCCACTCAATAAAACGCCGGCAAACAGAGAAGCGAAAAGCACTCGAAGGACACGCATACCGGGAGTCAGGGGGTTCAGCTCAATCATGGGGCACTCGGGGTAGAGGGTTAGGGAATCCTTGCGCCCCGGCAGTAGCAAAAAGAATACCGACCAGTTCACGCTTCGGCGCTGACTGCGGCGCCGCCAGGCAACAAAGGCAAAAGCGCCGGCCCCTTAACCACAGAGCCGAGACGCGAACTGGCACCGCTGTCCCGCTTTTAACGGCCGGTATTCGAACAGCGTCACCTTACTAGAAAGGCCGTCAAAACCACCTTGAGCACAAATCCGTCACTGTGTGACTGATCTCTCGGCAAGTGATGTGTCAAATACATGACACTGCGTGCCATGAATATTACACGCCCATTGCAGATTCTTCGTGCGCGGAACGCAGTCGCGATTCTCGCCGTTGTACAGCTACTGCTGCTCGCCGGATGCGCTAACAAGCAATATGTCGATGAGAGCATTGCTCTTACCGACAACCTGACATTGAACGAAGATGTTCTAAAGACCAAGTACACCATCAAGCGGGCCGGTATCGTCCTTGATGGCAACGGTCACACCATCAACGGCCAATGCAATACAGATTGCATTGGCCTGACCATAAATGCCAACAACGTTACCGTGAAAAACGTGACGATCACAGGCTTCGACGGTGGTGTCAGCATCAACCCCAACGTCAGCGGCGTTCGCTTTGAAAACGTAAAAGTCCTGAACAACGTCAATCACGGTGTGTTCGTCAATGTAGGTGTTAACGGATTTACCTGCAGCGCTTGTGATTTATCCGAAAACGGCACGATGGGAATCTACCTTGAGTACAACTCCTATGGCACGCTTATAGAAAACAGCCGTATTGCCAATAACGGATATCGCGACAAAGATACCGGCGACTGGAAAGAAAACCTCGCTAACGACAAAAAAGACAAGCGGGAAGGCCTGGCTATAGACAGTTCACAAAGTAACATTATTCGCAATACCCTTTTTTCGGGTAACGCACTGACAGGAATCACCTTGTACCGGAACTGCGGAGAGCGTGGTATTCGCCGCGAATGGGGTGCCAACTACAACCATATATCAAACAGTACATTCACTGATGGCATTCATGTTGCCTCGCGCCAGGACAAGGATTTGTCTAACTGGGACTGCCTGGAACCCTACGTCTATGAATCACGCTATGTTATGGACGACGCTGAGTTCAATACTATTGATAACATCACGCTCGAGGGCAACGCGTCGATCATCGTTCAGGACGATAACAACTCTATTACCGCCATCACCGGTGGCAACATAATCGTCGCATCCACCGTTCGCAGCGCTATCAACCAACCGCTGACAAACGTTACCACGGCGAACAATTCAAATAGTGTTGTCTATACGTCATTCACCGATTCAGCACTGGCTATAGGTCCGGCTCAGTTACTGGCATCCGAATAAGTCTAACACCACCACAGAGCCTGCGTTGCAACCGCCATTGCAACGCAGGTAACCAGATCACTGTATCAGCTCCATTTCTGCTACGATGCGTGGATACGTTGCCGCGAGATTATCTCGCCGGCTAAATGCTGTTGCTAAGACACTCATTCGCGACAAAAAACCTCCCGAAGTTCCAAAGCAACATCGCCAACCTGACCATTGCGGTTGAACACATCGACCTGACGAACAAGCCCCGGCCCTGCAGCACTGCCTAAGTAATAAACCTTACGGCACTTGATGCTGTTTTATAGTTAAAGGTCAATGGTTCTCGACGAAACCGCCTGCTTGAACAGCTACAACCTGACGATGCCTGTAAGTCTATGAGCGACGTTAACGCCACATTGAAATTTCCGCAGCAGGCAAGCGTCGGGCAGATAAGACGGCGTACTACATATTTGGTGACGGCATCCCTGCGCTTGCCACTGATCGTCCACCGCCAGCCGGTGACTTGCAGGCCGCCTTACAATGCACGCTGACAGTTCACCTGCCGCGATGCTGTGCCTAATAATACGGTGTATAGTTGACCCACTTCTCGGGCAGTCTGTCCGCATCTGCCAGCGGCAGAGCTGGCGCAACTTTGCTCAACTCACTCGTCTGTAGCAAGCGCTGCACGGGTCCCGGTTGATTGCCCGACACTAGCGATCACCGGCGGCCGGCACCGTCAATTTTACTAAGGATACCCGACAATGAACAACGATCTCTTCGACAAAGGCCTCGAGCAGCGCAAGGGCACACTAGGTGCCGAGTATGTGGAAAAAAATCTTGCCGCCGCCGATGATTTTACCCGCCCTTTTCAAGAGGCAATGACAGCCTGGTGCTGGGGATTCGGCTGGGGTGACGATACCATTGACGCCAAAACACGCTCAATGATGAATCTGTCGATGATCGGGGCGTTAGGAAAAATGCACGAATGGGAAATCCATTGTCGTGGAGCGATAAACAATGGCGTGAGTGTTGAGGAAATCCGTGCAATTATTCATGTGATCGGGATCTACTGCGGCGTTCCGCAATCACTCGAGTGCTTTCGTGTTGCGCGCAAAGTACTGGAAGAAGAAGATCTGCTGTAGCGCTCACGGCCGGATTATTCACGGTATGGCTTACTTTTTACATCGACTGACAAAGCGACTCCAATGACCAAAGTCAACGTAACACTAGACGACATAGAACGACACACGCATCAGGCACTTATCAATCATGGGGCGGCCGATTGGATTGCCGCAGAAGTTGCCAGAGCGGTCAGGGTCGCTGAAGCAAACAACAATCTGATCTGCGGTTTGTACTACCTGCAAAGTTATTGTCTGCAACTGGATTCGGGCCGCGTCAATGGCAAAGTGGAGCCGGTTGTGTCTCAACCGCGCTCGGCCAGCGTGCAGGTAGACGCCAAATTCGGCTTTGCGCAACCAGCGTTCGCGAGGGGCATAGAGACAGCAATAACTGTTGCCAGAGATGCCGGAACCTGTGCGCTGGCCATCAGCCACTCACACACGTGCACATCACTGGGATACTTTACCGAGCAAATTGCCAACGCCGGA
>CALKXD010000197.1 GCA_938003855.1 uncultured Granulosicoccaceae bacterium | reverse complement strand
AGTAATCGATGACGGTGAGTTTGCGTTTAGCTCTCTTACGCAATCGGATTTGCCTGATTTCACTACTTACGGGATTACAATCCGAAGAGAGGCCACAAGGTTTGTCGAAGACGGTGGTGCGATCCTGGATCTGCGCAGCTCGAATGTAAGGCAGCGGTACTAATAATCCTGCTGAATTTCGTATGTTTTAGCCTTAAGATTTAAATCGAAATTGAACAGCTTGCCATCTGTGGGATTCTTAAGCGCGCAGAGTGATTAAGACCCTTCGATCCGACCATGGCATATCCAATCATAGGGTTAAAACACTCTGTCAATTAGCTGCGGTTTATTAATATGACCGCCTTACGACCTGCGGCCTTCAACGCTGGCTGGTTTCGTAGTCGGGGTTGGTCCAGAATTCTGCCTCAATACGGGGCAGGGCAGGCAGCCCCTGTATCGCGTCACTGAGTTTTTCGGCAATCATGATTGTGGGGCAATTGGTATTGCCATTGGTGACGGTCGGCATAATCGAGGCATCAACCACTCGCAATTTTTCTATGCCATGGACTTTGCCGCTTGCGTCCACCACCGCGCCGTTATCGGTACTGGCCCCCATTCGGGCAGTACATGATAAATGCCATTGCGTGGCAATACCCTCACTTAAAAATTCGTCAAGTTGCTCATCTGTTTGTGCATCAGCCCCCGGATAGATCTCTTCGCCTTTATATTCTGCAAACGCCGGCTGCTCTACCAGCTCACGGATCAGACGAATACCGGTACGCATTAATTCACGGTCGCGTGGGTCTTTTAAATAATTAACCAGAATGCGCGGTGGCGAAGCCGGGTTTGAATCGCGAAGTTCGATACTGCCACGGCTGTGCGCCTGCATGAGGCCGACATGAATCTGAAATGCATGCTCCTGCAGGGGTGCCCAGGTGATATCGTCAACTGCTATCGGGGAAAGTACCAGCTGCAGGTCGGGGTACTCGACTCCGGGAGCGGACCTGACACAGCCGACCACATCAAAGTGGTTTGACGCGCAGATACCCTGACGATTTAACAGCCATTGAATACCAGCACGCAACTTGCCGAGTGGGCGGGTCTTGGGCCATAGTGACACAGGCTTCAGGCACTTAAATTTTAAGACAAAGTCCGGGTGCTCATTGAGGTTCTGTCCGACACCGGGTAGGTCCTTCACTACTGGTATGCCCATTGTGGCTAGATGATCGGCCGGGCCAATGCCAGACAACATCAGCAGGTGCGGGCTGCCGACTGCTCCGGCACTCAGTATCACTTCTTTCGAAGCTTTAGCGCTTACGGTGTTTCCGCTACTGTCTTTGTAGATTACTCCAGTGGCGGTTTGTCCGTCGAGTTCTATGCGCTGCACGTGGGCTTTAGTGACGATAGTCAGATTAGTTCTGCTGCGGGCAGGGTCAAGGTAGGCACGCGCGGTACTCAAGCGCTCGCCCTTGTATACAGTGCTGTCAAGAGAGCCGAATCCTTCCTGCCGGTAGCCCGAAATATCATCGGTGGCCGGATACCCGGCTTCTGTCCCGGCTTTGATAAAGGCCAGAGCCAGTGGTTCATCAGGTTCTGTGCGGGGGATGGTAAGCGGGCCGTCGTCACCACGAAATTCATCACCGCCACCGCCATAGGATTCCATTTTTTTAAAGTACGGGAGTACGTCGGCATAACTCCAGCCCTCGCACCCGGACTGACGCCAGCCTTCGAAATCCAGCGCGTGACCACGGATATACAGCATGCCGTTAATCGATGATGATCCGCCGAGAGTTTTACCCCGGTCGTGCTGTAGCTGTCGGCCGTTGAGTTCAGGTTCAGGTTCTCCCTGAAAAGCCCAGTTGTGCTTAGTGCCTTTAAGGTTGGTTAGTACCGCAGCCGGCATCTTTAAGGATAAAGCGTTGTTCTCAGGCCCGGCTTCTATAAGTAGTATAGAGTTGTCAGGGTTACTGCTAAGCCGATTGGCCAATACACACCCGGCCGAACCGGCACCGACGATTATATAGTCATAGTTCATAGTGAATTACTACGGCACTGTTGCGACAAAAAGGCATGATTTACCGGATCGTTTAACCCGGGCGCTCGAATAGCCGTTGTACGTTGAAGAAGTATTAATGGTTAATCTGCCTTGCACGTTGATCTGTTGCCCCGCGAGTACCGGTGGATAGGCCCACAACTGCGCGCAGTGGTTAAGTGAACGGGAAAATTAACCGGGCGGTGACCACCGACCACGTTAGTGGCGATCACTACACACGGAACGTTTGATTTGTGTAGGCTTTGGAGCCGAGCAATATGGATGCGACGTTTTCCATTTTCTGCCGCGCTTCGTTGTGGCGTGCCACGCTTTGCTTGTCATTCGGCAGTAATTTCAACACGGCGTACTCCATATCAGAGATAGCATTGGCGCTGGTCAGCGGCTCAGCCTGCAATCCGGCGCGCACCCACAGGCCGTCGATTAACAGACTGAGCAGATGCGCTGATCGCTGAGTGTCTTCGTCATCCAGGAAATGCTTCAACTCGTGACACAGGTTACTTTGAATACGGGCATTGCAAGCGGCTTGTACACGCTGGCACTGGGAGCTATGGGCCACTTCGGCCGATAATGATACCCACGCCTGACAAACCTTTCGGTTGAAAATAGTGCCAAAGAAATTAGCAACTACTATGGCCCACAATCTTTCATAGGGATTATCGGCATGCTTGCACAACTCGACAAACGCATCACCGAGCAGTGTGTTAGAGCGTCGAAACACCGCTTCAAGCAGTGCACCCTTGTCTTTAAAGTGATGCAGCACCACGCCTTTCGAGACACCCGCCAGATCACCGACTTTCTCAAGCGTCGTTTTACGCAAACCGTACAGCACGACCGCCTCAAACGCAGCGCGCGAGAGTTCGGCACGGCGGATAGATCCGATAGACCTTGCCTGCGACGGTGTCTGCTTTCTGGTAGCGCTACTGGTGGTCACGTTTCCTCGATCTAAAATGACGCCTTTGGAAAATTATTACATTGACTCGAAAAACTGTCTAGTGGTAAGTTTTGAGTTCTATTGAACAGGTGGTGTATTGCCGCTACCTAACAGGAGGAATGATGTCTATCAAAACCACCGCTTCCGCGCTCCTTGCCGCAGCACTTGTTGCCACCAGTGGCGCCGCGCTCTCAGATTCCAGTGATCCGATCAAAATCGCGATCAACGAGTGGACAGGCCAGCACATATCCGCTCACATATCAGGAAGCCTGCTGCAAAAAGCGGGTTACACTGTTGAGTACGTTACCGCCGGTGCCGTACCTCAGTTTGCGGCCATTGCGCAGGGCAATCTCCACCTGCAACCTGAAACCTGGGGCAACAATGTCGGTGAGATCTACCCCAAATCAGTTGCCAGCGGCGATATCGTGCAACTTGGTCTGCTTGGTCTGAAGCCTCAGGAAGGGTGGATGTATCCTCCGTACATGAAGGAAAAGTGTCCGGGCCTGCCTGATGTACAGGCACTGATCAAATGCACGCAGGCATTTGCTACCGCTGAAACATTCCCTAACGGACGCTTAATCACGTACCCGGCTGACTGGGGCACTCGCTCAAAAGATCTGGTGAAAAACGCCGGACTGCCACTGCAGGCCATTGCCGGTGGGTCAGAAGGAGCGATGATCGCCGAAATGCAGGCTGCACGTAAAACCAACCAGCCCATGCTGGTTATGTTCTGGGCACCGCACTGGATTCATTCAGAGCACGACTGGGAATGGATCGAATTACCCGCCCCCGCAGACGATTGCGACACCAATCCGGCACCGGGCTTCGACCCCAACACCACCGGTGATTGCGGGTTCAAGCAAGCTGATATCACCAAGATCGTCTCTAGAAATTTTGAAGCCGACTGGCCGGGTGCATTCAAGCTGATGCAGGAGTTGACCATTGACAACGACACAATGAACTCCCTGATGCTTGAAGTCGACAACAAAAAACGCAAGCTCGAAGACGTTATTGCCGAGTGGGTTGATGGCAACGAAGCCACCTGGAAGCCCTGGGTAGACGCCGCCAAGATGTGACCTCCAGAAACCCGCGCAGGGGCAATGCAGCCTGGTCTGCTGCTCCGCGCGGGTTCCGGTCAGCCCTCAACCAATCGGGGGGGTGGCAGCAACGCACGGCAATCCGGGTAGATCATCAGGCAAGACAATTGCCCGAAGGTGAGCTATTCGGATTATAGTGCTCTTCAACGTTCGCAAACTGGTAACTACGTGACAGTCACCGACAGCACCAGAGTCAAACTCTCCTGCCGCAATGTCTGGAAGGTGTACGGAGATAATCCGACATCCTGGTTTACCAGCAAGGATAACCCCGCCAACCCGGCTGATCTCGCAGAGCGGATACGCACTTGCGGTTCTATCCCCGCCGCGGCTGATGTCTCCTTTGATGTCAATGTCGGTGAGATATTTGTCATTATGGGGTTGTCAGGGTCCGGCAAGTCAACGGTGGTTCGCTGCTTGTCCCGACTGGTCGAACCAACCCATGGAGAAGTCATTCTCGATGGTGAAAACTTACTGGAAAAAAACCGCAAGCAACTGATCGATATCCGTCGTCACAAAATGGGTATGGTATTTCAGAGCTTTGGTCTGTTGCCGCACCTGACGGTGGCAGAGAATATCGCCTTCCCGCTGCGCCTGCAGGGACTTTCGAAAACCGAACAACGTGAGCGCGCCGCCCGGGTCATTGAGTTGGTTGGCCTCGAAGGTCGCGAGTCGAGCTTTCCGCGCCAACTGTCCGGTGGTCAGCAACAACGCGTCGGTATCGCCCGTTCACTGGCGGTTGAACCGGAACTCTGGTTACTTGACGAGCCATTCTCCGCGCTTGATCCACTCATCAGACGGCAAATGCAGGATGAATTCCTGCGTATTCAATCCGCACTGAAAAAATCGATTGTATTTATCACGCACGACTTCCTCGAAGCACTGCGTATTGCTGACCGCATGATGATCATGCGTGACGGTATGGTGGTGCAGATTGGTACACCCGCAGAGTTGATCGTCAATCCGGCAGATGACTATGTCGCTGAATTCACCAGTGACGTACCACTGGTAAGAGTGCTGCTGGCCGGTGATGTCATGCAAACCGGCCACACAGTCTCCGACGACATGCCACGGGTTGCAAGCACGACAACTGTCGAGGCTATTCTGCCGGAACTGGCCACACATGAAGGCGGTGTAGCGGTGAGCGATGGTGGCAATATCGTTGGTGTCGTCACACCGGGTTCGGTGATTTCGGCACTGGCCAGAGAAGCCGCAAGCCGTGAATCACAGAGTGCAGAACTCGCATCCCGCGGAATCGCTGCGCAATCATGACGGACGTCACTGACAAACCGGACACAACAGACCGGCCGTCCAAAGCGCGTAGCCTCACGACACGGTCATCTCTGGTATGGCTTGCGATAGTCGCCTTTACCTTGCTGTTGCTTTTTCTGCGCACAGCAGCGCCCTGGCTGATCACTTATCCTGATGGCTGGATACTACCCATAACCGGGACGATGAATATTGCTATGGACTGGCTGGTGGCCGAAACCGGCGAGTTCTTCCGTTCTGTCTCAACCGCACTTGAAGTGCCGATGTCCGGTGTACGAAATCTACTGAACTGGCTGCCGTGGTCAGTCACTTTGTTATTACTGGCGATCACCGCCTACGCCGCGTCTGGTTGGCGGCTGGCGGTATTCACCGTATTTGCCATCGGCTATATGGTCGTTGTGGGTTTATGGACCGAGTCAATGAACTCACTGGCACTGGTGGTCATGTCAGTACCACTCGCTGTTTTTATAGGTTTTATGTTCGGGGCGTTAGCGTTTTTCTATCCGCGTGCCGAGCGTGCCATCATTTCAATGCTCGACGTGCTGCAAACGGTACCGGCGTTTGCCTATCTGCTGCCGATTCTACTGTTATTCGGCTTTGGTGCAGTAGTCGGCCTGATTGCCAGTATCCTGTTTGCTTTCCCACCGATGGTACGCAACACCTTGCTGGGCCTGCGACGCGTCCCCCCGGAGGTAATCGAGTCCGGTTTGATGTCCGGCGCTACAGCGCGTCAGTTGTTTTTTTTGGTTAGAGTGCCAAGTGCCTTGCGGCAGATTTTACTGGGTATTAATCAGACCACTATGGCTGCATTCTCCATGGTGGTAATTGCCTCGATTATTGGCGGGTCGTCTGACGTTGGCTGGGAAGTTCTCTCGGCAATGCGTAAAGCACGCTTCGGTGAAAGTCTGGTGGCGGGTATTGTAATCGCGTTGATGGCGATGGTAATGGACCGCATTACCGCAGGTTTCGCCAATAAAGACACTGATGACTTCACCAAAGGGGACGGCTCTTTTTTCCAGCGACATCGCTACCTGACAATCGCTGCGATTGGTACCGTGGTGTTGTTCGCGCTGTCGGCAGTACTGCCCATGTTGCGGGTGTACCCGGAAGGATGGGAGTATGACCCGTCCGGTCCGTTAAATACCGCCATTGACTACCTGATAGTCGAGTATGCCGCGTTAATAGGACTGATCAAAACCTGGGCGTTTTTCTTTCTAATGCTACCGATGAAAATTGGTCTTGAGCAAACAATCTCGCCATTTTCCTGGGGCTTTGAGTTCACCACAGAACGCAAATTGATGTACGCCGCAGCGGCGGTTCTCGCGACGGCTCTAGCGTGGTTTCGATGGGGAGCTAACGGTGCAGTGGTCACCAGTTTGTTTCTGGTGACTATCTTCTTTGGCATTACTAAATTGCCGTGGCCTGCGGTGATTGCGGCAATAACATTTCTTGCGTGGCAACTGGCGGGGGCCAGAATGGCCGCTGGTGTTTTGGCCTGTCTCGCCTTTTTGCTGCTATCCGGTGTCTGGCCACAGACTATGCTCAGCGTCTACCTGTGTGGCATTGCGGTCATTCTCTCCTTTGCGCTGGGCACCAGCCTCGGAATTCTGGCGGCAGAGTTCAACCCGGTCTCGCAGGTACTCAGGCCGATCTGCGATACCCTGCAAACCATGCCGCTGTTTGTTTTATTAATCCCGTTTGTGATGATCTTTAAAATCGGTGAGTTCACCGCACTGCTGGCGATTATGGCTTACGCCACAGTGCCGGCTATACGCTATGCCGAACATGGTCTGCGCAGTGTGTCAGCAGATGCGGTTGAGGCGGCCGACTGCATGGGATGTACGCGCTGGCAGTTGCTGACACGGGTGAAAATTCCGCTCGCAAAGCCCGTGATGATGCTGGGCCTGAATCAAACGATTATGTACGGTATTTCAATGCTTGTGATCGCCGCGTTGGTGGGTACCAGTGGCCTCGGGCAGCAAGTGTATATCGGGCTGGGGGATGCAGACTTCGGAGTTGGTATGACCGCAGGAATCGGCATGGCGATTATCGCGATTGTCGCTGACCGTCTAACACAGGCCTGGAGCAAAAAGCATCAGGCCGAACTCGGCATCACACCACCGTAACGTCCACGCGGTCAGCGTCTGTAAGCCGGTACAACCACTGCCATATAATTTACCCTGACCAACCACCCACACCATGCGTACCGTCATCAGGAGATAGCATGTCGAATCTACAGGAGGCCTCTGACCTCAATAATACCGTGCACGTCAGCGCCAGGCGTTTCGAAGAGTCTCCCTTCATTGAACGCACCGACAGTCCTGACATGGTGCGCGGTGTCTATGCCGACCGTTATTTTCCTATTTATATGGGTGAAGATGTCGACCGGAAATACTGGACACTAAGACGTCAGGCCCTGATCTTTGACGTGCCCGAAAAGCCGCTGGAAATCTCTGGTCCTGACGCCGTCGCGTTTCTGGAAAAAGTATTCGCGCGCAAAATCGCACCCATGCAGGAAGGCCGGGGTTACTACGCCATTGCCTGCACTCCGCAGGGCGGGGTGTTTATGGACGGGGTTATTTTTAAGCTGGCTGAAAACCGCTACTGGTACGTACAGGCGGATGGTGCGTTTCAGACCTGGCTTATTGCACACAGTGGCGGCTTCGATGTCACTATTTCTGATCCGCAGTCACGCGTATTGCAAATTCAGGGACCGGCGTCACTGGCGATTATGCAAGCGGCTTCAAACGGCGCTATCACCGAGCAGTTGCGGTATTTCAGATCGGGTTATTTTGATCTCGGCGGTCAAACCCTTTATGTTTCACGCACGGGATTCACCGGTGAACTGGGCTTTGAGATCTATTGCGATGGAGCCACCACTGACCATCTGCCACTGTGGGACCACCTGATCGCGGCCGGTCAGCCGCACGGTATGGAGTTTTCGTCGACCCGTGCGATGACTATCCGCAGGATAGAAGCCGGTATACTGGGTAACCTGACCGACATCGACATGACCATGACCCCCTTCGAGGCGGGTCTGGCACCATTCATCGACCTGCATAAAGGCGACTTCGTCGGCCGCGATGCCTTGCTGAATAAAGACCAGCGGTCTTTGCTTATGGGGCTGACCTGTCAGACCGAAACACCAACGTCGGGCAGTACAATTCTCGACGGCACTGACGCTGTCGGTTTTATCACCGCCGGTGTACCGTCACCAACTCTGGGCTGTGGCATCGGCTATGCACGTTTTTACGCACCCGGCGACTGGTCGGGCCGAACACTGACACTGCAATTGCCCGATGGCAGTACCCATGAAGCGGCCATTGTTAACATACCGTTTGTCGATCCCGAAAAAAATATAGTACGCGGTATCGATCGCACCATTCCCTGATGATGTACTCGGAAAAAACATTGAGTCTGGCGTTGGCCATAAGTGCGGCATTCTGGGGGCTGTACTGGTTTCCGTTGCGCACCATAGAAGCTACCGGCATGTCAGGGTCGTGGAGTGTGGTGTTTTTTAATGCCTGTCCGCTTATCGTGTTATGCCCGATACTGGTCGTGCAGCTTAAAAAACTAAACACAGTGTTCTGGCCTACCGTACTGGCCAGTACCATGATCGGACTGGCATTCAGTTTGTACGCCACCGGTCTTGTTGAGACCACTATTGTCAGAGCCACGCTGCTGTATTACCTGACACCGGTCTGGTCGACGATCCTCGGTGTGGTGTGGCTATCAGAACGCTTAACCCGCGCACGGATAGTTGCGATTGTAATCGCGTTTATCGGCATGTATCTGCTGCTGGCAGATACTGAATCAAATGCTCAAGCGATTAATATCGGCGATATCAGTGCTTTTCTGTCCGGTATTTTCTGGGCGATAGGCATTGCTGCATTAAACCGATGGTCAAACATACCTATACTGCCGCTGGCGGCGTTTATATTTATTTCGACGACGTTGATCTCAGCCATGTTTGCGTGGTTTTTTCATCATGATCCGTTACCGGAAGTACTGCATTTAAAGGCGTCGCTGGGCACTGCGGTGTTCTGGTCTATCTGTGTCATGCTGCCTTGTTTCTGCATTATCTTCAGGGTATCTCAACGGTTGTTTCCCGGCCGGGTCGGCCTATTGACGATGTCCGAGGTGGTGGTGGCCATTCTCAGTGCATCGATACTGGTGCCGGAGGAATCCCTGATGCTTATCCAGTGGGTGGGGGCTGCGGCGATTATAATGGCCGGTCTCATCGAGGTAATGTTCGGATACAGTAAAACGCCGTAGGCCGGCCGGCAGGCAGCATCAAACCGTCAAACGACTTACAATGGCTTAGTTATTTCTCCAAGGCACGACAACGTACTATGAGTGATCGAAAAACACATACTACTACCAGCCACTGGGGTGCGTTTAATGTCACCACAGAGAATAACCGGATTGTCGGTGTCAGTGAATTTGAGCATGACCCGAACCCGTCGGCAATACCGCGCTCGCTGCCTGCAGCGGTGCATCATAGAAGCCGTGTCGCCAAACCGTCTATCCGGCAGAGTTGGTTAACCCACGGTCCGCAACACAGACAATCCAGAAAGCTGCGAGGTAACGATGCCTTTGTGGAGTTGCCGTGGGACGAAGCGCTGGAGATAGCCGCCAACGAAATAACACGGGTAACAAAGGAGCACGGCAACGAAGCTATCTTCGGTGGCTCTTACGGCTGGGCCAGTGCTGGCCGGTTTCATCACGCGCTGGGGCAGGTGCACCGTTTTCTCAATGTTACCGGGGGCTACGTCTCTTCGGTCGCCAGTTACAGCACGGCGGCCGCGCAGGCGATTATCCCGCATGTACTCGGCATGCATTTTTTAAAGTTGATGTGGGGGGAGATCAACAGCTGGCCTATGATTGCTGACAACACCGAAACATTGGTGATGTTTGGTGGTATCAACCCGAAGAACTCGCAGGTAAGTATGGGAGGCGTCACCCATCACGAGACAGCAGGCTGGTTCAATGTGTTTCAGCAACGCGGTATGCGATTGTTGAACATCAGTCCGCAACGCGGCGACACCCCCGATGGGGCAGAGTGGCTGCCGCTGAATCCCGGATCTGATACCGCATTAATGCTGGCACTGGCCTGGGTTCTGGAAACCGAAGGACTGGCGGATCGGTCCTTCCTTGATAATTACTGTACCGGCTATGATAAGTTTCAACCCTACCTGACCGGCGCGACAGACGGTATTGCAAAAACACCGCAATGGGCAGCGCCGCTGTGCGGTATCGACGCGGATGCCATCCATGCACTAGCCGTTAACATGGCGCAAACCCGAACGCTGATAACCGTCGCCTGGTCGTTGCAGCGCGCAGAACACGGAGAACAGCCTTACTGGATGGCTGCAACGCTTGCCGCCATGCTTGGCCAGATTGGTTTACCGGGTGGGGGTATTGGCTACGGTTACGGGGCCATTGGCGGTATTGGTGTCTCGGTAAAGCGGATATCGGGTCTGACGTTCCCGCAGCTTGAAAACCCGGTGAAGCAATATATACCCGTCGCTCGCATCGCCGATATGCTGCTGAAGCCCGGTGAACCGTTTGAATTCAACGGCCACAATCTGACCTACCCGGATATCAAACTGGTGTACTGGAGTGGCGGTAATCCGTTCCACCATCATCAGGACCTGCAGCGTCTTAACCAGGCATGGCAGCAGCCGGATACCATTATAGTGAATGAACCCTGGTGGACAGCCACGGCGCAACGCGCCGATATCGTTTTTCCCGCCACTACCGCCTATGAGCGTCACGATATCGGTCGTGCCGAGGGCGACTCCTACCTGTTCGATATGCCGGCGCTGATTCCGCCAGTGGGTGAGGCGCGCGATGACTACGATATCTTTGCCGGTCTGGCCCGCCACATGGGCCGTGAAGAAGCATTTACTGAAGGCCGCAGCAGCGAGCAGTGGCTGCAAACCCTGTACGCCAACTTCCAGCACGAGTCCGCTGCCAAGGGTATCGAGGTGCCCGGGTATAGTCAGCTGGCGGAGAAAAACTGGGTTGATCTGCCACTGCGTGGCGCCGAGCATTCGCAAACACCATTCGCTGAATTTCGTGCAGACCCGGTGAACGCAGCGCTGCAAACACCTTCGGGAAAAATAGAAATTTACTCTGAGACGATTGCCGGTTTTAACTACAGTGACTGTCCCGGGCACCCGACATGGTTGCCACCCGCTGAATGGCTGGGCGCGGAGACCGCCAATGAGTTTCCGCTGCATATGGTGTCACCGCAACCCGGTGACAAACTCCACAGCCAGCTTGAGTGTGCAATTGCCGATGAAGCCGGTGCACGACCGGCACCAGTTACACTAAACCCGCATGATGCCGCTCAGCGACACATTAATCCCGGTGACATTGTCCGTGTGTACAATCATCGTGGTGCCTGTCTGGCGCGGGCGCATGTTAGTGACGATATCATGCCCTCTGTGGTCTCACTGAGTACCGGCGCCTGGTACGACCCTGATCCAAACGGCACAGATCAGCAAGGCAATCCAAACTCTCTCACCCGTGATGTCGGTACGTCCAGACTGGGACAGGGCAGCAGCGCTCACAGCTGCCTGGTCGACGTTGAAAAAGCAGTTTCGCCACCAAACGCAGCGCCTTCATTATGAGTCAGACTTCTCCGCTGGTCGGTGCGCCATTGGCCAGCACTATGTTTCGTCTCGCCGTACCCGGCGTCATGGGCGCGCTGCTTTTTTCAGCACCCGGACTGATCGAGGCAAGTTTTCTCCGGTCAGCAGGAGCCGACGCACTGGCCGCCGTGGCACTTGTGTTTCCGTTAATCATTCTTGCCGCGATGTTTTCTGCCGGTGCAGTAGGCGGGGCAGTCAGCGGTCAGACCGCCCGTGCTATCGGCGCCGGTGACCTTCAGGAGGCAAATGCCGTACTGGCCTGTGCGGTGCTGATTTCGCTTGTGGGTGGCACTCTGATGTGGGCGCTGGTGGTGTGGTTTGGCCCGCTGTTA
>CALKXD010000196.1 GCA_938003855.1 uncultured Granulosicoccaceae bacterium | reverse complement strand
ATCGGTATTTTACTTGTTATTTCCCACTGGGGAATTGTCGGTGAACCGGGCTGATAAGAATCAACCACTGGTGGATGAGAGCGATTATAGAGATTTCTTCCCTCGGCAAAATTGTTACGTGCATCAAGTGCTTTCTGATGTAAGGCGTCGTCGTACTGCTTCCCCCCCGGATGGGAGCAAAACCAGCGGAATCTTACTTCGTCCCGATTCGGTAACCGTTGCAACGCGTAAATGTAACACATACTTCCAAGCTCGAGTGGTCGGAGGCCCAACGCCGATTCTATCTCCGTACAATTCTTGCCTAACAGGAACTTTTCCTGTGTAACATATCCAGAGGTGACCATGCCTGCTTCACTCTGATAACCGTGTTTTTTCACGTATGTGGCTGCGGCAGGGCTGAGCACTTTGACAGGGCGCTCGATACCGCTCTGCCGCCATGCAGAAATTGACGCATGCTCCTGAGCAAGTTCAAATAATTTTGCCATTATTACTCCCTGTACTTGACTAGCTTGCCATCTTTGCTGCCAGAAAATAGCAAAAAGTAACCACCAGGACCAAGCAGCAATTCAAAAAAGCACAGAAGAGCCGCGATTAGCCAGGTGGAAGTCCGTCATGTTCGCCGTAGAAAGTGCGACGTTCAATACTCCGCCCCATACGCCGATTCGCGCGATGCGTTACGCATTGGCTACTCTGTGATTATGGTGCCCCTGTTACCGACCGGGATTTACCCGGGGCGAGGCTACTCAAGTCCAATTACCAGAGCCGCCTTAGTTGAAGAACAATCACCAACTAAGCCGCTATGCCCTGCCGGCATCTCATACTGTCTGCCGGCCTTTATACTTCTATCGACGTGAAACGGGAAGCCAGCATGAAGTCCGCGCTGTAACACTGCCTTGTAATTCCGACAGCGTAAGCCACCTGTCACAGGCTTCGCGGGGCTGGTTTTTACAACACCACCCTGACCGACGCCCCTACCTATTGCGACAACCTGATCATACCGCGCTAATCATAAAATGCTTTTTAACAAAAACATCAACCGTCCATTCCGTCTTCAAGCCGGCATCAAGAATAAACCCATCGCCAGCTGACACTTTAAATTCGTTTCCATCCGCTGTCTTGATTCGCGCATCACCCTCCAGAATATGACAGAACTCGACAATGCCCGTGTAGTCGGCGGTGAAAACACCAGCGGTGCTTTCCCAGATACCTGAACGAACTTTATTGTCGTGACCGCTGAACATCAATTGCGCGTGCTGTACTGGATCGCCGGAAACCACATTGGCACTTATGTCATTTTGGACACGGGGCGCATCGGTGCTGCTAAATACAGTGAGCTTCATAAACCTTTACCTATACTGTTGTGCTGATTTTATAATTACCGGGCCGCCATTGGCATGGGCCGGCACCAGTCATTTTGACCTGCAGTTTAACGTGAGCGTGCCCGCCACTGCTTGCCGTGAACCCGGCGGCATTTATTCCGCACGGGCGCGACCAAATATTATTGCAAGCAGCTTACAACCTCCGCTACCACGGCATCCCTCGCTGCATGAATATAAAAATGCCCGCCGGAAAACTCGTGTTGAGTAAACTCTGCCAAGGTGTGTTCTGTCCACCCGGCAAGCATGGCTGCTGTGATCGCAGGATCGCTATCACCGCCAAATACAGTCATAGAAATTTCAAGTGGCCGTGCCGCAGCATAGTCATAGGTCTCAAGCAGCGTCACATCGGCACGTAAAATCGGCAGAAACACCTCTTGCAGTTCAGCACTCTGCCGAATCGCCTCCGGCACGGCACCATACAATCCGTGCAGGCGCTCGATAAATTTATCATTTTCCAGAGACCGCAACGACTCGCTATTGTCCTGCAACTGAGGGGCCGCCCGCGCTGACAGAAAAAGATGCATTGGCAGTGCTATACCGACAGCCCGCATCCGGCGGGCAAGCTCATAACAAACTATCGCCCCCATACTGTGCCCTAGAAAAGCAAACGGGCGGTCAGTGAAAGGCTGCAACTCGTCGCAAAGCGCATCTACCAGCACTGTCATATCAGTCAACACTGGCTCGCGCAGGCGCTCCTCGCGCCCCGGCAATTGCACTATGCAAAGTTCAATGTCATCTGGAAGTATTTCAATCCAATCTTTAAACGCAGACGCACCACCACCCGCATAGGGAAAACAGATAAGGCGAATACGCGCGTCAGGGCGAGGGAGCGGACGTACAATCCACTGCCCCCGGGGATCATCGCTCGCAGCAACTGCAACACCTTCAGCAGACACCTCACCACCCAGCAACTGATCAATAGCAACAGCAAGTTCGCGAATGCTTGGTGTGGTGAACATCTGCTCAACGGCAAGCTCGACACCGAGATCACCCTGCACCCAACTGCGCAGCTCTACAGCGGTCAGCGAATCAATTCCAAGCGCACTCAGTGCGGCCAGTTCATCCAGGTCAGCCGCAGGGACGCGCAAAGTCTGTGCAATGCGTTCCAGCAAATAGGAACTGACCAGGTCAATACGCCCGGGCGAAGCAGCCGCTTTGGCACGCTGCGCTGCGGCTTCTGCAGCACTTGCGCCAAGCGGGCCTTGTCCGTCTGCCGGTATCAGGTGTTTTAGCGTGCTCCAGTCGCAGGCGCCGGGGATGTGTTGAATAAACGTGCCCCATTCGACCGGTATAACGGCGGCCTGTGGCAGGTCACGCGCGGTCACCAGGTGGGCGATGAAATCGCAGCCCTGGTTTGTCGTCATCGGATGCCAGCCGTCGTGCATCAGACGTCGCAACACAACTTCGGACGACGCCATACCAACATCCGCCCACGGACCCCAGTTAATTGCTGTGGCAGGCAGCCCCAGTTGTTTGCGGTAGTGAGCCAGGCCATCCATAAAGGCATTGGCACTGGCGTAGTTCGACTGCCCGGGTGAGCCTATCACTGATGCCACCGACGAGAACAAAACGAAAAAATCGAGTGAATGCTGCAGGGTTTGCGTATGCAGATGCCATGCACCATCGACCTTGGGGCTGGCAACTGCCCTGAAGCGGTCGGCATCCTGCTGCATCAACATGCCGTCATCAAGAACGCCGGCCGCATGCACAATACCGCGAAGCCCCGGAGCCATAGCGAGTACACGACTAACGTCATCCGCGTTGCCGATATCCGCTGCGACCACATCGACTTTGACCCCGGCATCTTCCAATGCATTCAAAGCGGTGCGCTGGTCATCGGTAGATATACCACTGCGCCCGGTGAGTAGCAGGTGCCTGGCACCGGCAGTCGCAAGGAACCGGGCGACCTGTAAGCCAAGGGCACCAACGCCACCGGTAATCAAATAAGAGGCCCCGGCGTCGAGCTGCAGTGGAGTATGGGGCTGATCAACCGGTTCTGGTCTCGCAAGCCTTGCTATGCGTCGTTTACCCTGACGAAATGCCACCTCGGTTTCACCGGATGATCGACCAAACTCCCTGATTAAAAGGTCTAGATCGGCCGGACCGCTGCCTGAATCGCTATGCAGATTATGGCTTAAGTCGACACATGCCCCCAACTGCCCGGGGTGCTCCACCTGCAGCGTTCGCCCAAACCCCCAGTAGCGGGTTTGCCAGGGGCACACAATATCGTTCTGTTCTATCGACTGTGCACCTTGAGTAATCAGCCAGTGCTGAACCGTTAGCCCTGCGCGTGACAGTGACTGAACGACGCCCAGAGAATCTAAAAGCGCTCTATCCGGGTCGGCCTCACAGGCGTTAATTCCCCATAGATGCACAATTCCGGTAAGCATTTTCGCATCATTAGAATCAATCAATGCAACAACGGCTGCCGGGCTTGCTGCGATGCGCACCCGGTGACCCTGCTGCTCCATGCGACAAACCAACTCAGTGCCAATGGTATTGCTATCTGCCAGCACCAGCCATTCACCGGCCGTTTGCCCGGCTACCTGCTCAGCCTCTTGCGTATCTTCTTCCCAAATGACCTCATAGAGCCATTCGTTCAGCACATCCTTTGATGCAAGCGGCTTACTCATAGCGCGTTGCAGACTGAAGACCGGCACTGAGCGCAGCGTAAGATCCTCAACGGTGGCGATGCGTTCACCGGCTTCGTTGAACAGTTCCAGATTCACCACACGGGTTTGCTGCTGCTGACGCCCTGTCGCTTTGACCCACACCGGACCACTGGCGGACTGCTCACAGCTGAACCCGGAAATTCCAAATGGCAGATGAATCTGCTCCACATCCTCATCGGGGAACATGGCCTCTGCAATTCTGAAACCTGCATCGGTTATAACAGGATGCAATCGATAGCTGTCACCTGGCAAATCTGCCTCTGCCGGCAACTCTATACGTGCAAACGCACTGCCGGATTGGTTGGCCGGTCTATATATTTCTTCGATAGCTCGAAAGCGCGGGAAATATTCAAGGCCGCGGGCTTCAAACCGTTCGGTCAGCGCGGCGATGTCGATTTTTTCATCAAAGCGTACCAGTGTTTCCTGAATATCTATAGAGGCCGCCGGGCTCGGCAGGCGACGTTCAAGCGACCCTTTGGTGTGACTTATCCATTCTCCACCTTGTGGCTGATCAGCGTCTGCTGAGCGGCTGTAGATCTCAAATTCAAACCGGTCCGCATTTGGCGTGGCGACCATCTGCACGGTTGCCGGGGCGTCAGTCAGCACCAGCGCGCGTCCAATCGATACGTTGGTCAGTGCCACCTCGTCCTGCTTAAAAATCATGCGAGCAACGACCATCGCCATTTCAAAGAATGCACTGGCAGGAAATACAACACTGCCAAACACGCGGTGATCATCCAGATAAGCCGGACTGGAAGTGCTTAATGTCGATTCAAAAATAACACTGCTACTGGCGTTGTCGATACGACGATGCACCAGTGGATGCAGACGTTGCCCGGTGCCACCGGTCGACACCACGTCGGTCCAGCAACGTTGATAGCGCCACGGGTAATTGGGCAACGGCATCCTGGTACTGCCGCTCTGCAATTGCTGGCCATTATAGAAGCGCCGCCAGTCGATCTCGACGCCACGTACATGGAGTTCCGCCACAGTGCTTAGCAGTGTTTGCCATTCGCCTTCGGGCTTTAGGCCCGGCAACCAGACGCCATAATCCGCAGCTACGCAAGCACGGCCTACCCCCGACAGCGTGGGTCTGGGTCCAATCTCGACAAAGGTGTGAAACTTCTTTGACTGCGCATAAGCAATACCATCAGCGAAACGCACAGCGCCACGCAGGTGATCCACCCAGTAGTCAGCAGTGAGTTGATCTTCACCCCATGGCACTCCAGTGACATTTGAGATAAGCGTTTTGTTCGGTGGGCTGAAATTTACGTTAGCGGCAATGGATCGAAACTCGTCGAGGATCGGGTCCATCATCGGTGAATGGAATGCGTGTGATACTTTAAGTACCGTCGTTTTAATGTTCTGTGCGTGAAGCTTTTCGACGACTGTCCCTACCGCCGCACCGTCACCGGATATCACAATACTCTGCGGTCCGTTGACCGCAGCGACACTGACATTGGCGTGCTCACCCAGCGCTTCGCGAACGGTGGCTTCGTCGCTGACGACACTGACCATCTGCCCACCGGCTGGCAGCGATTGCATCAATCGGCCACGGGCCGCTACCAGACGGATACCCTCTTCCAGTGAGAACACACCGGCTATACACGCGGCTGCGTATTCACCGATGCTGTGACCCAGTAATAGATCGGGCATCACGCCCCACTCTTCGAATAGCCTGGCCAGGGAATACTCCACCGAGAATAATGCCGGTTGCGTATACGCTGTCTGATGAAGCGCCTCGCCTGTCCATAGTATTTCCAACAGCGGGCGGTCAAGGTGTGCTTCAAGTAACTCTGCGCATCGGTCAATCCAACATCGAAAAACCGGATGCGCTTCGTATAACGCTTTGGCCATGCCAACGTGCTGCGCACCCTGCCCCGTGAAAAGAAACGCAAGCTTCGGCGCACGACGTGGAATGCTGCCTGTCACCGTACCAGCAGGCGTACTGCCACCGGAAAACTCAGTCAATGACTGAGCAAGCGCATCCGTACTGCTTGCGACAAATGCTGCTCGATGCGTAAAATGCGAGCGACCGGTGGCCGCCGAGAAACACAGTTTCTGCAGGTCTATATCGCTATTGATCAGCGCGGCATAGCGGCTTGCCAGTTCCGGCAGTGCAGCCGGGCTTTGCGCTGATAACGTTAACAGCTGTTCAGCCGGTGTTGTGATGGTCGCATCGTCTTGCGGCACTGGTACTACCGACACCACGTCAGGCGCCTGTCCGACGATCAAATGCACGTTCGTGCCACTCATGCCAAAGGCGCTGATGCCGGCAAAGCGTTCTTCACCTGTCCACGGGGTATTTTCCAGTGGTATTTCCAGCGGCCAGTCGCGCCACGGAATGTGCCGGTTAGGGTCGGTACAATTTAGGTGCGGCGGAATGGTGTTGTGCTGCAGTGCTAACACCACTTTCATCAGCCCGGCAATTCCGGCGGCTGAATCCAGATGCCCGACATTGGTTTTCACCGACCCCAGGTACAACGGCCTGGTGCGTTCTTCACACAGCACACGACCAATGGCCATCACTTCAATCGGATCACCCAGCGGGGTGCCAGTGCCGTGCGTCTCGACATAGTCCACCTGATGTGGCGCGAGCCCCGCATCATCGAGTGCTTCCTGCAGCATCGCACGCTGCGCAGGTCCGCTAGGGGTGGTAACGGTGCGTGCCTGACCATCGTGGTTAACCGCCGAGCCCTGAATGACGGCAAGAATATTATCGTTGTCATCCTGTGCATCACTGAGCCGCTTGAACGCCACCATGCCGCAGCCTTCCCCCTGACCGAATCCATCCGCACTGGCATCAAACGTTTTACAGCGACCGTCCGGTGACAAAGCCTGCATCTGGCAAATGCCAATCAAGTGCTCCGGGGCCAGAATAAGACTCACCCCGCCCGCCAGAGCCAGATCACTTTCACCGCTGCGCAATGACTGACAAGCCAGGTGCACAGCAAGCGATGATGACGAACAGGCAGTATCGAGCATGATCGCCGGTCCGTGGGAATCGAGTATGTGGCAGATACGCCCGGCGGTTAAACCGCGAAGTCCGCTCAGCTGTGCATAGCGATCAATCTCCCGGTTGTCAGCAGCGTAGATACGCTGCATGGAATAGTCGTCCCAGTACTGACCAATGAACACACCGGTCTTACCGCCCTTCAAAGTACCGGGAGCAATGCCGGCATGCTCCAGCGTCTCCCAGCTGACTTCCATAACGAGCCGCTGTTGCGGATCGAGGCTCTCCGCCTCACGTGGCGACAGACCAAAGAACTGCGGGTCAAACTGATCGATATCATCTAGATAATGGCCGTGGCGCACATACATTTTTCCAGGGACCGGCATCTCGGGGTCGTAGTAGGCGTCGACGTCCCAGCGCTCACCCGGTATGTCGCGCAGGATATCGCGACCGGAGCTTAATAACTCCCAGAACTCATCCGGAGTTCGCACACCCCCCGGATACCGGCAGCCCATACCGACAATGGCAATAGGTTCACGCGCAGCGCGGCCATCATCGCGTGCGGCAAGCTCCGCACGCAGGCGGGCAATCTCGTCATTGGCTTCTTTAAGCGACAGCGGCCTGGTATCTATGGCCATGCCCTATTGCTCACGCAGCTTGAAGCGTTGTACTTTACCCGTAGCTGTTCGGGGCAAACTATCGACAAACTCTATCCAACGCGGTCGCTTGTGCGCTTCGAGTTTTTTAGCACATAGCTTAAGCAGCTCACCCAGCACCTCGTTCGATGCTTCTATATCGTCTCGCAGGCAGACAAAGGCTTTGGGTTTCAGCAACTGCGCGTTATCGTGATGACCGACAACAGCACATTCCGACACGGCATCGTGTTCGCTCAAGGCGTTCTCAATCTCGACCGGTGACACCCACAGCCCACCGACCTTCAGCATATCGTCGCCTCGCCCGGCGTGCCAGTAGAAGCCATCGTCATCCATGGAATATCTATCACCGGTGAACAGCCACTCACCGCGAAACGTGTGACGGCTTTTTTCGTATTGATGAAGATAGAAAAGTGCTGTGGACTCACCACGCACCATCAGGTGGCCAACCTCACCTGCGGGCACATCGTTACTATCGTCATCAACGAGACGCACATCATAACCGTCTATAGGCTTACCACTGCTTCCCGGTCGAATAGCACCGGGGCGATTCGCCATAAAGGTGTGATAGGTCTCGGTACAGCCGATGGTATCGAGGATATCCAGCCCGGTGGCGTCTTTCCAGGCCTGCCATGCCGGCGCTGGCAGCGCTTCCCCCGCTGATATGCACATTCGAATCGAATCGAGCTTATAACGTTCGTCAAATTTAGGCAGCGCTAGAATGGCACCATACACAGTCGGCACACTGACAAAAACGGTAGGCTGCTGCGTCTCTATAGTTTTCAGTACCCCGGCCACCTGGCGCGGTGATCCATCGTACAGAACACAACTGGCCCCGACATACCAAGGGAAGATCAGGTTACCGCCAATGCCATAAACAAAAAAGAGTTTCGCCACTGAGAAGGTACGGTCATCTTCAGTCAGCCCGAACACATCCACCCCTGAAAGCTGTGCTATCAACGGATAGTCCTTGTGCGCGTGCAGAACACCCTTGGGCATGCCGGTGGTGCCGCTTGAATAATGCAGAGAGCAAAAATCATCGCGATGGGTGCGCTCTGCGTCCAGCGTTTCCGCCTCACCCTTTATCCAGTCATTAAAGCTGGTGTAGCCTGTGTCCCCCGCATCGCCAATAACGACAACGCGCTTCAATGTTGCATGCTGTGAAAGCACAGGCTCGATAACCGGCAGCAGACTATCGTGCACAATCAGCACCCGTGCGCGTGAATCGCCAAGGATGTAGTCATACTCAGCAGTCTTGACCAGCGTATTCATGCCAAGCGCCGTGCCACCGATTTTTGTCACCGCGAAAAAAGACGTCACCCACTGCGGAAGATCGGGACACAGAATCGCAACACAATCACCAACGCGAACATCGAGCCTCCTGAGTGCGTTTCCGACCTGATTCACCTGCCGCGACACCTCGCCAAAGGTCATCGAGCCAGCGTCGCTTAACAACGCGGTTTTGTCTGCGCGAGTCTCAAGATTGTGCTCGAGAATCTCGCACATGTTGTAGTACGGCGGGAGGTCGACAGCTTTCATCGAAGGGGCTCTTGGTGGTAACTGATTTTGCGGTTGTACGTGCGTACTTGTGACGGGGTCATAATGGTCTATCGCGCTGGCGCGGTCTGCGATCGCAGCGCATGACCCTGGCTTTCGAGAACGATGGAAGCCAACGGATACGCCTCTGGCAGACGGGAATTCGCGGCGCTAATCGTCGTATGCGGACACCAATTCACCAAACGTCTCAGGGTAGAGGTCCCCTTCCAGAATGGGCTTGGGTATGTAACCTACCTCGGCTTCGATCGCGGTAAGTAAGCTCATGAACGCAAGCGAATCCAGACCAAACACATCCAGCTCATCGTCATCATCGATAGCATCAGGAAACGGCATCGGTGAATGCTCAGCCACCACCGCCGCAAGCCGGGTTTGAACAATATCTCGTGTAGTCACTTTCGCATCCTCTGGCGATTAGTCAAAGATCGTCGGACGCAGTCCGGGGATTCCCGTAGTGTACCGCTCGACCGCCCACGGGGTAAGGCCCACCAGCGACGGTGAGTCACAGACTGCTGAAAATGTGGCGGCAGTAACCGGTTACTCAGGGCTGGTGATCCGGCGGCGGGGTCTGTGACACGACTGTTTTTTGATGATTGTCCGACGCCTTAGGGAGGTGTGGGGGGGTTGCCTTGCTTACACTGCGGGTTTCCAGACGGTTGCTTGGCTTTTTTGGTAGCTCGATGCGTCGGTGTGGCTTGTGGGGTTTGCCTTGCTGACGCTGCGGGTTTCCAGGGTGTTGCTGGCCGCTCGTGGTCGCTCGATGCGTCAGTGTGGCATGTGGGATTTGCCTTGCTGACGCTGCGGGTTTCCAGGGTGTTGCTGGGCTTTATTGGTAGTTCGATGCGTCGGTGTGGCTTGTGGGATTTGCCCTGCTTACGCTGCGGGTTTCCAAGGTGTTGCTGGCCGCTCGTGGTCGCTCGGTGCGTCAGTGTGGCATGTGGGATTTGCCTTGCTGACGCTGCGGGTTTCCAAGGTGTTGCTTGGCTTTTTTTGGGAGCTCGATGCGTCAGTGTGGCATGTGGGATTTGCCTTGCTGACGCTGCGGGTTTCCAAGGTGTTGCTTGGCTTTATTGGTAGTTCGATGCGTCGGTGTGACTTGTGGGGTTTGCCTTGCTCACGCTGCGGGTTTCCAGGGTGTTGCTGGCCGCTCGTGGTCGCTCGATGCGTCAGTGTGGCATGTGGGATTTGCCTTGCTGACGCGGCGGGTTTCCAGCTATTGCTGGACTTTCGGGGAACCCGGTGCGTGTATGACCATTACATGTGGGCGCTTTTATCTTGTCCCTCAATTGTGTAATAGACCACCTCGTTAAGCCCATCCTCGGTAAACACCCAGCGAATACTACCGCGGTCGGCCCACCATTT
>CALKXD010000195.1 GCA_938003855.1 uncultured Granulosicoccaceae bacterium | reverse complement strand
TCGGTGACGAAATCAGAGCGCCGGGATTTGCTGCTTTTGGCGCAATCGAGGTAATGCGTTGATGCGGTTTTTTTAGTTCAAGGGAGTTTCAATACGACTGGTGGCGAGCCTGATGCTGATTTGGTGTGCGGCGGCCAAATTACAAAAATTGAGCTGGGAGTGCGGCGGATGCATAGTCCCTGTGTGAATCGGATGTGGATAGTGGTGTGTCAAAATCTGCATTGACCGGCAGCGTACAGAATCATTCGATGTACGGAGCCGGTATATCAGCACTCTGTAAGGTTTGTATCGTTTCTAATTCTGGCGGGGAGCAGGGTGCGCACCTCGCGAGTGTCGACCCTGCCAGTCAGGATGCTGTTGCCGTATTGCGTGATTTTAAAAAAAGAATTAATGCCAGGCCAACGGTAGCGGGAATCGCCTGTGCAAACAGGATTTTTGTATCGACAGTGACAGCGCCATAGATGCCGGCGACCAGCACCCCGGCCAGTAAATACAACGATATTCTTCGCTGCCATAAGCTATCGCGAATAAATGCAGCCCACAGTAGTGCAACAGCAAGAATGCCGTTGTATAAGCCCTGATTGGCAGCGATTGCTTTGGTCATCTGGAAAAAATCGGCGTGCAGTGCGCTGAATCCAGGGAACACGATCGGTCCACGTGCTTCCCAGAGGAACATTTCGAAGACGCAGAGATACAGGTGCAGCAATCCGATAAGAAAAACCACTATTTTGGCGGGCTTTGACATATGCTTGTCCGTTAGGTTTGCTCAACGACGCCGAATCAGCGCAGTTTTAATTCTGCTGACAATTTACACCGCTGGTGAGTCAAAGCCAATAACGTATGACTCTGGAAACGGTCCGCCTTTTTTATCGATCGGGCTGACTTCGTGGACTCCCGGTAGCTGCAGCAGACATTTTATTATCGCCGGCAGCTGGACACGACTTACCTGATCTCCAAGGCAGGTATGCATACCGTAACCCATATGCATGTAGTGATAGGCAGGACGATCAATGCAGAAGTCATTCGCCGCCGGCAACACTCTGCCATCGCGCATGGCTGATCGGGTACTGATCAGCACCGTTTTGCCCGCCTTGATGGTGGTGCTGCGGAAAGTCCCGCTGGCAACTTTGTAATCCCGCGCGCAGGTACGAACCACAAACGGGTTAATCGGGTTGAAGCGCAGCGCCTCCCAGCAATAGTTGTAGAGCAATTCGTCGTCATTTGCCTTGGCTGCTGCAATAGCACCGGCCAGCTGCTCGGGGCGTTTGAACAGCTGCTCGAGAATCTGTACCACCGCCTGTGAGGTCGTCTCTCCGCCGCCGACCAGCGTACCCATGATGTTTGTGGTGATTCGCTGCTCATCGAAGTCGATTTCTTTCGGAAAAGAGGACTTAAGCAGCCGGCAAAGAACATCGGCGTTTTCGGTGGCCGGCGCATTGGCTAATCTGGTGCGACACTGAGGAATCCAGTCTTTCAGAAACGCTTTCATTTCTAAACCGGCTTTGAGGTTGGCGTTATGGATGTCCTTGTTTTTGTCGGGGTTGTGGAACATATCGTGTTGGGTGGCTCTGGACCACCGCAGCATGGTTTCTATGTCGGGGCCGGGGAAGCCAAAATACTCTCCGGTCAGGCGCATGGGGACGTGTCTGGAAACGGTTGCCACTACGTCGATCTGGCGCTTGTGCAGTTGGGGATCCACCGCTTCACGGGTTAGTCTGTCGACCATCTTGCGGACGCCGTCCATGTCCTTGCGCTGTATGACCGATCGCATGATGCCCTTGTCGCGCTGGTTGTAGACGGTGTCGTCGTGCCCGAGCATGAACTCACCCACCGACGGATCCATCATCGGGGCATATGGTACGTTAAAAATTTCCGGTCGTTCCAGCGCTTCGCGCACATCGTGAAAGCGGGTGATAAAGGCCGGACCGTCTTTGCCCGGCAACACCAGGTTGGGGCGGATGTTTCTAATGACTGCAAAGAGAAGATCGGGTTTGTTGTCGATCATCCAGCGCAGGGCTCGCGCTACGGCCCCTTTTTTGGGCGCATCGTCTTGCGCCGTGGTTTCGCTACTCATGCTGGGCTGGCTCCGTCGGTGGATTACTGGCTCTAGGGCTGGTGCAGGTGATTATTGTGTTTTCAGGAACTCGATCAAGGCGTTGCGCTGCTCTTCTGTGAGCGCTGATCCGATCACTCCAGCGGGTTGCCGGCTCCAGTGGGTGCCTTCAATCCAACGGTCCGAAAACTCATGCCCGGTGTTGAGGTTTCCCGGTAGCGTGGTATCAAGGATAAAATAACCGTCGATATAGCGCTGCGTGGAATTTTGCTTTGCTTGTTCTGCCAGTTGCGCGTCTTGTAGTACGCCCATGTTTTTCACGTCGAATTTAGTCGTACCAAGTTGCACATAGCTGGCACGCTCCTCAGGAGGACTCAGCAGTTCGTAGACGGTGGCAACCGAACCGTTGTGCAAATAAGGCGCGGTAGCCCATACGCCATTCAAAGGCCGGGCTTTGTAACCGGCACCGGCGCGCAGGCAGTTAGGACGATCCTTCTCGTACACCTTGCGCTGCTCCGGGGGAATAAAGTTATTATCAAACCAGCTTTCATTCACTTGTTCAACAAGCGCTCCGAGCGCCAGTGCGAAGGACAAATTGGGGCCGTCTTTGATGTCGACTTCCACCAGAGGCGGGTAGCCTTTTTTCTGGTAGTCGGCGTCCGGTGATGGATAACCGACACCTTCAGGTTTTGCATAGGGCTGTGGTTCCACAGTGCACAGCGTGCTGTTGAGCCCCATACCCCAGGTCGCATCGCTGAGAGTGCTGTCGGCATTACCTGCTGTATTAACACGCCGATCAACCAGGACATTGGCCTGGGCCGGATCGGTGCCGATCTGTTCAAGCGGGATGGTCTTCAGTCGCAGCAGTTCATCACCGGTTTGCTTAACGGTGTTGTCGCTGTCCTGGTAATCGACTTTAGAGAACTTTGTCCAGAATTCGTCGTCGGTCACTGCAGGCAAATGACAGCCCTGGCATTTCTTTTTATAGAGCGCGTGACCTTCCGCTGCCAGCGCCTCGTCGATGGCTCCCAGTTCAGCAGGCCAGGGTGGTGACAACAGCCCGGTGAATTTTCTAGCCGTATAGGGAGCTTCACCGCTTAAGGCGTCCTCGATCCAGACCAGGTTTTCAATATTGACCGATGATGAAAAACGTCCTTCGTTGTGTGGTGCGGTAAGGTTTACGTAGGCGCTTACACCAAGACCTTCGCCGGCGTTTCGAATCAGTGGCGCCATAATAGAGCCGTCATATTGCACCCAGTCAAACCAGCTGGCAGTCCAGATGTGCGGGTAGTTAACCGGTGCGTTCGGCGGTACGTAGTTTTCGAAACGCTGATAGTCGATAGCAAACGACTGATTGCCTATCCGGTTAAGCGCATCAAGACGTGTAAAGCCTTCGACGACATCAACATCTCCGGGAACACTGGCCAGATATGCCACCAGCGAGTCAAGCTCTGCCTTCAGTTTAAGCACTCGTGTATCGCGTGAGCTTTTATCCTCGTAGACGTCTCCGAGTACGCCTTTGGCAAATCGATCAAAGCGACCGTTCAATAACGGCAGCTTGGATGACAATAATGTCTGACCAAGCGCCGCCCCCAGCGCTTTAGTGAGGTTACCCAAGTCAGTGACCGCCGGTCCGCCATCGATCAGAAAGTGGTGATCGCCGTGCGTAAGGTGAGAGGTATGGCAAGCGGCACAGGTAAAGCCAACGGCGTCTTCTACGTCGGCGATGCCGGGGATATTTTGTGCCGGTGTGACGGCAAAGCCCAAAGGCAGGCCGAGCGGGTGACTGTCACTTTTGATAAACCCGAATCGCAGGATGTAGTCGTCATCAAGGAATTTACTGTTCTCGGACAGAAGTACCTTTAACGGATTGCTGACCGGCGCTTCCAGTGCCTTTAACCACGATAGCGGTACCGGCAGTGTGCGGGTGCCCTGACTGATCGAGTGGAACTGACGGCTGATGTCAGCCGGCCAGCCCTGATCGAGAGGCGTTGGTGCCTCTAGTGTGTCTGGAGCGCGCATCGTCGGCGGCGTCAGCGCCTGCCAGATTGATCCAAACTTCGGACCCGCAATAAACAACAATACCGAGACCGCCGTAATCGCTAAAAACAGCTTGAAAAGTTTTCTGAAAAATTGCCACCGCCTGGCTTGTGCGACTGTAGTCATGACTGCCGATCCCAATGTCCGTTCCGAGTTAAATGTATCGCATTTGATGATGCCAATACATCGCACTATACGGTGATAAATGCCCGTGACTTCAAAAACATCAGTCACCCACGGTTGGCAGGGTAGGCGCTCAACTGTCCGTCGCTATGCGATGTCGGAAATCCCGTTTTTTTTGTTGCCACCAGGGAGCGGGAGGTGCGCGCATCACTGGTGGCGTCAACCTCCCTCCCGCTGCTTGCCATCAGTGTCGGTGGCAGCCGTCGCTGACGTACCTTAATTTGCTGCGAGTGTTTACCGGATACGTCAAAATAAAGTCGCATAGATGTAAGAGAATCAGTTCAGTTGTGTGGTGGATAGTTGCCTGGGCACGCTTTGTCGGTGGGTTATTGCCGGGCGGGTTTCTTTCATCCTGCACTGGTTGATGCCACCTGCACTGAAAAAAACTTGCTTCCTATTGCAGGGGAACCCCCAATAGCAGAGGGGTTTCGCCAAACCTTACGGTTTTATAACCTTTCAGAAGTAATCCATTTTCACTGCGGGTCGTTATTAGCTCGAACGGTTAATAACCGGGCAGCCGCTTATATCGTATAAGCGATGAGCGCTGTCCAAGGGTGATAAATGTTAGTTACGCGAAAAAAATATCGGCAACCCCTGGTGGTCAATGCACTGGCGCTTGTGGGGCAGTGTGTGCTTGTGGCTGGTTTATCGGTCGGTCAGGCTCAGGCCCAGTCAACGCCAAGCTGTGCTTCCGCCGCATCCGATATCGACAATGATGGCTGGGGGTGGGAAAACAATCGCTCCTGCGTTGTGGTTGATACAGCGGTGCAAGCCACAGGCAACTTGTGTACTGCGGCGGCGATTGATCCCGATGGTGACGGCTGGGGTTGGGAGAATAATCGCTCCTGCGTGATCGACAGCAGCGCGAGTGCAGCAAATATAGTCACATCGAAGGTCACCGGCTTTGCATCCTGTGAGTCATCTTTGTCTGATGAAAATGCCGACGGCTACGGCTGGGAGAACGGCCAGACCTGTGTGGTGACATCGGCCTCTTCGAGCACAGTTCTGAACTCAGTCACCAATACCACGGCTGCTCCGCCACCGGTGGCGGCAGCGAATGTGGGTTGGGTCAATGGCAATCCGATCTGCCTGACAGACAGTAGTGATACAGGCAATGACGGCTTCGGCTTTGAAAATAACAGCACCTGCGTGGTGGTCGACGGGGTGACCGCTACTCGCAGTGCGCCGTTGCTTAACCAGCGCTCCTGCATCCCGTGGCTTGAGATCGGCTATGGTAATTACCGCCTGCAGAACAACACCTGGAACGACGGTGCTGTTTACTCAGACAACTGGTCGCAGTGTATAGAACTGCAGGGCTCTCCCGGTAACTATGTCGCCAAGTGGGATTACAACTGGCTGCAACGCTCACAGGGCGACGAGTACGCGGTGAAGTCGTACCCGCAGGTGTACTACGGTCGCAAGACCCGCTACAACCTGTCCGGTAGCGTCGCCGAAACCGGTTTGCCAGTCAGCATCAACAGCATGCCTCAGTTTTACGTCGACTACGATTACTCCGAAACCGGCATCGTCGAGCGCAACGTGGCACTGGAATCTTTTTTCCACACCAGTTGCGAAGCTGAAGAACACAACAAGCAGTTCGAGATGATGGTATGGGTTGGCGTGCCGAACATCCGCACCCCCGGTGTGCAAGTCAGCAGCGTGACCCTTAGCGGTCAGGACTGGGATGTCTATACCAACCCCACACTAGGCTGGGCGTATGTGGCATTTGTCGCGCAAAATCCGCACAACGCAGGGACCCTCGACTGGAATGCCTTTGTTAACTGGTCACGCTATCAGGGACCGGCTTTTGGCGTACCGGCGATGGGGCAGAACACCTGCATGGGCGCTATTGAAATTGGTAGCGAGACATTCTGGGGTACTGGCACGTTCACCCTGAACAATTTTCAGGTTCGTCGCTAACGCATCAGCCACTCCAGCAGGCAATAGCAGCCGGTGCGGTAATGGTCAGCGCCGGCGCTCTGTATCATAGGTCTCCCGTAGGCCTGCAAGCAGCACGCTGCTGATCACGTCAGCCAGACGGGCTGTTTGGCGGCAGGGCCGGTTTGAGATCAGACCCGTACCGCAGACAATACTGTTACCGACTGATGTAAAAAACCGCGCACATCCGTGCCGGTATCAAAGGCGGTGATCCCTACGCTGATCCGCAGCGCTGCACGGCTGCGGGCTTCTCTGCCGCACAGCGCCAGCCATAGCGGGCAGCGGCCACTACACCGCGCCACCTCGCTCGATAAAACCTGGCGCGCTCTGCGCCGCCGGCGTCGATGTTCTCTTCGATAGCTTTGTTGTATTGTGAGTGTGAAATTCCCGCGAGTGCGGCAATCTGCACGCCCTATGTGCGCAAACAGGAGGCATGGTGTGGCTGAACCTTATGACTATATTGTGGTTGGCAGTGGTGCTGCCGGGTCGGTCGTGGCAGCACGACTGGCGGCAGAAAATTATTCCGTCTGTGTTATTGAGGCGGGTGGCAATGACAACAGTCCGCTGGTTCAAATCCCTGCGGGATTTGTTAAAAACCTGACAAAGCCCGATTACATGTGGCAGTTTAAAAGCGTCTCCGGCCGCAATACCGGTAATCGCAATGTATCGCTGCCGCAAGGCAAAGTGCTGGGCGGTTCAACATCAATTAACGGGCTGATCTACAACCGTGGTCAATCCTATGATTATGATCACTGGGCTGCGCTTGGCAATGAGGGTTGGTCCTACCAGCAGGTGCTGCCGTACTTTCGAAAGTCCGAAACACGGCTGGGTGAAGCGTCACAGTATCGTGGCAGTCACGGACCGTTGCGCATCAGTGATCCATCCCAGACACACCCGCTGTGCGATGCCTTTATAAGCACCGTGGCAGCGCAGACCGGTGCGCCCACAGATAACGACTACAACGGCGCTTCACAACGCGGCGCCGGTTACTACCAGCGCTTTATCCACGGCCGTACCAGAGAGACCACCGCCAGCGCGTTTTTAAAGCCGGCAATGAAAAAACACGACATCACCCTGCGACTGAATACACAAGCGTTGCGACTTCAGGTTGAAAACAAAAAAGTAACCGGCCTTGAGGTAGAGCACAATGGACGGCGTGAAACCCTGACCGCCCGCAATGAAATACTGCTGTGCGCCGGCACGGTTAATTCCGCCAGACTGTTGCAGCACTCCGGCATCGGCGATGGTGCCTACCTGCAGTCGCTTGGGATACCGTCGGTGCACCATCTGCCCGGTGTTGGTGAAAACCTGCAGGATCACTATTTTGTGCGCCTTGCGGCGCGTCTGAAGGCCGGAGTCGACACACTGAACAGTCAGGCCAAAGGCTTGCGTCTGGGGTTGGAGATAGCACGTTGGTGCCTTGGCAAACCCAGTGTTCTGACCTGGAGTCCGTCGATAGCCTATGCGTTTTTAAACTCGGGCGATCAATCCAGTGAGACAGAGCTGCCGGACTTGCAGTTTGTCTTCAGTCACGGCAGCTATCGGCCCGGACGCGTCTATGAACTTGATACTTTTCCGGCCGTCACCTGTGGCTTTACCCAGCAGCGCCCGCAAAGCACCGGCTATGTGCGCATCACCTCGGACGACCCGCACGCGGCCCCGCAGGTGCAGCCCAATTACCTGGTGGATGAACTCGATCAACGCGTGACTGTGCGGGGTATCAGAATGGCGCGCAATTTCCTCAAGGGTGAGCAGTTCAGTCAGTGGTTCGAGCGTGAAGAAGTCCCCGGAGAAGATCTCAGCGGCGATGATGATCTGCTCGACTATGCCCGCGCCACTGGTAATACCGGCTATCATCTGGTCGGCAGTTGCAGGATGGGCGTGGCGACGGATCCAATGTCGGTAGTAGATGACAAGCTGCGGGTACACGGCCTGCAGCAACTGCGAATTATAGACGCCTCGGTGATGCCGCGGGTAACGTCTTCCAACACCTGTGCTCCCACTATTATGATTGCAGAGAAGGGCGCAGATCTGGTGCTGGCCGCACAGCAATAAGCAGCGTTAGCCGTGCCGGATGAAGGCAGCAGTAAAGCGGTGCTACAGGACCAGCCTGCACAAACGTGCGTTGTAACTGCGGTGGACCCGGCAGGAAATGTCCTGCCATGGGTACAGTGAGACTAGCAGGCTGACGTTATTCTATAACCTGCCGCACCTCAGTGATTGCTTGCTGTAGTAAAACTAAGGTAAAGCCACCGCCACCGCTGCGCGCTAAACGGCACGGGCGGGTATTGTTGTGCGGCGTCGCTGCTCAAGCTCTAGAGGCTTGCCAGCGCCTCACTGAATACCTCGCTGAAAATAGTAAATTCCTGTGGGCTACCCAGGCCCACTCTGATGCAGCGGTTTAACGGTGCTACGCCGGGCATACGCATAAAAACATCGCGCTCGGCCAGTTTGTCCAGCATCGCTTTGGCGCGCTCGGCGGACTCCAGGTCGACCGCCACAAAATTGGTATAGGACGGCTCTGCGTAGAGGTCGTGCGCACTGGCCAGATCCATCACCTGTTGTCGGCCCTGCTTAACCGCCTGCAGCACACCGGGTAAAAACGTGTTGTCATTGATTGATGCCAGCGCGCCTATCTGCGCAACCCGGTTAATGCCGAAATGATTGCGAATTTTATTAAAGCCGCTAATTATATCGCGATGCGCAATAGCATAGGCAATGCGCTGGCCGGCCATGCCGTATGCCTTCGAGAATGTACGAAAGCGAATCACGCGCGGGTTGGAGGTGTCGATCGGTGGCGCGATCGGTTGATCGGCGAACTCTATGTAGGCCTCATCAAGTGCCAGCACGCAGTTGTCGGGTATTGCGTTGATAGTTTCGGTGATTCTGGCCTCGCTGTGCCAGGTGCCCATCGGGTTGTCGGGGTTGGCCAGATACATCAGGGGAGCACTGTGCTGGTCTACCGCCGCGAGCAGGGCGTCGGGGTCTTCATGAAACCCCCGGTAGGGCACTGTCACCAGATTAGCGCCAAAGCCCGCCACATGATAATTGAACGTCGGGTAGGCACCGCTAGAGGTAACCGCGCTGTCTCCGGCGTCCAGCAACATACGCACAGTCAGCCCGAGCAGGGTGTCGATACCGGCATCGACGCAGATTTCGTCAATCGCCACATTGTGCCTGGCAGCCAGTGCTGTGCGCAGTTCGAAGCTTTCAGGGTCGGCGTACCAGGCGCTGTTGATCACCGCTTGTTGCATCGCCTCTACCGCCAGTGGTGAGATTCCGAATGCGCTTTCATTGGCGCCGATTCTGGCGCGAAAAGGCTTGCCGCGCTGGCGCTCCAGAGTCTCGGGGCCAACAAAAGGCGTGGTGGCTGGGAGTTGTTCGACAAGTGCCGTAAAGGGTATGGGCATAGGTCTGACGGTCCGTTCCTGTTAGGGGGTTAGTGCATCGTTAACCAGTTCAGCGATAGCCAGAGATGATGTCAGACCCGGTGACTCAATGCCAAACAGATTTACCAGGCCGGGTATACCGTGCTGTGCCGGGGTGGCGATTTCAAAATCCATATCGCTGCGGTCATCGCGGGCGATCTTTGGTCGTACACCGGCGTAATCAGGCAGCAAGGCCCGGTCGGGCAATGCCGGCCAGTAGCGCCGGATAGCGCTGTAGAAGCTATCCGCACGTGATGGATCAACGTGGTAGTCAAAAAGTGCATTGCTGGCAGCGTTGAGTTCATCGGTCGGTGAGTCAATCCATTCGACATCGGGGCCAAAGCGCGCCTGACCGCCAATGTCCAGGGTCAGGTGAACGCCGAGTCCGCCGACCACCGGTGCCGGGTAGATCAGCTTCGAGAACGGCACTTTGCCCTGTACTCTGAAATAGTTGCCTCTGGCGTAGCGGGCGATCGGGATAGTGCCGGGCAGCTGTCCACCCAGTTGCGTTGCAAATTGCACAGCGTTCAAAGAGGTGCAGTTAACCAACTCGTTTGCGGTGATTGTCATAGCACTGTCGCCGCCGACGGTAAGCTCAAACAACCCGCCGCGTGTTTCAGCATTCAGTACCGGTGCACGACAAACGACCATGCCGGCGTGGGTTTCAATCTCGCCTTGCAGGCTGACCAGCAGGCCGTGGCTGTCGATTATGCCGGTCGACGGTGAATGCAAGGCGGCAACGCACTGCAGCCCGGGTTGCTGTTGCATGGCGGTTTTTCCGTCAAGCATTTCGATGTCATCAACACCGTTGGCAACTGCACGCGCGGCAAGGGTCTGCAAGCCTTCGATTTCCGGCTCACGGGTGGCGACAATCAGTTTGCCGATGGCGCGGGCGTTGATATGGTGGGTGTTGCACCGCTCGTACAACAGGTGCTTGCCGCGCACGCAGACGCGCGCCTTCAGCGAGCCCGGCGGATAATAGATGCCCGCGTGAATCACTTCGGAGTTACGTGAGCTGACGCCTTGCCCGATACTGGCTTCCGCCTCCAGCACCAGAACCTCGTGACCACTGCGTGCCAGCGCGGCTGCACAGGCCAGCCCGACCACACCGGCACCGACAACAACGGTTTGAACAGTGGTATCAGACATGGCGAACGGCTGCCGCGAAGAAATACCCGGAGGTCGATTCGAACGCGCGGAAAATTGTCATGGTGCAACTCATCGTTGTTTGGCTTGTCTCAGGAGTCTGCAACGTTTGAAGTCCGATTTCCAGACAGTCCGTAATAGTCCGCTCGTCTTGTTGTCGGGATCAGTGTGGTAATCTACGGCAAGCATCTGTGGTGCAATAGCGAAAACACCCGCCACGCTGCCAACGGCTTGTGGATAGCCACCGCACACAGTGTCACGGTACGGTGAGTCACGCAACACTGCAGCGATCACCCACATCACTTTCCGCGTTGCTATCCGCTATGACCGGTCAATTACAAGGTATTAGTTCACTCACGTATGCTGCAACCATTTGAACTATTTGTCGGGCTTCGCTACACGCGGGCAAAGCGACGCAATCACTTTATCTCGTTTATATCACTGATATCCATTCTTGGTATTGCCCTTGGGGTTACCGCCCTCATTACCGTCATGGCGGTGATGAACGGCTTCGAGAAAGAACTCCGCGAGCGTATCCTGGGGGCGGCCTCGCACGCGACCATTACCCTCTACAACAAACCCATGCAGCGTTGGCAGGAGCTGGCCGACGCCGCGATTGATCACCCGCAGGTTGAGGGTGCCGCGCCCTATGTCGAAGGTCAGGTGATGGTCGTCAAGGGCAAGCAGGTCACCGGCATTGTGGTTCGCGGGGTGCTGCCCGACGAAGAACCCGCTGTCTCTGACATCAGTGAAAAAATGATTGCCGGGCAACTGGCCGATCTGCAGCCCGGCTCGTTCGAAATTATCCTTGGCGCCGCGTTGGCGCAGTTCCTCGGTGCCAGCGTCGGTGACAAAATCACCGTTATTACACCCGAATCCAGTGTTACCCCGGTCGGTGTGCTGCCGCGTATGAAACGCTTTACCGTCAAGGGTGTTTTTGAAATCGGAATGTTCGAATACGATCGCAACTTTGCCTTGATGCACGCCGACGATGCGTCAGTTCTGTTAAAACTTAACAACGGCTATACTGGTGTGCGGCTGCGCTTAAGCGATATGTTTGCCGCTCGCTATGTCGCCAGTGATCTGGCTAAAGAAGTCGGTGAAGAATACTGGGTCAGTGACTGGACACAACGTCACGCCAATTTTTTTCGTGCGGTAAAAACCGAAAAAACAGTGATGTTTGTCATTCTGTCTCTGATCGTGGCCGTGGCCGCATTCAATATTGTCAGCACGCTGGTGATGGTGGTCACCGATAAGCAATCAGCCATTGCGATTCTGCGCACTATGGGGGCGTCGCCCGCGTCGATTATGCTGGTGTTTTTAATCCAGGGGGCATTGATTGGCTTGATCGGTATGGTGCTCGGTGTGATCGGCGGCATCCTGTTGGCTATTAACGTTGAAACACTGGTGCCAGCTATCGAGCGCTTGTTCCAAACCCAGTTTCTCGATGAAAGTGTGTACTACATAAACGTACTTCCCTCCGAGCTCGACTACAACGATGTCTGGCGGGTCGCAGCCCTTGCCCTGGTGCTGACGCTGCTGGCAACACTGTATCCGGCGTGGGTCGCTGCACGTACCGAACCTGCCAAGGCTCTGGCTTATGAATGACAGTTATCCGGTGTTGCACGGCAAAAATCTAGAGAAAGTCTACAAGCAGGGCAGTGAGCGTGTAGAAGTCTTAAACAATCTGGAGATAAAAGTCGAACGCGGTGAACAGGTGGCGATCATCGGCACCTCTGGTTGTGGCAAAAGCACGCTGTTGCATGTACTTGCCGGGCTCGATACACCCGACAATGGCGAGGTCGCTCTCGATGGCCACAATGTTTTCAAGCTCGGCGCCGCGGCGCGTGGTCGCCTGCGCAACAAACTGATCGGCTTTGTGTATCAGTTTCATCATTTACTTCCCGAGTTCACCGCCGTGGAAAATGTTGCCATGCCTTTGCTGATCCGCCGCACCGACACCCGCAAGGCGATGCGTGCTGCGACCGACTTGCTGAAGCAGGTGGGCCTTGGCGACCGCCTCAAGCACAAACCGGCAGAGCTGTCCGGCGGAGAAAGGCAGCGAGCAGCGATTGCCCGCGCACTGGTTAACAACCCCAAACTGGTCCTGGCGGACGAACCAACCGGAAACCTTGACGAGGCCACTGCAGCCACGGTCTACAACTTAATGCTCGAGCTCAATCGCGACCTCGGCACCGCGTTTTTGATTGTCACCCACGACAACCGCATGGCGCAGCGGATGGAAAAAATCTACCGCATCAGCGGCGGTCAACTGCAACGGGAAAAATAACCCCGCCTGCGCCGGCTGAGTTCCAGCGGCACCATGGCGCGGACCTCCGGGCAAAAACAACGCAGGCGCCTGCCGCACCGACCACAATGCTACACTGACCGTGACGTTGTGATCATGTAGTTATGTTGTGGTAGTAAATACAGCGGGTTTTCTGGTGGGTGTCGTGGTCCTGTTCAGTTTGGCGCAGGCGCCGTCGCCGGCAGTGCTTGTGGCCGTGGCACTGCTTGCATTGCTGGCGAGCCGGATATCCCCCAGGTTATTGTTTCCGGCCTGTGGGTTCCTCTACGCTGCACTGCACACGCTGTATTTTCAGCAGCAGAATCTTCCCGAGACGTTCTTTGGTGTGGAGTCAGAAGTGATCGGCCGCGTCACCGGTCTGCCGGAGCATGACGGCTCGCGTCTGAGGTTTTTATTGCAGATAGACTCGCTGCGATTGGCTGAGTCGACCACCGCCCGGCAATTCAGTGGCTCAACCGTGCGTTTGAACTGGTATGGCCGCGATGTTCCTGATGTCCGGGCCGGTGACCAATTGCGGTTGCCGGTCAAGCTGCGCCAGCCGGCGGGCTTTCTAAATCCCGGTGGCTTTGACTACGAAAAATGGCTGTTCCAGCAGCGCATTGTCGCCACCGGATATGTGCGCAGTAAGCACTGGCAGCCGGAAATGGTGCTGGACAGCGGTGCGCTCTATCACTGGTCGACCGCCAGAAACCAGCTGCGCGATAAACTGATTGTTGCCACCCGGGGGTTGTCCAGCCAGGGATTGATACTCGGGTTGGCCGTTGGTGATCGCAGTTTAATTGACCGGACTCAATGGCAGCATTTTATTGCTACCGGCACTAATCATCTGTTGGCAATATCCGGATTGCACATCAGTCTGGTGGCGGGCTTTGTCGGCTTGCTGGTGGGTGTGGCTTGGCGTTACTGGCCGGCATTGCAAAGGGTCAGCCGCGGTAATTGCAGCTTGTATGGTGCTGCGGTCGCAGCACTGATCTATGCGGCGATGGCGGGCTTCGCGCTACCGACACAAAGAGCCCTGTTGATGTTTATTGTGTTAGCGGGGCTGGCTCTGCTGCGTCGTCATCAACGACGCACCACAGCCCTGGCGCTGGCGCTGCTTGCCGTCATTCTGGTCGACCCGCTGGCGGTGATGGCACCCGGTCTGTGGATGTCGTTCACCGCCGTCGCGATTCTTTATCTGGTGTTTGCCTACGCGCCGAAGACGGACTGGCGCTATAGAGTCGGCTATGCCTTGCGCGGTCACCTGCTGATTACGCTGGGTCTATATCCACTGACAGTACTGTTTTTCCAGCAGGCCTCCCTGGTGTCACCGCTGGCTAATTTCATTGCTGTGCCGCTGGTTGGTCTGGTGATCACGCCGCTGGTGTTTGTATGCACGCTGCTGGCGGCGATAAATCCCGTGCTGGCCCGGTTACCACTGCTGTTCGCCGACGGATTGCTGCGTTGCGTTGACTGGATGCTGGCACTTATGGCAGACCTGCCTGTCGCGCTGCTGCGATTTAAAGGTGCGCCCGAGCTATCGCTTCTGTTTCTGATGGTGGCCGCGGTACTGTTGCTGGTACCGGTGCCCGGTCGCTTGCGCCTGTTGGTGCCACTGTTGATATTGCCGCTGTTTTATCCGCGTTTTACCGAATTGCCGGCCGGTGCCTATCGGGTCACGTTTCTTGATGTCGGGCAGGGTACGGCGGTGGTGGTACGCACCCGCCACCATGTTCTGGTGTACGACACCGGCCCGCAATTCTCGGCCAGCTTTAACTCGGCAGACGCGGTGATAATTCCGTATCTGGCATCGCAGGGTGTCAGTGCTATCGATACCCTGCTGATTAGTCACAACGACCGTGATCACAGCGGCGGGGTCGAAGAGCTTGTCGACGGTTTGCCGGTATCAAGCGTGTTGTCGTCAGTGCCGCTGCCGCAACTGCCGGAGCATTCTATCGATTTGTGTCGAGCGGGTCAGCGCTGGCTGTGGGACGAAGTCCGGTTTGAAATTCTGCACCCGACGGCATCAGACAGCGGCAGTGAAAACGATCTCTCCTGCGTGCTGCTGATCTCGACGCCGGGGCAGAAGCACACACTGTTACCCGGCGACGTTGAAGCGCGTGGTGAGCGGCAGTTGATTACCCGGGGGCTGCCTGATGTCGACGTCCTGATGGCGCCGCACCACGGCAGTAACACGTCTTCCGGAGCGGCGTTTGTTGCCGCCGTTGCAGCCGAATACGTGGTCTACACGGTGGGCTTCAAAAACCGTTTTGATTTCCCGCGGCTGTTGGTGCAAGCGCGCTACCGGCAGGCCGGCGCGCGCGAATTTAACGTGTCGGACTCGGGCGCGACAGAATTTACCGTCGCAGACAACACGGCAATAAAAATCACCCGATACCGCCGCGATCACCCGAGAATCTGGCGTCGTCAGGACCCTGACGTTTTTCAGGGGACTGCTACACTTTACTAACGCTCCCGTTGTTGGCGGGAGCCGTTTGAGCGGGCACCACAGAGCGAGGTGTCAGCATTGAAAAAATACCATGTACAGGGTGATACCAAGTGCTTGAAATTATTACCGCTGGTGGCTGGTTGATGCTACCGATTCTGACCTGTTCAGTCGTGGCAATGGCGATTGTCGTCGAGCGTTGCTGGACACTTCGGCAAAGCCGTATTCTGCCGTCCAACCTCGCTAATCAGGCACGCCGCTGGTTGGTCGACGACGGTATTCCCGACGAAAAAATCAAGTTGTTGCAAAGTAACTCCCCGCTGGGGCGGGTATTGGCAGCGGGCCTCGCCAACCGGCATCTGCCGCGAGAGAAGATCAAAGGCTCGGTCGAGGAAGTCGGATCACACGTAGCCCATGAACTGCAGCGCTTTTTAAACGCGCTTGGCACCATCGCGACAATTACACCATTGATCGGCCTGCTGGGTACGGTGATAGGTATGATCAGTGTCTTCACACGCATCACCAGCGCCGGTGTCGGTAACCCGACAGAGCTTGCCGGTGGGATATCCACTGCCCTGATAACTACCGCAGCCGGTTTGGCGGTGGCGATTCCGTCACTGATGATGTACCGCTATTTCCGTGGCCGCGTCGAAGAGTTGGTGGTCGGTATGGAGCAGGAATCATTAAAGCTGATCGACGCAATAGAACTGCCGATAAACCAGCCTGCCGGTAACGTCCGTTGAATTTCCGGCAACATACCATCGAGGAGCTTGACCTCAACATCACGCCGTTGATTGATGTGGTGTTCCTGTTGCTGATCTTCTTTATGGTGTCGACGACTTTTCAGAAAGAAACGCAGTTGCAGTTGCAATTGCCGCAGGCGTCCGATCAGCAAACGACTGAGCCCAGCCGCAAGATTGAAGTTGTGATCAATGCTCAGGGTGGCTACTTCGTCAATGGTCAGGAGCTCAGTGATTCCCGGATCACCACCGTCCGCAACGCGATCAACAAACTGGCTCGCGGAAAAAAAGACACACCGCTGGTTTTGCGTGCCGATGCACTGGCGCCTCATCAAGCTGTCATTACCGCAATGGACGCCGCAGGACAGCTCGGTATGGTAAAATTCTCGCTTGCAGCAGCGCAAAGCAACTAGCCTGGCAGCCAGCTCCGGCAGCTGGCTTCTCGTGGCCGGGCCGTGTGACGTTCCGGTATTTCAGAGCTGATCTGAAGCTTTGGTACCGAATACCCCGTGACACGCCTGTGCTCAAACCGGGTACCGGCAAAGTCAGTTGCCCCTGTGCTGTTGCTGTGGTCCCGGATACTCTGGTTCGGGCAGGTTAACTGACATTTTACTCGCCCGTAAGCGTCCGGATTATCGCAATGATGTTCCGTGATACTCCGGTGCTGGAATACTGATTGAGCAACTCCAAGCCAGGCACTAGCGCGTTCACTGTTTATCGTCGGCTTGTCGCCTATGTCATACCTTATCGCTGGCAGCTGGCGTTTGCCGTCCTGGCGATGACAATCTACGCGCTGTCCAGTACGGCATTTGCCGCGTTAATGAAGCCCATGCTCGATGGCAGCTTTGTCAATCGTGACGCAAGCTCCATTACTTTCGTACCGATAATGATCGTGCTGATCTTTGTCTGCCGTGGTGCGGCCGGGTTTTTCTCTACCTATCTGATGTCGAGTATCGGCTGGAATGTCGTCAAGCGCATACGTCAGCAGTTGTTCGATAAATACCTGGATCTCCCCACCGCTCAGTTTGATCGGTCCTCGTCCGGGGAAATGATCTCACGCGTCACTTTTAATGTGCACAACATCGCCACGGTTGCCGCCGACAGCCTGACGATTCTGGTGCGCGATACCCTGACCATTGTCGGGTTGCTGTGCCTGATGCTGTATCACAGCTGGAAGTTGTCACTGGGTTTTTTAATCCTCGGTCCGCTGGTTGCCCTGATAATTCATTTTGTCAGTGGCCGGTTTCGACGGTTGAGTCGCGGTATTCAGGACTCAATGGGGCAGGTGGCCAGCGTCATCGAAGAAGCAGTCGAAGGACAGCGACTGGTGAAGGTGTTTGGTGGCCGCGACTATGAACGTGAACAATTCGACGGCGTCAATGAACGCAATCGCCATTTAAACGTAAAGGAAACCGTAACCAGAGCAGCCAGTGCGCCGCTGGTGCAGTTTCTGGTTGCCGTGGCACTGGCGGTTATTGTGTTTCTGGCGTCCTCCGGCCGGTTTGTCGGCGAGATATCCGTCGGCGTGTTTATGTCTTTTATCACCGCCATGATGATGCTCTTTGCGCCACTGAAACAACTGACAATGATCAACGCAAAAATTCAGGCGGGTATTGCAGCCGGTGAAAATGTCTTTGCGCTGCTTGACTCAGACTCCGAGCGCGATACCGGTGGCAAGGTACTCGACGGTAAGACAATCAGCGTCGAACTACGCGATGTCGAATTCTCTTATTTGCCGGAAAAACAAGTGCTGAAGCAATTGTCGTTTCAGGTCGCAGCGGGTGAAACAGTCGCGCTGGTGGGAGGGTCGGGCAGTGGCAAGTCGACCATCGCCAATCTGTTACCACGTCTCTACGATATCACCGGCGGCAGCATCGTTATTAACAACGAAGACATCCGCGACTACACCTTAGAGAGCCTGCGACGGCACATCTCCTACGTCGGTCAGGACGTCACGCTGTTCAACGATACCGTGCTGGCAAATATTGCCTATGGGCAGATGCGAGGCACTTCACTGCAGAAAGTCAGGGAGGCCTGCCGTATTGCACACGCTGACGCATTTATTGAAAAACTCACTAACGGCTACCAGACGGTGGTGGGTGAAAATGGCGTGATGCTGTCGGGCGGGCAACGGCAGCGACTGGCCATTGCCAGAGCTATTCTAAAAGACGCGCCATTGCTGATACTCGACGAGGCAACCTCAGCACTCGACACAGAGTCAGAGCGCAAAGTACAAAGCGGGCTGGCCGAACTGATGCGCGGTCGCACCACCGTTGTGATCGCCCACCGCCTTAGCACCATCGAAAACGCCGACCGTATTATTGTGATGGATGAAGGCAGCATCGTCGAGGTTGGCACGCACGCAGAACTACTCAACACCGACGGTTACTATGCGTTTTTACAGGGACGCAGTGGCGAAGTCTCCGCTCGCGACACCACCGCGCAGTGAAACGACAGACACCCCGCTACTGGCGTAGTCGCGGTGTTATCGCTTGTGCGTTGTGGCCACTGTCAATGCTGTTTCGTTGCCTGGTCGCTATACGCCGGCAATGCTACCGGGCCGGTTGGCTGCCGTCGTGGCGAAGTCCGGTGCCGGTGTTGGTGGTCGGCAATATTACGGTTGGCGGTGCCGGTAAGACGCCACTGGTGATCGCCCTGGTCAATAGTCTGGTGGCACGTGGTCTCAAGGTGTCTATCGCCATGCGAAGCTATGGCGGTGCCAGTAATCAACAAGCCAGACTGGTGACGGCCGCTGACGATCCCCACCTAACCGGTGATGAGGCACTGATGGTGTCGCGACGCACCGGTGTGCCGGTGGCAGTGGCGTCGAAACGCACCCGCGCCGTGCAACTGCTGACTACAGAAACAGACACTCAGCTGGTCGTTTGCGACGACGGTATGCAGCACTATGCCTTACAGCGCGATATAGAAATAGCCGTGGTCGATGCAGACTACGGACTGGGTAACGAATTCTTTCTGCCAGCGGGCCCGCTTCGTGAATCATCATCACGATTACAAACGGCCGATCTCATTGTCTACAGTGGCGATAACCGACCGGCTCCCGGTTATCAACTCAAGGTTGCCCGGGTAGTCAATGTGGCAGAACCCGGTACCGTTAAGTGTCTGGCAGACTTTAACGCAACCACCGTGCATGCGGTGGCGGCGATTGCCCGTCCGCAGAAATTCTTTAACACTCTGCGGTCACACGGCATTCAGCTTATCGAGCATGCGTTCCCCGACCACTACCGGTTTGAATCGGGTGATCTGGACTTTGCCGATAATCTGCCGGTACTGATGACCGAGAAAGACAAGGTCAAGTGTGAGAGTTGGGCGTCTCAGAAGGTATGGTACGTTGAAGTCAGTGCGATACTCGACGATGTAATTGTCCGGCAAATTAATTTATTGGTCGATAGCGCTCAATGCCACAGCAAAGTGGCCGTTGGCTAAACGATCAGGCGTCCACTTTACAGGGGTTCGGATACGTGGCAGAGCAAATAGAGTTTTCAATCGTGATTCCGGCGCGCTACAACTCCAGCCGCTTTCCCGGTAAGCCACTGGCCGGGATTGGTGGTGTACCCATGGTGATGCTGGTGCATCAGCGGGCTATAGAATCGCAGGCCGTCGAAGTAATCATAGCGACTGATGATGAGCGTATTGCTGAAGTCTGTAACCGTGCCGGTGCGCGAGTGTGCATGACTTCGGCCGATCACCCCACCGGTACTGACCGCATCGCTGAAGTAGCCGCGCAGATGCGCTGGCCCGCCGGGCAGATTGTAGTTAATGTTCAGGGCGATGAGCCATTAATCCCGCTCAGCGCCATTCGGCAGGTCGCAGAGAATTTGCACGCCTGCACAGAAGCAAGTATGTCTACCTTGTGTACGCCGCTGGCCGATGCACAGGAACTGCTCGATCCCAATGTCGTCAAGGTAGTGTTTGATCAAGCCGGTCTGGCGTTGTATTTCAGCCGCGCGGCAATACCGCACGATCGCGATGCCGCTGATGATTCAGCGCTGCCGGCTTTTCGGCATCTGGGTCTGTATGCCTACCGCGCGGGTTTTTTACAGCGTTACACCAATATGGCAGAGTGCCAGTTGGAGCAGTTGGAAAAACTTGAGCAACTTCGTGCGCTATGGCATGGCGAGCGAATCCACGTCAGTGTGGCGAAAGAATTGCCGGGGATGGGCGTCGACACCCCCGCTGATCTTGTCAAGGTCAGTGAGTTTATCGCCAGAGGTCAGTCATGAATAAAAAGTGGGAGGTTCTGTCTAAGGCTATCGGTTTCGACGGATTCTTCAGCGTAAATTGCTATCGTATCCGCCATCAGTTGTTCAATGGCGGCTGGAGCAAACCCCTATCGCGTGAAGTGCTTGAGCGCGGACACGCGGTTGCAGTCATACCGTATGACCCGGCACTCGACAGCACCTTATTAGTAGAGCAGTTCCGATCGGGTGCGATGGCAAACAAAAACGGTCCGTGGTTAAAAGAGTACATCGCAGGTATCGTCGAGCCCGGCGAAAGTGAAGAAGAAGTCGTGCGTCGGGAGGCGGTAGAAGAGGCCGGGCTGGTTCTTGATCAGTTGAACTATATCTCAACCTATTATCCGAGTCCCGGCGGCAGTAGTGAGACTATCGCGTTGTACTGGGCAGAGGTTGATCTGTCGCGCGCCGGCGGTGTGTACGGACTCGATACAGAAGGTGAAGATATCCTTGCCACGGTTTACCCGTTTACCGAGGTACTTGCCATGCTTGACGACGGCACCATAAACAATTCCCTGACTATGCTGCTGACACTCTGGTTTGAGCGCCACCGATGCAATAGCCGGGGCGCGTGATCCCGGCCCGTTTAGCCTTGCCTTGCGGTTTGCCTCAGACGCAGTAGCACCGCTTGCCAGCAAACCGGCCTCAGTAATTCAATCCGTGGGTTTTACTTAGTTGAACTGGCTCCCGAATAGCCTTATTGCTTTAGCGCCGAATTTAACTTGCTGTCTCCACTGCCGCTAGTTTGGCGTCTAACAATAATAAGTAGCGTCTGTGCAGGCCTGATCGCCGGCACTTCAAAGAGGCACAAGCGGGGCAACTTTTCATGGCGGATCAAGTAGATCTGATTGCAACCGGGGTCAAGGATAACCTGTCGGAGATAGAACTAGTAGGACGTCTGGTAACGGAATTCGGACAGACTGCTGAGAACTTTGCGGAACTGGTCGCCGGTGTCTATGGCGGCGGTAACGGCTATAACGCACAGACTGCGGTGACACTTGCAATGGCACAACAGGGCAAGGCGCAACTTGAGAGCGTCGGGCTGATCTGTGAGATTCGCAAAGATGGCGTGACTCTGCCCGGCCAGGCGACCGTTGTTACCGACCCGAGTGACGCTTCTGCCATTGAACAGACCGCCAGTGCTGACACCGACGACGGTGCCGATAAAAGCGCTGATACAAACGCCGCCACCCCCGACTTTGAGGACTTGCAGGACGAGGACTTTGCTTTGGATGGCGTGGATTCCGGTGATGCACAGGCAGCCGAAGTCGAAGAAGCACTGCCGCCCACCAACGGTTTGCATGTCGTCGATGTCAGTTTCGACGATGATCTGATTTCACTCCAAGCCGCTATCGGCGACAAGGCGAGCGCACGCAGCAGTGAAATTCCTGCAGCCCCCGAACAACCCGTAGATGCACCGGCGGAAGAAGCGCCGCCCGAGCCCCCTGCAGGGGACCGACAAAACGAATCAGATCAGAGTGAAACCGGTGTACTGGATCTCTCTGCTGACGCGCTCGCGCTCGACGATGCCAGTGCGGCGTCCGTTGAGGAAAACACAGGATCTGAAAAGTCTGATGCTGCTGACACCGGTGAAGGCGAGGTAGCTGAAGACAATGCCAGCGGGTCGGACACCCTGTCATTGAGCTTGATCGACGATGCAGACGCAGAGCCGCTGTCCACAAAAAAATCCAGTATCAAGGGTGTGGTCAACCTGACATCATCGGCAGCCTCTGAACTGCCGGAAGGGCTAAGTCTTGAGCTCGAGATCGATGCACCGCTGACCGGTTCAGAACAGTCACCCAAGGCGGTTGCCGCGGAGCCTGAAGTGTCAGTGGCTGACGTACCAGAGCCCGATGTGTCAAAGACAGAGGTAACTGCAGACCAGACCGATGCCGCAGCCGTGCCTGCCGCTGACAACGACAGCCAGCCAGGGGTAGAGCAAACAGACACCGCTGACGTCGCTGCGACAGTCGACGCTACAGAACAGCAACCTGAGCCGCAACCAGAGCAAGCCGATGCCGGTGACAATATTGTCGCGCAAATCGACGACAGTGCTGCGCCGGCTGAGGATACAACGGCTGCTGAAGAAGCACCGCAGGAATCGGTAATGGAATCGCTGCTTAAGCAGGTGGCAGCGATGACAGACACGCCGGACGAAAGTGACGTTCCGCCTGCCGGGGACGCCGCCGCTGAGACGGCACCGGTTGTGACCAGTGGAGAATTTGAGGCCAGTGGTGAACCGCTTTCCGAAGAAGCAGTAATTTCGGCAGAGCAGGCAATGGCAAGCGTGGCCGCTCAGAGCGGCGATGGTGATGCGCCGGCGGCGGACACTCCAAATAGCGAGTCGGGTGAGTCGCTTGTTATACCGATGCTGTCACCCGCAGAAGCACAACTTGACGAGCTCAGAAAAAGCCGCGATCAGGTTGCCAAACTGAAGGAGCGGATAGAGGAAGACGTCTACGAAGAGAGTCAGGTATCAGAACAGCTTCGTAAGTTTGGCAGTAGCAAGAGAATGGCACGCGTCACAGCGGCAGTTGGTGTGCTGGCGGTTGCCGGTGCAGCCGGCTTTGGTGTCTATAGCAGCGGCCTGCTGACAACGATAGAAGAAACTGTTGTGGCAGCTGACACAACGATGATAGAGCCACGGGCACCCACAGCTAAAACCGACGATGTCGAGCAAGTGGCACTGAATGCTGCCATGCAGTTGTCAGAGTCGTTCACCAATCCGGAGAATTTCTCCAATGATGAGTTGCTGGATTACCTGTCAAAAGATCTTGATGCCGAATCCAGCCGCGAATTTAAACGCCTGGTCAAAAATGCCGGGCTGCCCGAAGAAGAACCACGTATCGCCGCCGCTGTGCATGCTGATAGCCGCTCAACGCTTTGGCTTAAAAATCGTGTTGCGCATCCGGCCGACAGTTACTTTGACGACTGGACCAAGCGTCAGATCGATCTGGCCGTGTTTATGGAATTTCAGAATCGCCTCATTCAGGACGGTGATCTTGCAGTGGCAACCCGGCTTGGCGAGCGCACCAGCGACACATTGTTCTCAGTGATGGGCAGACAACAGGTGGCACGTGCTTATGCGGAGCAGGGAAACTTTGACGCGGCGGCCGAAATTCTACGCGTGACCGCTATGGCTACCTATGGAATCGAAGTGCCGTCTGAACGAATTCTGGCAATTGCGGACTATTCATTGGCAGAACAGGCAATGGGCCTGCATGACGACGCAATGGATACATTGCTCAAGGCGTCAATATTGGCCCGTAATCTGGGTAAACCACAGGAAATTACCGTTGGCATGATTGCTATCGCGGACTATCTGCAGCAGGTGGGTGAGCAGGAAGAGGCAAATGACATGCTGACCTCTGCTCTGGCTGCAGCGCAGCAGCTACCCGAGTACACGGCTGCCCGGGATCTGGCCATTCGGCAGGTTGTGTTAAAGGAAGTGTCACTGGGTCAGACAGACAGAGCAATGCAGCACGTCGAGTTGATTGCCGATCCGTTCGCGGCGGTATCTGCGTTCCACGGTATCGCCTTGAAGCTAGAGCAGCGTGGCGAGACAAAACAGGCGAGACGCACCATTGAAAAGGCCTATCAGATAGGTGGTGAAATCAAAGACGAAAGCAAGCGTAACCAGTTACTCGAGCGAGTCAGGCTAGCAAGTGACCAGAGCCAATAGCCACCGGTTGTGCTAACCGACAAAGGAAAATAAGTTCAGGGAATAGAAATACGATGAAAATATCAATGAAAAGCCTGAACCCGGCACTGGCAGTGATTACACTGACATTGGCCGGGTGCTCTGCCTCTACTGATATGGGGGTAAGCAATAATAGCGGCGCCGGCACCGGCGTACCTGCAGCAAGTACCCCGGTTGCCGCTGTACCCGAGCCGGATTCCGGTGCGGCAAACAGTGCCGAGCCGGTGGCACCGGTCTCGCAGAGCAACGCTGATGAGGCCATGTTTGTAGCTAATGCTGCCGCTGTGTCGTGTGACGCAAACGCTGATACCTTTAATGACACCATGCTTGCCATGGTAAACAACTCGCGCAAAGTTGCACGCATGTGCGGGACGATCAGCAAAGCGGCAGTGGGTAGCGTTACGTGGAGTAATAGGCTGACCGAAGCCGCCGAGTTGCACGCACAGGATATGGTCGATGTTAATTTTTTCGATCACACCGGGTCAGATGGGCTGGGTGTGTCCGATCGCGCCAGTGGCGTTGGGTACACGTGGCGCGCCATTGGAGAGAACATTGCAGCCGGCCAGATGGATATAGAAGAGGTTCATCAGGGGTGGCTGGACAGTCCGGGACACTGCCGCAACATCATGAATACCATGTTTACCGAAGTTGGCGCGGCATGCATTACCACTGACGCGGCGGACTATCAGTCCTATTGGGTAGTGGTTTTTGGTGACACGTTCTAACGTTACTTTATTGTCTATATTGCGGTGACTGTGTGCGCCGCAGGCTACTGTAACCGTCTGAAAACAATGCCCTCGCTATTGCAGCCGTGAGCGCTGCCACTGCAGATCACCGTTAATCAGGGACGCTGCATCTTGCATCACATTACTTTGCGCAATGCCGTGAAAACTGCATTCCAGGCTTTCGGCAACTGCCGATAGAAGCACACTGCGACCCGGTTACTGCTCAAACAGCAGCCCGAATTCGACGCCCGTTTGCTGCGCCTGCCCGCATTGCGCAGGCGTCAGGCGGGTATTAGCGGGTGACGTGATATCGCGCAGCAGGTTGCCGGGCTCCTGTGTGTGGTTGCCGTTGTTAGTCAGAATATGAAACAGCTCGTGGGCCAGTGCGATGCCGGCATCAGTGATGCCGTTGGTCAGCCACAGTGAGTTGGTCATCCACGGACGGTTTCGAGTGTTGCCCTCACCAAATGCTTCCGCGTCGAAGGCCGGTTGCATTTGTGTGTCTCTAGCGAAAAACACCCGGGTTCCGCTCAGTTTCAAACGGCGTTGCAAAGATAGCGCATTACCGGTTGAGAGATCCTGCAGATAACCGGGGGCGGTTACCGTTAAGCGCTTCTCTATCTGTGCGTCAATACTGCATTGCGACAAAATGGTGTTGAGTTCATCTAAAGCGGTGGCAATGTCAGCCTCATCCCATGTCTCGTCCAGCGTCACCAGCACCAGGGGAAACCGGTAACTCGCACTGACAGTGGATTCCGGGTCTTTTCCGGTTACGGGTATCGTTTCGACCTCTAGCGTCAAGCGATCTGCCAGCGGATTACCCAGGTAGCCCTGAGTCACGTATCTGCTGGTATTGGCCCGCACGCTATAGTTTTTTATCGCGCGCTTTAGCTGGTCGGTGGTCATGGCCTTGTTGCTGTCCAGCAGTCTGGCTGCCAGGGCGGCCATGCGCGAGACCGCGTAGCTTGAACCGGACACCCGGGTGTCACTGCCGTCGAAGTCTACAGCGCGTATGTTCTCGGCCGGCAGCAGGTAATCAACCGATAGTCTGCCGTAATTGGTGCGTTCTGCCGGGCGCACGAAATCGTCTGCAGAGGTGACGACAATCATGTTAGTCATTTCCATCGATGCGGGGTACACCGGTGAATTATCTATATCGCGGCCGTTGTTGCCGGCAGATACGATGAACAGCATGTCTGGATGTTGTTCTGCCTCTCTGGCAAATACTACCCAGTCTTTATAGGTGTTACTACCGAGTGGCATGCCGATAATACGTACATCATGCGCTGCCGCGTGCGCCAGCAGATCTGCCATGCGGCTCATGTCGGGGCGCGGGTATCGATAAGGCACCAGTGAAATATCGGGCGCTTCTCTCAATAGAATGGATGCAGTACGGGTTCCGTGGCGCTGCACAAAAAAAGGCGAGCGCGCCGGGTTGGCATCAAACGGCTTATTGTCCATGTCCCAGAAATCATAGCCAATGGTGTTGCCGTGGTCGTCGCGGGCAAGTGCCGCTGCTATTAGCGGTAGTTGATAATTAACACCTGAGTCAATCATCGCCACGCGCGTTTTGTCGTCAGGTAGTGTCTCTGCGCTGACTGGCAGCGGCGGGTTCAGCCATTGTCGTTCACCGATGGCTTGCAGTGCCGGATTCAGTGATTCTATATATAGGGCAGTACCGTGCGTGTCGTAGCTGATCGACTGTGCTCTTAGGAGCTGGCATTGATCATCGTAGCTCAATTGAAGCTGTGGTCTGTCGAGGCTGTGCTGTGCGCTGTCACTGTAGCTGGTGACGATGGTCTGCCGGCCCCTGGCGGGTGGGGTGAGCAGCTGGATTTCTATCACTTCGCGGTCAGTGGTCTGCATGGTTACCCGCTCGCCCACGTTCACACGGCGAAACTCAATAGTGCTGCTGTCCATCGATACAGCGGTAGCAAAAAGCATTTCACCCGCGCTTTCCAGTGCTTCCGGTGTTTTACATACCTGCGTAGAAAACTGCTCGATGCTATGGCGCGACAGTGCCTCTGCAGCGCGGGTCGGGGCAGCTACAAGCAGCTGCCCGAATAGCAAACAAGACAGCAACAACCACGGTGGCGCCAGCCGGTGTTGGCTCAGTCGTGTGTGTTTTGCAATGGCGGGTTTCATGGGTCAATCAGCTTTAGGTCAGTTGCATTTTTATATGGGGGATACCAGCCTCCGGAAACGTGTCTCCCGTGCTCACAAAGCCGTGCTTTTCATACAATGGCAGCGCACTCACCTGTGCATATAGATAGGGTGTGGCTATGGCCTGTTGCCGTGCCAGATCGACTAAGCGGCCGACCACCGCGCTGGCAATCCCCTGGCGACGCCAGTGCGCAAGTACCGCAATGCGACCAATCTTGCCGTCGCGTTGCAGGCGACCCGTGGCTATTGCCTCACCGGCTGCGGTCAGTGTCAGCAGATGGAAGCTGTGTTCGTCGTGCTCGTCCCATTCAAGGTCTTGCGGGATATTCTGCTCGTCGATAAACACGCTGGTGCGTACCGCCTTTATTGCAGCCTGATCCTTCTGCCAGTCAGCCAGACGCAGTGTGGTTTGCTCAGTGGGTGCCATGTTCCTCCAACACCAGGTTGTGCAGATTGTACAGGGCGACCACCAGCGACTGGTCTGCAGCGGTGGCAATATCGTGCTGTTGCAGTTGCCGGTGGTTGCACAGGCGGTCGGCCAGTTCCAGTGAGCAAGGGTAGCTGTAGCCATCGGCAAACAACTGCGCACTTTTGCCGCTTTGGGTATAGAAAAAACTCTTCTGCGAGTTAGCCATCAGTACATTGTTGCTTCCCAGTATGCGCTGCAGTTGTGGCCAGTCGCAGTCTTCCGGGTCGATATCGTCGTGGCTGTGCTTGGGTTCTGACAAGTAGCGACCGATCCACTCATTAAGGCTTCGATCATCATATTGCAGTGCGTTTCGCAGCATTTTACGCAAGCGATCCATATCGGTGTCTTCTATTTTCCCGGGACTTTTCGTGGCGGATCGCTGCGGATCACCGAAGCGCTTGTCACTGTTTGCGTCTTCCAGCAGGTAGTTGATCACCGACGGTAGCATTTCGTCGGGGGAGGGTGCCCGAAACCCGATTGACCAGGTCATGCAGGCTTCCTCACGGGCAATTCCATGGTGGGCAAAGCGTGGCGGCAGATAGAGCATGTCGCCGGGCTGTAGCAGGAAGGTCTGATCTTCGTTGAAGTCGCCCAGCAGAGAGATATCGTTGCTGATCGACTGCTGCTGGCCGACGCGCCGATTGGTTTCTATTTTCCACTCTCTGACACCGGAGCTCTGCAATAGAAAGACATCGTATTGATCGACGTGGGCACCGACTGATCCACCGACCGGTGCATAGCTGATCATCAGATCATCAATGCGCCAGTCGGGCAGAAACCGAAAAGGCTGCAGGTAGTCCCGGAAGTCAGGCAGCAGCTTTTCTATATCAGACACCAGCAGTGACCAATTGCTGCCGGCGACATCGTCAAAAAAGTCATCGCTCAGTGGCCCTAGACACATGCGCCACTCATTGTCTTTTACGTGCTCCATAAAGCGGGCGTTGGCGTCCGGGTCACAGGCCAGGCCAGCCAGTTCATCCGGGTCCAGCGGATTGATGAAGTCCGGGAAAGCCTGCGGCAACAACAGTGGTTTCTGCTGCCAGTAGTTCTGCAGAAAAGTGTTTTCGTCCAGCGAATCCGGCCAGTTTATGTTCACGGTCGTTAGCCCTGACTTGTTTCAGTGGCGGGTAATGTCTGTGCCAGCGTCGCTGCCCGACCCAGATAGTTGGCCGGTGTCAGTGCGTATAGTTCCTGCTTGACAGAATCCGGTAACTCCAGCGTGTCGATAAAATCTTTCAGCGTTTGCTGATTAATATTCGCGCCGCGTGTCAGTGCTTTTAGTTTTTCATAGGGATTGTCTATACCGTGTCGCCGCATCACTGTTTGGATTGGCTCGGCCAGCACCTCCCACGAGTTGTTCAGATCATCTGCCAGTGCCTGCTCGTTCACCTCCAGCTTGCCGATACCTTTCAGTAAAGACTCGTAGCCGATCAGTGAGTGGGCAAACGCCACCCCTACGTTGCGCAATACAGTGGAGTCCGTCAGATCACGCTGCCAGCGCGACACCGGCAGCTTGGCGCTGAAGTGACCCAGCAGCGCATTGGCAATACCAAAATTACCCTCGGCGTTTTCAAAGTCGATAGGGTTGACTTTATGCGGCATGGTCGACGAGCCAACCTCACCGGCGACTACTTTCTGCTTAAAGTAGCCAATCGAAATATAGGACCAGATATCGCGGGAAAAATCGATCAATATCGTGTTGATGCGGGCAAACGCATCAAATAGCTCTGCCATGTAGTCGTGTGGTTCTATTTGTGTGGTATAGGGGTTGTGGCTCAGCCCAAGTGATTCTACAAATTGCTGGCCGGTCTGCATCCAGTCGACCTCGGGGTAAGCCACGCAATGAGCGTTATAGTTGCCAACCGCGCCGTTCATCTTACCCAGTATCTGCACAGACGCTGCCGCCTGCAACTGACGTTGCAGCCGGTACGCCACGTTGGCCATCTCTTTACCTAAAGTGGTCGGGGTAGCGGTCTGGCCGTGGGTCCGACTCAGCATCGGCTGCTGCGCATACTGGCGGGCCATGTCGGCTATTCTACCGGTCAGTTTTTCCGCGACCGGCAGCACCCCCTTTGTGCAGCCCTCGTGCAGCGCCAGTGCGTGAGACAGATTGTTGATGTCTTCCGACGTGCAGGCAAAATGGATAAATTCACTGGCGGCCTGTAGCTCAGCGTTGCTTTTGAATTTCTCCTTTAACAGATACTCAACCGCCTTCACGTCATGATTGGTGGTACGCTCAGTCTCCTTCACTGCCTCTGCGTCAGCCAGAGAAAAACCGCGGCCCATATCATCAAGAATCTGCAGCGCCTCGGCGCTCAGCGACACCTCGGGGATACCGGGGTGCACAGCCAGTGTTTTCAGCCACTGCAACTCGACCAGAGCGCGATAGCGGATCAGTCCGTACTCGCTGAACACAGCCTGCAGTGATTGGGTTTTAGCCGCGTAGCGGCCGTCGATCGGGGATATAGCGGTGAGCGGACTGGTGTGCATGGTAGCCTGTCGTCAAAAACGCCCATTACACCACATTTACAGTACCGGATGGATCGCCATCGACCAGTAATTAGCCACCACCGCACCCAAAATAAATGGAAACCCGCAGCGTAAGCAAGGCCAAACCCCGCAAAGCACCAACCCGAAAAATCACCAAACCAGCCCGCAAAAAAGTGGAACCCCGCAGCGTAAGCAAGGCCGAACCCCGCAGAGCACCAACCCGAAAAATCACCAAACCAACCCGCAAAAAAGTGGAAACCCGCAGCGTAAGCAAGGCCGAACCCCGCAATGCAAAAGAACCCCGCAACCAAAACCCGCCGCAGACAATCT
>CALKXD010000194.1 GCA_938003855.1 uncultured Granulosicoccaceae bacterium | reverse complement strand
AAGGTTAAGTTAAGTTGGGTTAGCTTCTGTTTAAGTGTCCGTTAATGATGCTAAGAGGCGTTTATAGCCCAACCGACGAACAACCAAACCCGAGTACGTATTTGTGGATGCTGTCTGTGAATTCTCAAGGTCGCGTTTTGGATAGTGAAAAGTAATCTGTGCTTCTGCATGTTGTTAATCAGCTTCTTGTTGGGAAGCTGTATTGACAGCACTATCGCCGTACTGCCAGCTGCACATAACTCATGGGTTAGAGAATGTATTAACGTCTGAGCGAATCAGACAGCATTGTATTGATCTGGATTGTTTCAATGTGATCGTAATCTATTGCATTTGTCCGGTAGCCGGTTTTGATGAGTGAATGCATTGCGCCATCGGGCCGGAGCCCGAAATACTATTGTAAGAAAATGGTAGTGTCAGTGTTGTTGATGTGCTTGAGGCAGGATGGATTTTGGTGGGTTATTTTCCGGGAAGGTGACAAAGCAACTGCAGGAAATGCATTCAAATAAACGGATAAAACGCCCCAGGTGACTCTCATCGCAAACGTGTGAGGCCTTTTAGTTTTTTGTCTGCGCCGCTATGCCCGGGCAGGCCTGAGACTGGTCGCAGTTAACCCGGGCAGGCCAATGGAATCCAAACACCGGAGTAACTGTAGATGTCAGTAGCCGTTTGGTTTGCAGACGATCACAATGGGTTTGGCTTTGAGAAACTGGAATTTGTTCTTTTGCGCTCTTGTAACCGGAATGCTTTTTATAGCGTTTATGTCTGGTGTTTCAAGTTCCGCCAGGGTCAAGTCGATCCAGACGCGGGTGCTGTACGTTCTGCTTACAGTCCTGCCTGCCAGGACGGTTATGCATCTTGTCATCGGTTACAGTATTGGGGGACTGCTGTTATGTACAATACTGTTTGTGCGTTTCTTTAAGCATCTGGAATTACCACTTGCTCGTCCGCCCGGTACATCAATATTAATTCAACCGCTTGTACTGATGGGACTGGCGCTACCGTCGGTTTGGCATGAGCAGGTCCTATCTGCTCCGGCGATTGGTAGCAACGTTCAGTGAAGAGCGCTTAAATTGGGTCGCGGAGCAACTGCCATCTATCGGGCTGGAAGACGATCGGTTTATCTCTGAGCTAGTGCCTATCCAGAAACAGGGTGTCGCGAGGATCATTCATGTGCCTGAGGTTTTGCCTGCCACAGGTAGGCGCTTAGTTGTTCTTAAGTAAACACATGTGGTCGGCGAAAGATTGCAGGCCTGAGTGCTACGCAGTAGCACCTGATTCTGGATGGGCACGAGCTAGCCACGGCACGGGGCTTCCTGGATGGTCGAAAACTACTTAGATCTAAATGTGTAAAATGCCAAGGCTTCCAAACAAAACTCGCAAGACCGCCTACACCTAAAAGCTGGCGTGACACGGTGGAACGTATGGCGAGCCGGGCGGCTATTGTTAACGGCTTTGAGGAGAAAGAAAAATGACAGATCAGGGCATATCTTATTGCGATAGCCCCGACACTGCAGAATTCCAATAAGCAGTGCAGTGTGATTCAGCGTTAAGCTGCTGACACCGTTGCGGCTATGAAAAGCGCCGGTGACAGATCGTTGGGTGAATCATTCGATGTGGCAGCGGCGGAGCAAGTGCTCATTGCAAAATGTTCGCAGTGTCATTCCCGGGAGCTGGCATTGGTTAATTCGGTCTCTTCTAGAGATGAGGTTTCTCAACTGGTCAGTGCGTTGATTGGAGACGGGCTGGTTGCGACAAATGACGAACCGGACCAGATCGTAGAGTTTTTGGAACAGCACCATAAATTGTCTGGCGTTGATTCAGACTCGAGTCAAGTGACGCTAACTAAACCGGCAACAACGTGTCCGGTACAAATGCCAGGGCTTGCGCGTGAAAAGGGTGGGGTTGGTTGTCATCAAATTCCTTCAGCAACTTTGGGGCAGGCGTGGCTGGATGTCGAAAAAAAAATATAGTGGCGACGAGCAGGCGCGGGACAGACTGATCGAAAATACCAAAAGCCAGTGGCGGTGGTATCCGGGATGACCTGACTGGCGGAATTCCACGGCCCGCTAATCTCCCGGGTGCCAGTGAGCAGGAGATTGCCAAGGTAGTAGACTTCATATACCGGTACTGCAGAAATCGTAGTCATGTGCGGCGGAATTGGCTGCCTGTCGTCTGCACCTGTACGCTGGTGTGCTTGGTCGCCTTGGAATTTCCCCGACCGGGTACCGGTATGTAATCCATAGCGGCTAATCTTTTCAAGCTGCTCTACCTGCGTAACCTTATGCGACACCGGACGCAGGGTGTGGGTAACCGTGATCGTCAAGAGCAACTGTTGCCTGTCTACGGCTGGCCCGATACATAAGCTGCTCACACGCTGATACTCGCTTTGTGACAGTGCCGGGGAGTGCATTGCCGGATGTGGCGCGATTTTCATGTTCATAGCGTGCTAGAGCATTGCTGCTGATGTCGTATCGGCGGCGGATGCGATATGACCCTGTTGCCGGGCGGGTTGGCACGACAATTTTCGGGGTGGCGGATATGCCTAAGCACCTGGCATCACGGTTGATGCATAGATATAGGCTTTTGGCAAATGGTGTGTTGGTCAACGGCTGGATAGGGCGAAATGTCGGCTCTGGTGCCACTGAATTCAACCAGTGGCTTTGCAGCAGTAAAACCGCAGAAGGTATCTGTCTGTCTAGATTCATTGTGGAGTGCATTGTGAATCTGTGTTGCTTGAGTGTGGCTCAGGTTTAATGCCGGTTGCCGTATACAGAACAAGTTCCGGCCACGCATGAAAGGCTTGGAAAGGCACAGTTAGTTCGGCATGGTTGTGACGTATTCACCGGTTTTGGTGGTATAGTTGATACTTTTTCCCATGTTGTGGAACGTCTGGTAAAGTCGTATTTCTGCAGGTCGTTAGATCTGCTCTGGAAGTTGTATGCGAGGTAGCAAATGTCAAAAAGCCTGACAGACGAGGGTTACATTACAGTGCCCTACAAGATTTCGCCGAGGCCTGACTGGGTGGTGGCGCGTGAGCCTGTCGGGCATGGCCTGTCAGAGCATGAGTCACCGCAGTCTTATTCGCTGCTCGATTATCAAATCCGGGTTGGAGTTGACGAAAGCGCCTGCTATCACCAGATGCGTGTGCAGATTAACGATGAATCCTGTATCGAGGATATGTCGCAGTTTCTCTATAACGTTGTGCCCGGTGCACAGCGTCTGGTTTTCCACCGCTGTGTTATACAGCGGAATGAGCAATCCATTGATTGTCTGGACCTGGAGAATATACGGTGCATGCGGCGCGAGACAGAACTAGAAAGGCATGTATCATCTGATCAATTGACCGTTGAGCTGATTATCGATGATCTTCGCGTCGGCGATCAGGTTGAGATAGAAACAACCTTTTTTGAGACCAGCGGCGACCACCCTTTGTATGGCCACTATTTCCATCGAGGCTATCGGGCAAGTTGGGGTGTGCCAGTGAGTTTGCAGTCAGTCAGGGTGACAAATAGCTCAGAGGACCGCAACCTTACCATCCAGTACCTCGATTCGGCCCGGTCTATTGACGAAAAAAAAGCGCTGGTGCCTGAAGCGGTATTTGAAAAACAATGGTCCGATATAACGCCACAAATGCAGGGAGCTTGTCTGCCGGTGCATTACTGGCCGCCATACCTGATTATTGTCACTGAGAACAACTGGCCATCGGTGTCTGCTTATCTCCATAGCTATTACTCCGGGCAAGGGGTTATGGACTGCGATCTTGATCTTGCCGGTATCGATGAGCTTGCTGTATCCGTGGCCAGCGATGAAAGCATCATGCAGTGTGTTCGCTTTGTTCAGGACAGCATTCGCTACCGAAGTGAAACCAGCGGTATATTCTCGCATACACCCAAAGAGCCTGCTATCACCCTCAAGCGTCGTACCGGTGACTGTAAAGATAAGTCAAATCTATTGGTCGCGTTGCTTGCCGGAATAGGTGTGAAGGCAGAGTTAACGCTGGTGAATACGTCACTGCATGATGCCATCGACATGCTTGCGCCCAGCCCTTTCCTGTTTGATCACATGATTGTTAAAGTCAGCTGGAATAACCAGGACTACTTCATTGACGCGACGTCTCAGAAGCAGGGCGGGCAGTTAACTTCTCTGGCTGATCTACCGTATCGCAAGGCGTTGGTGCTGTCTGCGTCCGGCTCTGACCTGATAAACATTCCACGACGAACCGACCTGCACGTGGTGTCTATAAAGCATACGGTGGATCTGCGCCGCAACAATGATAACGGCCCTACTGTTGCAGTGGAGCGCACTTTTTACCGGAATCGCGCAAATAATATGCGCTACTATTTTGCGTCTACCTCAATGAAACTGCTCGAGACGGACTATCTCGAGGACCTGTCAGAGTCTCTGGGTGTGCAACTCGTCGCGCTGGAGCCCGTGCATGTGTCTTCCGATGATCTGACGACAAATACACTTGTCGCCCGCGAGTTGTACAAGATCGAGAGCCCGCTAAAAAAAATCAAGGGTGGCCTGCTGGAAATTGCCACGACGTTCTACAGTGATTTGCAGATCCCTTCGACGGACGCCAATCCCGTGGCAATCCAGCAGGACGGCGTTATGGAGCATCATATTCAAGTGCTCTATGACCATAAATCAAGCGTGGATGAAGAGCAGTTCCAGTGTGACACGGAGTGGTTCAAGTACGAGGACAAGGTTATCGTGAACAAAAAAGAGCTTAACTTCCACATGCGCCTGACACCCGGTCAGGGGGTTGTGCCGATTGACAAGCTTAAGCAATACCGCGAGCACTACAAATCAGTGTATGAAAGAAGCGTTAGTCGATTTGCAGTGAGTACGTCCAGTTTTGGCATGTTGGGCCAGCTTTTTCTGGCAGGCGCTATTGTTATCATGCTGAAGATTGCTCAGATCAACGGCTTGTTTGGTTAGGCGGGTGCTATGCACATCTGCTGGTGTGTCAGGGGGAAGTAGTTGAGCAGCTAATGCGGAACACATGTCCATCGGGGTGGCGGACGTGCAACTCACGAACCCCCCAGGGCATATCAGTCGGTATGAAAGTGACTTCGATATTGTTTGACACGCAATGCTTGTGAATACTGTCGACGTCATCGACCCACAGGGACATCCAGACGCCTTTGTCGGAGGTTTCATCGCCATGCGCGCCAAACGTTTGTGTCGCATTGCCCGCGCCGCGCCCGCCCTGAGCGTTCTGACACAGGAAAACCTGCACATCGCCGGACAACACTGAGCCGAAACTCAATGGTTCTCCCCACTGAAAGCCGCGCTTCCATCCGAGCCTCTCAAACCAATCGAAAGAATCACTGATACTGCTGACGTTGAGAATCGGGTTTACGTCGTGTGCGTGCATGGTCAGTGGCTGGTCATCCCATCGCAGCGGCGAAGTCAGCTGCGCGCTTGCTCATCTCGGCGGGTGAAACTTCCTCGACCTGATGGGCAAATGTCCATTCATAGCCATGGCCGTCGGTGGCCTTTGCCAGGCGATCACCCCAGAACATATCTTCGGCTTCGGAGGAGAGAGTCATGCCGGCTTTGACAGCTTGTTCGGCGGCTTTGTCGGCATTGTCGACGTAGAGCATAAAGTTTACCGGCGATCTGCCCTGCGGTGCCGATGTGATTCCCGGCCATTCACCGCTGAGCATAAAGCGCTGGCCGGCGATCTCCATTTCTGCGTGCATCACCGAATCGTCCGGGCCGTCCATAATGGCGGTGATTTTTGCGCCGAGTGCTTTTTCGTAAAGTGCCATCGCGGCACGCGGATCTGCAAGTGTTACGTACGGAATCAACATGGTCGGTTTGTCCCTGCTAAACGGTAGCGATCAACTTAGGAGCGGAGTCTGAAAGTGTCACCGGTCAATGCAATTGGGTAACCGGTGGTGGCTAGTCAGCATTCACAATGCTACTCGGTCTGATTCAAGTGGGCAATCCCTTACCGTGTGCCGGCGACGAACCAGCGGTTGTCGCATCGTCACCTGACCCGTTGATGTACCGTTGCGCTGTTGTGCCTGAAGTTGGTCGCGGTACCCACAGTGTTTTGTGTTGCTGTGTGTTACGAAGAGGCAGACTGGATGCTTTTTAAACACTATAAACACTCGACTGCTGTTGTATATTGCAGCTGATATAGGGGATCACTGAATTGCAAAATCTAGCGGGGGCAGTGGACACTGCAGTGGTCACTAATTGCAGTGTCCTGTAGTAGTCACCGCGTGTAGATGGCCTGCTGGTCAAGTTCAGTGGGTCGCAGATCAGCCGTGCTGCCATTGTTACTGCCTTGCTTGTTGCCGAAGTACAGCGTGTTGTTGAGAATCAACGCTATATCGTGAGTGACCGTGTTTACACCGTCGCTGGAATCGACGCCATCGATTGATCTGGACTCCACCGTCGAGTCAACATGCAGCGCATCACCCAGAGCGGTGTTCGAGGTCGTGCCGCTGAAAACCAGAGAGTGCTGCTCGACACTGGTTGCCGGAGATGCTGCATTACTGCACGCCACATCGGTGAAAAACGTTTGCGTTACGGTGGCAACGTTATCGGCGGCAACCAATGTGGCCAGCGAGTACCGTGATGCTGTCGAATCGGATGCCAGGCATGACTGGTTCCATGTTCCCGTCAAACCTTGCAGTGTTACTTCTTCGGTGGGGTTCTGATCCGGTGCTGGAGCGCTGGTGTCGTTTGCGGCTGTTGTGTCGTCATTGCTGCTGCAGCCCGATAAGGCGACAAGCACGACAGTGGTCAGCGCGGTTGCCGTGGATTTTCGTATACTCATCTTGTTCTCCCTTCGCTTGATGGTGTTGGCAGTTTGTTGTGGTTAAGGTGGAGCAGGATCAAACACAATCCGCCTGGTTGTGTTTTATAGTGGGAAATATATCCCAAATATACCAAAGTGTCGCGGTTAAGCAACAGGAAACTTTAGTAATTGGGAAAAATATCCCTGAATTGTAATAAGAATGTGGTGCTCTGATGCCGACATTTGCCAGTTCCGCCGGAGATCGATGTGTTTGATAAGAGTGATGTTCAAGCGATTTGTGCCCACATGAACGATGATCATAGCGATGCCGTGCTGTTGTACGTCAAGGCATTCGCCCCGCAGGTGGCGGGTCGGGTCAGTCAGGCGACGATGGTCAATCTGGATGAGGCGGGTATTGATCTGGTCTGCCGGCGGGATCAGCGTGATACCAACCACCGGATATTGTTTCGGGAAACCGGTCTGGCTGACAAATTGTCGTCTGTGGCCGGTGCGCGCGGTATGCTGGTGGCGATGGCAAAGCTTGCAAGAAAGAAGCTTGCGGAGTGATTGCAGCGAGTGTTTTTGCGCTTACGGTAGTGAGTCTTATAGTGATGCGGTCAACCGGATAGCGTCGTATGCCACAACTTCACTCCGCGACGGAGAACTGAAGTAAACGAAGGTTAAAGAATGTGTATATCGAGCCGAAACTTTGCGGGCTCAACTCTGATTGATGTTTGTCGGAAGAAACACATTCTTGAAAGGACTTTCGTATATGCGGACTTCGGTACTTCCAACAACAGATTTTTTCTGCCGGTCTCTGCTGGCTGTTGCTCTGACCATGACGCTGGCTGCCTGTGGCGGCGGTGGAGGCTCTGAGCCACCCAGTGGCGCGGCCACTCCGTCTCCGGTTACACAAACGCCAACCGGTGGCACACAGAGCGGCAATAGCAACACATTGACTCTTGCTGCTAAAACCACGTTTTCCGATGCAGAGATTCTGCACTTTCTCTCGCGTACTCACTTTGGAGTAGAGCCCGGTAAACCGGAGCAAATTCAACGTCAGGGGCTGTCGGTCTATATCGATCGAATGATGGACTATGACGAGTCAGGAGCGCTGCCGTTTGAAGACGAAGCGCATACGTTGCTGGTTGATGAGGACGATCCTGCCGGACTGGAGGGAATGTTCCCGGGAACGTCGGACATTATAGACTGGAATCTTCATTTGCTGATGAACAACCCGAACGCCTTTCAGGAAGTAATGGGTATGTTCTGGCAGGATCACTTCGGGGTGGATTTTGCGAGTTTTCGCAATGAGGAAGATCACCTGATGATCGACTTCATCAACATGCTGCGCGATCGTGGCGTCGGCAATTTCCGCAACCTCATGGTGGATGTGTCGCGCCATGGCGCGATGCTGCTGTTTCTGGACGGTGCGGACAACAGTAAGTATGCCCCCAATGAAAATTACGCTCGCGAGTTCTGGGAGCTGTTTTCACTGGGTGTCGACAACGGCTATACCGAAACCGATATCATTGAAGCGTCCCGTGCATTTACCGGTTGGCGTCGGAAGTTTAATCCGGCCACCGGTCTGACTCGGCTGGAGTTTGATCAGGAAAGCAAAGCGGTCGGGAGTAAGCAACCGCTGGCCAGTAATATCAGCCATGATTTAAGTCGCGATGATTATGGCACGATGGTCGATCTGACCATGGCGCATGCCAGTGCTGATGGTGCTGACCTGGTGGCGGAGTTTCTCGCTACCAAGTTACTCAGGCATTTTGTCAGTGAGAATCCAACCGATGCTCTGGTGGCGGATTTTGCCACCGTACTGCGTCAGAACAATCTGAATATAGCTCCGGCTTTAAAGATGCTGTTTTTGTCAGAAGCTTTTTATTCTGACCTGGCGCGTGAAGGTTTAGTGCGGGATTACTTTGAACAGGTGGTCGGTCTGGTACGCACTACCGGTATGACTGAGAGCAATTGGCAGTACCGCCGTTACCTCACTGAGATGGGCAGCCTGCCGTCGCGTCCACCCAGTGTGGAAGGCTGGCCCGAAGGTGATGACAAAATCAGCAGTCAGTCTTCCGGGGTCGAGATGCCTAACTTTGTTAACGAGCTGATCAGCAACCGCAGTAACCAGGAAGAGGAAGGCTATGATATCGGCGCTGCTTTGCAGCCCGTGGATGCGACAGGTGCACCAGAGGTGATTGATCATGTGGCGATGCTGCTTGGCGTCTCTCTCGACGAGGAAGAGCGAACCCGGCTGATTGGCTTTATGAATACGGAAGTTGACAGTGAAGGCGAAGAGACGCCGGTCAACTACACGCCACAGAATACGTCTCATCAGAGCCGCAAGCTGCGCAATCTGGTCTGGATACTCTGCCAGCACCCTGATTTTCACCTCAAGTAAAGCAAAAAGGAATTCTAAATTGACCACTAAAAATTTGTTTTCGCGACGTGATATTTTAAAATTTGCCGCCGCTGGTACCGGACTCGCTGCACTGGGGCCGCTGGCGGGGATAGCCCGTGCGCAGGAGGCTAATCGCAAGTTTGTTGTGATGGTAAATCTGGATGGCGGTAATGATTCACTCAATACCGTGGTGCCACTGAATATAGGCGCATACCATGATCGTCGCCCGGCATTGGGAATAGATGAACCTCTGGCGTTAACCACTGGACCGGGGGCAAGCTCGGATTACGGTCTGCACCCGAACCTCGGTGGTTTGCAAACGCTGCACGGGGAGGGGGCACTGGCGCTGGTTCAGAAAGTGGGATACCCGAATGCCAATCGCAGCCATTTTACCAGCAAGGATGTATTTCATACCGGTGATACCAGTGCGGTTAATGCCAATGATAAAACCGGCTGGGTGGCACGCTATGCAAGCTTATATAACGATCACAGCCTCGGTTGTATATCGGTAGGGTATAACGCAAAAGCGCTGCAGGGGCCTGATGTCAATCTGCTGCAGATGAGCCGCTTGTCTTCATTTTCCTACCAGGCCGACGGTCGCTATCGCGGTGAAAGCGCGCGGCGCCTGGAGGTGGCCAAGTGGATGCTGAACCGACAGGCCGCCTCCGGCAATGCGCTGTCGGTAAAAAATGCCTTGCAGGCAGGGCATGAGAACATAGAACGCATTGAAGAGATCGTCGCGAGCTACGTGGCTAATGTCAGCTACTCGTCCAGTCGCTTCGGGCAATCCCTGGAAGATATCTCGCGGTTGATACAGGGCGGTGGATTGGGGACGGATATTTATTACACCGGACTGGGTGGGTTTGATACACACAGTGGTCAGGGATCAACCGGGGGGCGTCATCCGAACCTGATGGCTGATCTCAACAGCGGCCTCGATGCCTTTGCCAGAGATATGAAAGCGCAGGGCAAATGGCAGGACTGTGTGGTTGTGGTTTTTTCTGAATTCGGTCGGCGGAACTTTGAAAATGGTTCCGGTGGCACGGACCACGGTGCCGGTCAAACTATGATAGTCGCTGGCGGTGGCGTAAACGGTGGTAGCTTTGGCGGTGATTTAACTCCGGCTGATATCCGTGATGAAGACAGCTTGCCGATGGAAGTTGATTTCCGCGATGTTTTCAGTGAAATAATTGCCAGCCACCTGGGTAAGGACGCAGCCCCGGTTTTTCCGGATCCGGAGCGACTTGCCGGGTCCGCGCTTGGTATTCTGTGAGCCACCGGTCTATGACCGTCAAACAGCCATGCACTATTGTGTCTGGCTGGCTGAAAATTCTAGTGATACCGGTGATCGTCGCCTGCGTTGCTAGTTGCGGATCCGAAAAGAGCACCCCGCAGTCGGTTGCGGCTTACGGTGACAGCGTAGAGCTGGTCACCCGTGTCGGTGAGTTTGTCAGCGTTGACCTGCTGGCCTCTATAGAGCCAATGGTCGACGATAACAGGGCGGCATTTATCGCCTCGATACGTCCCGGGTTACCTGTGGGCCTGACGGTTAATTTTGCCACCGGTGAGCTAAGTGGCACAGCGACCGAAACCGTCGCCGACACCCGGTTTGATATCACTGTGCAGGATGGTGATGAATCCCGCCTGATTGCCTTTGATCTGGCCGTCAACATCGCCTTGCCAGAGGCGTTTGACGCACTGCAGACTGGATTTAGCGCTGAGTTACTGGTGGCGGACGCCGCAGTGCCTGTGAGGATGGCAGTGGCTGATGACGGGCGATTGTTTTACGCCGAACTCATGACTGGTAATGTGCGAGTGGTCGACCCGCACACAGGTCTTCTGGATACGCCTTTCGTTACCGTGCCGGTGGTCTCAGGGTTTGAGAAAGGGCTGATCGGGCTCGCGCTAGATCCAGATTTTTCAAACAACCATTATGTTTATGTCAATGCTACGGTGCAGGGGCATGATGGACAGCCGGATCACGCTGAAATCATTCGCTACACCGCGCAGGGCAACCGCGGCGTCAGCCCGACGGTGATTGTTGATCATTTGCCGGTGGCTGATCTTCACAATGGTGGTGATATAGTGTTTGACCGGCACGGGCATCTGTTTATTGGCCGTGGGGATATAGAAGTACCGGCCTTGTCGCAACTGGATGGCAGTTTATCCGGCAAGATACTTCGCTATACCGCAGAGGGCGCGATCCCTTGGGATAACCCGTTCCCTGATGACCCCGAGTGGAGTCGCGGTTTACGCAATACGTTCGCAATGGCGCTCAACCCGCGTACCGGTGATTTGTTTGGCGCTGATGCAGGGCCCGACAGTGAGGATAAACTCAATTATCTGCAGGCCGGGAAAAATTTCACCTGGGGGTTGGAAGAAGAACCTCAAGGCAGCGGCATAGGTTACTCACTGGACATCTGGGATGAGGTCATTACCCCGACCGGGCTGTTGTTCTCAAACGGAGCGGGGCGCTTTGCACCTTTTGTGAACGAGCTTTTTGTGTCGAGCTATAACTTCGACAATATTCAGGTGATGTATCTGGACGGTGACGCAGATACAGATGTGATCAGACAGGCCGGGTTTGCCAGTTTCCAGACGGATGGCAACAACAGCAAGCCCCTGCATGTGGCGCAGGATAGCCAGGGTAGCTTGTATGTGTCTACCTTCAACGCTATTTACCGGATTTATTAAATTAGTGCCTATCCAGAAACAGGGCGTCGCGAGGATCATTCAGGTGCGTGAGATTTTGCCTACCACAGGTAGGCGCTTAGTTGTTCTTAAGTAACTGCCTGTGGTCGGCAAAAGAGTGCGTGCCTGAGTGGTACGCAGTAGCGCTTGTTTCTGGATGGGCACTAATTAGCCTGTTTAAACAGGTTACTCAACTGCGCCAGCATTGATTTACCGAGATCGCGGGCATCGTAGATTGTCATCGCCCGTCGATAATACTGCGACACGTCATGTCCGATTCCTATCGCCAGCAGTTCTACTGCATTGCGTTTTTCTATTGTGCCAATGACATGGTGCAAGTGATCAACCAGATAGTCAGGTTGATTGGCCGACATGGTACTGGTATCGATGGGGGCACCATCAGAAATAATCATCAGGATTTTGCGTTGCTCGGCGCGTCGCAGCAACCGGTCGTGCGCCCACAGCAGGGCTTCACCGTCGATATTCTGCTTTAGCAGATCTTTCATCAGCATCAGGCCGAAACCCTTACGAGCACGTCGGTAGGGTGTGTCTGCCGGCTTATAGATAATATGCCGCAGGCCGTTCAGCCGACCGGGATTAGCGTCTGCACCGTTTTTCTGCCACTGTTCGACCAACTCACCACCATGTAGCCTGGTGGTGGTAAAGCCGAGTATTTCAACCGATACGCCACAGCGCTCGAGTGTTTGTGCCAGCAGGTCTGAGCACGCGGCCGCGATTGCAATGGGCTTGCCAAGCATTGACTTTGAATTATCGACCAGCAGTGTCACTGTGGTATTTTTAAACTGAATGTCGCTTTCCTGTTTAAAGGAAAGTGCGGACAACGGCTCGGTGACCAGACGTGTCAGCCGCGACGTGTCAAGCTGTCCTTCTTCCAGGTCGAACTTCCAGTGACGCTGCTGCTGCGCCATCAGTACGCGCTGTAGCCGCCCGGAGAGTTTGCCAACCACCTTTGCATGGCGTTCTATCTGTTCGTCCAGTGCGCGCCGCAGGATATCCAGCTCGGCATCGCTGCACAGTGTTTTTGCTGTGATAATTTCATCCTGTGCGGTTGAAAAAACCTGGTAGCCAGTGCCCGCTGCGCGCGTCGATGCACCGGTGTTGTCGGCATCGGCATTGACCGGTGCGTCACGATTGGCCTGGTTTATATCGTCGATGTCACTGTCATCCAGATCAGCAACAAGGGCCTCACCGGATTGGTCGGGCTCGTCACGCAGTTCGACAGTCAGGCTGGTGTCGGTATCCTCTTCACTGGTGTCGTTGGTATCGTCGCCGCCATCGCCTTCGTTGTCTTCGTCGTCCTGTGCCTGATCGGCGGGTGCAGGTTCAGTGCTCAATTCATCGGCATCGTCGCTGTTGAGGTTACTGATGTCTATCGCATTGATGATATCCAGCGCCAGAGCAGCGAAGCGGGTCTGATCGGTTGCGACGTCCGGCATCTTCTGCCACAGCGATGCCAGGTTGTTTAGGCTGGCTTCGCGCCAATGGGTTACCAGCGCCTGCATCGGGTCGGTGGGCGTCACCTTGATCCGCAATGCCTCGCGCGCAAGGCACCCAAAAGCTACCCGCAATTGCTCGATAGTATTGCTGCTGCGCAGATTGACCAGCGCGTGCGTGCGTTGCCACAGGCTGGCCAGATTGCTTTCAAGTCCTGCGTAGCGACGGGCTCCCAGTGCTTCGCAGCGCGCGCGTTCCATTTCATTAAACAGGCTCAGTGCTACTTTGCCGCGTGGTTGCAAGCGCTTGTGCAGGGTTTCATTATGGTGCGTGGCCACCATTGCCATCGCGTCGCTAATGCTGCGTGACAGGGCCCTGCCGTTACTGGCATTGAGTGTCCCGGCAGGCGGTGGCAGTAAGCCCAGTCTGACGGCACTGGTTGTTTCCAGTGGTTCAATCGACAACGATGGATCATCACAGAGGGCACGCGCGCTTGCGGTGTTGAGCCGGTGATGGTCAATGTGCACGTCGGTGGTTGAGTTCAACGATCCGGCCACTGCGGCCCGGGCGAGCGGAAATTGTGCAGGTCTGAATGGTAAGTTACGGGCTTCAAGAAGAATCAGTCTGGTGGTGGTATGAGTTATACGGTGGGGGATGCAGGCGGGATCAGGCAGGTGCGATACGCGCTGGCCCGTGTTGCTCTTTGATTGCTGTCATTGCCGGCCTGGCAGATCCGGCCGGTGAGGCAAGTATAGACCTAATTTGCGGTTGACCGCGGGTTTGGCAACAACCGGCCGGAGAGTCATCCGGCGCGCCACTGCGGTGTTATCGGCAGCGCGACTCCAGTAGTGCACGTGCCTCGATCGGGGGGACATGGTCGCGATGAAACGGCAGCCGGCGCGAGCCGCGACAGCCTTCATCGACACGTACACCGGTGTCCGGATGGACGGCGGCGTATTCGACACTGGGCGGTGCGTTAAAGCGCAAGCCGGTTGTACTGATTTTCTGGAAGGTGCGAGACCAGACCTCCAGAGCGCCCCGGCTGCCGGTGAGTTCCGTGGGGGTGTTATCGTCATTGCCCATCCACACCACGGAAGCGTAGTCGCCGCTATAGCCGGCAAACCAGCTATCGCGCTGATCATTTGAAGTGCCTGATTTTCCAGCGACCGCCAGTGATGGATCAAGGTAGCGGTAAGCACGTCGCCCGGTGCCCTGGCGCATGACATTCTGCAATGCATAATTGAGTATATGCATTGTCGCTTGATCGATGGTCTGCTTGCCACCGAGTGGATAGCGCTGCAAAAGTGTGCCGTCAACTGCCTGTATTTCCCTGATCACCCTGAGTGGTGTGGTGAATCCGGAAGATGCCAGGGTTTGATACAGCTCGGCAGTATCGACGACGGATAAATCCAATGCCCCTAATAGTAACGATGGCAGTTCCCCCGGCGTTATCGACGGATTCAGCCGCGTGAGCAAAGCACTGATGCGCTCCACCCCGAGGGTCAGACCGGTGTTTACAGCGGCCTGGTTATAGGACTGCGTGAGTGCGGTGATCAAAGGCACCTGGCCGTGGCTTATCCCGGTAAAATTAGCTGGCGCCCAGATACTGCCGTCGGGTTGATCCAGAAAGATGGCGGAGTCGTCGACCGGGGTGACCAGGCTATAATTCTGGGGTTGCAGTAAGGCGGTCAGATAAACAAACGGCTTCATTAGCGAGCCAATCGGCCGAGCGGCATCGAGGGCTCGGTTGAAACCGGCGTAGCGTGCCTCCCGGCCACCGAGCAGGGCGACAACTTCACCGGTGTTGGCCTTGCTGATAATAGCCGCCGCTTCGAGTGCCTGTAACTGCTGTTGATCAAGGCCGTTTTCCATCGCGATATGATCGTAGGCTTCGTCGAGCGATTGCTCCAGCGCCCGTTGCACAGCCGGGTCAAAGTTGGTGAAAATACTCAAACCGTTTTTATGCAGATCTTCGGTGGAGTAGTCACGAGTGAGTTGCTCTCGCACCAGATCCAGATAGGCCGGCTGCTGCTGGATGTCGGCCTGTCGGGAGATACCAAGCGGTTGTGCCTGCGCTGCGGTGGCAGCGGCTTCATCCAGCAATCCGGCGCGCTGCATTATACGCAGGACCAGATTGCGGCGTTGAGTGGCGCGGTTCGGGTGGCGTATCGGACTATAGTAGCTCGGTCCTTTTAACAGGCCGACAAGCAAGGCAAACTGATGCGTTTTCAGCTCCTGCACTGGTTTGTTAAAAAAGTAGTAGCTGGCCAGACCGAAGCCATGGATAGCCCGGCTGCGATCCTGTGCAAAAAAAACTTCATTGGCGAACGCCTGCAGGATCTGGTCTTTGTCGTAGCGGCGTTCGAGAATCAATGCCATCGGCCATTCGGTCAGCTTGCGCTTGAGACTGCGTTCACGCGTGAGAAACAGGTTTTTAATTAACTGTTGGGTGAGCGTGCTGCCGCCCTGAGCAAAGCGCCACTCCTTGAGGTTGACCCAAACAGCTCTGGCGATGCCACGGATGGAAATACCCGGGTGCTGATAAAACTTCGGATCTTCCACCGCGAGTAAAGCGTCGATCAGGCCGGGCGGGAGTTGGTCGAGCGATACCAGCAGGCGGTCTTCACTCTGTGCCGGGGAAATGCGTCCGATAAGTACTGGTTCAAGCCGTGCAATGGGGACGTCGTTGCCGTTGGCGTCGCGCATTTCGGTGATGGCGTTGTTTTGCCATTGCACCACCAGGCTTGCGCCCTTTTCTGCACCGTCAGCAAAGCGAAAGCCGCGTGTCTGAATACTGAGCCGGTTACCGACCGGGTTGAACTGGCCGGGGCCGTCGATGGCTTGTTGTTGATAGCCCAGACTGGTGAGTTCGGCGATGGTGTCCTGCATGGTGATGCTCAACCCCTGATATAACTCGAGGGGTCTGGCATACACGCGGGCAGGGATTGACCACTTGGGGCCGTCGAAGACTTCTTGAATTCGGGCGTCAAGTCGCTCTAAGGATCGCGACGCCAGTGTGCCGAGGATGGCAGTAACAATTAAAAACAGTACCGCGGTGGTGAGCAGCCACGGATGGCGTTTAACAAAGTTAAGCGCAGAGCGGGCGCTTGCTGGTAAATGCATGGACAGGTGCAACGGTGACTGATCGGGGTGAGTTGAAATTATAGGTGAATCGGATCAGGTGGTTTGTTGCAGCCTGTGAACGTAGTGCAGCTGATTGCGAGCAGCGGGTATATTGCGCAGTGTGGTGGCTAAATCTACTATGCGGTACAGCGTGCGTGTGCTGTGGTCATGAGGGTGATGTAACCTGACCGCTACTGCCACCAGGTACCTGTGTTTTTGCTGTTCGCTGTGTTGTTAACCCCTGTTGGAGAATCATGAAAAAAAGCCGCACCAGTGAAGTTGTTGCATTTTGTCCGACCGTGGAGCAATGGACGCAGGTTGGACGGGGAATCCTCGATGGATTTGGCGTCATCGATCCGGGTGACGAGGGCCAGCGCGATCACTTGCGTCCTGAGTCGAGGCGTATCGGTGTCGCATCCGGCGATGAAATATTCGGCGGTGCATTTGCCTACGAATTTCAAATGTCGTTGCCCGGTGGTGCGATGGTGCCGGTAGCCGGTCTCGGTGGCGTGGCTATCTCTCCACCGTTTCAGGGCAATGGCGGCTTGCATCGCATCATTGATCTGCACCTTGAGCAATCCAGAGCGCACGGAGATGCTGGATCGGTGTTGATGGCGTCGGAATCCGGTATTTATTCGCGGTATGGCTACGGCATGGCGACGGAAATGGTGGAATGGCAACTGAAAACACTGGAATTCAGTTTGCACAACCCGGAGAGTATCAGCGGCAAGGTGCGGTTGATTCACGATACCAACGAAGCGCTGCAATGCGTGCCGGAAATCTATCGGGGCAGTGTGCAACGAGGCAGTGGTGCCCTGCAACGCTCAGCCGATTGGTGGGCGATGATCATTGGCGGAGACAGTAAAACCCCCAGCTGGTTTGGTGGTGGCGAGCAGTTTATTGCGGTGCACTACAGTGAGTCCGGCACCGCCGATGCCTATGCCCTGTACACGCTTGCTGAATCATCCGGTGAAGATACCCGTCACGGTTGTATTAATTACATTTGCAAGGTGCGTGAGCTGGTTGCGCTCGATATGCCGGCGCAGGTGGCGATGTTTCATTATCTGCAGTCTATTGCCTGGGTCAGGGAGCTGCTGTGGGATTTCGGCCCGGTTGATCCGCCGCTTCGGTACGCAATGAAGGACCCGCGGCAATTGCGCCAGCGCGCGCGCATGGACATGATGTGGTTGCGACCGATTGATCTCGTCGCGCTGCTGGGTGGACGGCGTTATCACAGTGATGGTGAGGTACTGCTAAACTATCGTGATCCTATATTCTCTGATCTGAGCGGGTACTACCTGCTGAAAGTCGCTGACGGCCGCGCGCAGGTGAATCACGGCAAAGATCTACAATCAACCGATGCCGTTGATCTTGACAGCAGTGCCCTGGGTCGTATGTTACTTGGTGGCACCAGGGTGGTAGAAATGGCGCGTGCAGGTATTGTTAGTGGTAACTCAGATGCGATCCGGACACTGGACCGGTTGCTGTTGTGTGACCAGAAGCCGTTTAATTTGAGCAAGTTCTAGATAAACAGCCGTGGGCTGGTTAAGCGTCGCTCCCGGACGGGCAGCGGGGTGCCGGTTCTTACTGATGCAAACACGCAGGCCGTTTATTTAGTGCCAGCGTGTACCTGATGGATAGCAGAGTGCGCCTCGGAGGGTGTCAGCGGCACTGCAGCGCAAGATCGATAGTGCTGCGGTTGCTGTTATCGGCATAAGTGTCTACGACAATCGTGTCATCCACCACCGTTGCGATCAGTGTGCGATCCCACTCCTTGCCGGGGACGACCATCTCGGGGCCTTTACCGCAATCCCGGATACCACCAGTGATATAGTTTTGTCCGATACGATGATTGGAGAAACCGGGTGCGGAACCAATCAATAGAGGTTTTTCGTTTTTAAACGACCAGACTTTCAGGTTTCCACCGATGTGCGGGGTTTCCACATAGGCGACGTCGGCAACCGCGTCGCCGGTGAAGTCCGCTACGCCGACCGGTGCCAGCCAGCGATAAGCTGTCCCGATGTAAGGCGTACTGGCTACCTTCAGTAATTGAGCTTCGTCAATGCTGTAGATGGCGATGGATGCGCCGAGTTCGCGATGGCTTTCTATAACAATGACATCATTCCTGCCGTCGCCGGTGACATCGCCTATGCGTGGTGTGATGTCTTCAAAAACGGAGTCCTCGGGCAACTTAATCGCGGCGGCGCAGGTATCTGTGCCGGCGACCTGTGCGTACAGAATGTTGGCCTCGATGGCATCGCCCAGAACACCGTGTGCGTAGTCGGTAGTGGCCTGCCCGTACCAGGCCTGACTGACACCGGTGCTGTCTTTAGCGGCAGTGGCGATGCCGGCGTCGGGTGGACCTGCGAGATAGGTGCAGTCAGCGGCTGCATGCGCCTGGGAAACGCACAGCGCGGCGGCTGCGACGATTATTTTTATAGTGGGTATAGACATTATGGACGGAAGTACTTTATGCAGTCAGGGCGTGCCAGTTCCCAGCCATGGTCAAGTGCGTCAATGACACGGGCGGGCAGGGCGGGCTGCTGAATGGCGCTAAGGTTCTGCTCAAAATGCTGCATCGAGCTTGCGCCAAGGATAATACCGTCACCTTTGGAGGCTTGCAGGTCGGAGTGATGGACCAGCCATTGCAACGCGGCACTGGCCGGGCTGATGTCGTGCTCTTTGCAGACGGTGCTGTAGCGGTTAATGGCCTGGAAGTAGTCTGGCTTCCAGTAGCGCTCGAGGTACTGGGTATTGCCGTCGAAGCGTCCGGCCTGCGGTGGTTTTTCAACATCGAGGTGCTTGCCGCTCAGCATGCCGCCGGCCAGCGGGTTGTACACATAAAATGCGATGTTGTAGTTTTGCAGGCATTTAAATAACTCGCGTTCGACGTCGCGTGTCATCGCGTTGTACATGCCTTGATAGACGACGGGCAACATCCAGCCTTCCTGTTGGCAGATATCAGAGATTTCGGCCACCTGCCAGGCTGCGTAGTTGCTCAGCCCGAAGCGCTTAAAGCGACCGGCTTCAAAGTGCCGGTGCAACGCCTGCAGGGTTTCTCTGATGGGCACATCGAGATCGGGTTGGTGCAGATAGAGGAGATCGACGCTGTCTACGCCCATGCGCTGCAATGAGGTGGTAAATTGCTTGTCGACCGACTCGGCGCCCAGGCCGCCGGTCAGTGGATTGACTTTGGTCGCCAGTTTGCAGCCGTGCAGAACGTCGCGGGTATTCAGGTCACCGAGCAGTTCTTCAGTTTTACCGTTGTTGTAGACGAATGCAGAATCGAGCTCGTCAAATCCGGCTTGCCGGAACGCGCTGATCATCCCGGCTGATGTGTCATGATCAACCTGACTTGCGAATGTCATGGTGCCAAGTATTGAATGCATGGGAATACGCCATAGTTATCGTGGTCGACAGCACAAGAGCCCGGCTGGCCGGTGCCGTTGGGGTCGTGTGCCGCTGTCGGGGAAGCCAATAATACATCAAGCGCCGCCTTTGCGTGGGCATTGTAGTATGGTGAAACCTAAGCGGTACCCTGTCAGTTGTCCCTTTTTCAACGCTGTTATCAGAGAGTCGGATATCCTATGGCCAGAGTGCTGGTTAACTACGCACACCCCGGGCAGCGCCACTCAAGAATCAACCGTAGTCTGGCGCGTTGCGCCGAGATGCTGGACGGTATAAGTTTTGTAGATCTGTACGCCAGTTACCCGCGTTTCAATATTGACGTCGATCAGGAACAGCTTCAGCTGCTGAATCATGATGTGATTATTCTGCAGTTTCCGCTTTACTGGTACTCCACGCCCGCGCTGCTAAAGGAGTGGCAGGATCTGGTGCTTGAATACGGATTTGCCTACGGTCCGGGTGGCGATAAACTGGCTGGCAAATACCTGCTGCCGGTGGTGACAGCCGGTGCCGCAGAAGAGACCTATCAATGCGATGGCAGCAACTGCTACAGCCTGCGTGAACTGTTGGCACCGCTAGAGCAGACAGCGGCATTGTGCCAGGTAGAATATTTGCCCCCTTATGTGCTTTTCTCGGCCCACCAGGCACGCGACGAAGTCAGCGGTGATCGTCACATCAGTGGCTACCAGTCATTGCTCACAGCCCTGCGGGATGATCACTACGACTATAACGCCGCGGTGAAGTTCGACCATCTCGGCTACGCGCGGTTAGCCGATGTATTAACGGAGCATAATTAGCGATGGACGGTATTCTGTTTCAGGCGTTTGTTTATCTGTGCGCTGCGGTAATCGCGGTACCCATCGCCAAGCGACTCGGGCTGGGGTCGGTGTTGGGTTATCTTATCGCCGGTGTTTTGATTGGGCCGGTCACCGGGCTGGTCGGTGCGGAAACACAACAGATACAGCATTTTGCCGAGTTCGGTGTGGTGATGATGTTGTTTTTGGTGGGATTGGAGCTTGAGCCGCGCGCGCTGTGGGAAATGCGCGGGCGCTTGCTGGGTCTGGGTGGGTTGCAAGTGTTGTTGACCACACTTGCGGTAACCGCGGCCGCTATGACATTCGGCCTGAGCTGGTCAGTAGCGCTGGCGGTTGGGCTGGTGTTGTCATTGTCGTCAACGGCCATTGTGCTGCAAACGCTTAATGAAAAAGGCCAGATGAAATCAGATGGCGGGCAGGCGTCTTTTTCGGTGCTGCTGTTTCAGGACATTGCGGTAATTCCGATGCTGGCGCTGATACCACTGCTGGCGCTGCCTGAATTAAATCAGGCACTGCACCATTCAGGCGACGATGGTCATGCCGGTACCACTGTTCTTGCCGGCCTGCATGGTTGGCAGGTGGCGGTAGTTAACCTGCTGGCGATTGCGGTTGTGGTCGTTGGTGGCCACTATCTCAGTCGGCCGTTGTTTCGAATGATTGCCGACTCAAAGCTTCGCGAGATGTTTACTGCAGCCGCACTATTACTGATTATAGGTATCGCACTTTTGATGACTCTGGTGGGGCTGTCACCTGCGCTGGGTACCTTTCTGGCTGGCGTGGTGTTAGCCAACAGTGAGTACCGGCATGAACTGGAAAGTGATATAGAACCGTTCAAAGGGTTGCTGCTCGGTTTGTTTTTTATCACCGTAGGTGCCGGTATAGATTTCACTCTGTTGTTCGGTAACTTTGCGCAGATTGCGGGCCTGACCGTTGGTCTTATTGCGCTTAAGGCGCTGATTCTGTTTGTGCTGGCGGTGACGTTCAAGCTGCGTGGCAGCGACCGCTGGCTAATGACTGTGGCGCTGGCGCAGGCGGGTGAGTTTGGCTTTGTGTTGCTCTCGTTTACCGTGCAGAACGCAGTGATACCCGGCGTGCTCGGTGACCGGTTGTTGTTGATCGTTGCACTGTCGATGTTGCTGACGCCGGCACTGTTTATTATCTTCGATAAAATTATTCTGCCACGTCTTGATCGCGGACAGGCCCGTGAAGCCGATGAGATCACCGACAAAGGCAAGATAGTAATTGCCGGCCTGGGCCGGTTCGGGCAGGTTGTCAATCGGGTGTTGCTGGCCAGTGGTTATAAAACTGTGGTACTTGAGCATCGGGCCGACACCATAGACGGCTTGCGAAAATTTGGCGTGGCGTCTTTTTTTGGCGATGCTACCCGACCCGATCTACTGCACTCGGCGGGACTGGAAGATGCGCGCCTACTGGTGGTGGCAATTGACGAGCGCGAACCGGCACTTGAGCTGGTTAAATACGCACGGCGCACCAACCCGGACATTCATATTGTTGCCCGCGTCTTTGATCGCAACCACGTCTATCAGATGTATCAAGCCGGTGCCGACGACATTGTTCGCGAGGTGTTTGACAGTTCAGTGCGGGCGTCGCGCTACGCTCTGGAGGCGCTGGGCGAGCATCCGTTTGAAGCGCAGAAAAGTACCACTGTATTTGTTAAGCGTGATCGGGAAGGCTTGCGCGAATTAGCCTCGCTGTGGGATCCGGATATTCCATCGTCTGAGAACCAGCCCTACATTGACGCCTCGCGCGGGGTCGCGAAGCGATTGGAAGACGCTCTGCTTGGGATGGCGGAGTCCAGACACGATACCGTCGGGCGTGGATGGCAGACACCCGGTGCTGTACCTGATGTACGAGCTAGCCGTCGCCCGTTGTCGGACAACAAGCCGCCACAGCCATGAGTGGCGCTGCGGAGGAAGCCACCTTTACCCGTGGCAGTCTGTTGCGACATGTGTCGGTGATGTCGTTTATGTCCAGCATCGGGTTGATGGCGATATTTGCGGTTGACCTTGTCGACATGATTTTTATCGCCATGCTGGGGAATCCGGCGCTGGCCGCAGCAATTGGTTACTCCGGCACTGTATTATTTTTTACCACCTCGATTGGTATCGGCTTGTCGATTGCGGCCGGTGTACTGGTTGCTAAAGCGATAGGTGCCGGGCAGTCGCTGGAGGCGGCGGAGTACGCCAGTAGTGTGCTGGTCATTGGGGTGCTGATTTCGGTGTTAACGGTGCTCGGTGTCTTTCACTTTATGCCGGTGCTGCTTGATGCGCTGGGGGCTGGCGGTGAAACCCGCACGCTGGCGGTGAGTTATTTATCGATCATCTTACCGTCGATGCCACTGCTGATGGCTGCGATGGTATCAATGGCGGTGCTGCGGGCACACGGCGATGCACGACTTGCTACGTTTGCCACATTGGCTGGCGGCATTGTCAATGCGGTGCTCGATCCGTTACTGATCTTCGGTGCCGGTCTGGGACTGGAGGGTGCGGCGATAGCGTCGGTGCTGGCGCGTGTCACTATATTGTTGATGGCGGTTTATCCGGTGATCAAAACCTACCGCGGTCTGGCCGTGCCCTCTGTTGGCATGTTGAAGCGCGATATCGCGGCGGTCACGACTATTGGGGTGCCTGCTGTGCTGGCAAATGTTGCCACCCCGGTGGGCGCCGGACTTGTTACACGGGAAATGGCGAAATTCGGTACCGATGCGGTGGCCGGTATGGCGATCATCGGTCGACTGACGCCTGTGGCATTTGCGGTGGTGTTTGCCTTGTCGGGTGCGATAGGTCCAATTATCGGGCAGAACTTCGGAGCCGGATTGCATAGCCGTGTTCGGCGTGCATTTTTCACGGCACTTGGATTTGTTGGCGCTTATGTGGTGGTGGTGGCGGTTATCCTGTATCTGTTGCGTGGCGTTATCATTAACCTTTTTGAAGCCAGTGGCGATACGCTCGCTATCGTGCTGCTGTTCTGCGGGCCGCTGGCGCTGGCGCAGTTGTTTAATGGCTGGGTGTTTGTCGGTAATGCCACCTTTAACAATCTAGGCCATCCGCTGTACTCCACCTGCATTAACTGGGGCAGACATACGATAGGGACGTGGTTGCCAGCGGTGATCTGTGCATCGTTCTGGGGGGCTGGCGGTGTATTGATAGGTCAGGCATTGGGAGGGATTGTATTTTCCATCGTCACGGTATGGCTGGTGGTTAAAATGATGGACGGGCAGATGCGCGATGCCGCCGCTACTGAATTCAGTCCCTATCAGCGTATGCACATTCTGGAGAGCCGGCGACACTAGACTGAGAGCTACCAGAGCACGCGGGAATACCACGGTTGCCACGCTATAAAGTGATTTAACAGAATATCAGTGGCTCACCCGACCAGTAGTTATCACCTGAGCCGGTAGTGGTGTAACTATTGGCAGGGAGTGCGGGTGCCGGTTGCTCTATACAAAGCTCACATGTCGGGGTGGCTGTGGTGGGTTAGGCCTGCTCTTTCGCAAGCGCCCTGATCACAGCAGGCCTGGCGGCCATGCGAGTGTGGTGGTCGGCCACGCGGGGGTAGTTCTGCAGGGTGACACCGTCGGCTTCCAGCCAGTTTGCAATAGTAAAAAGGTAGGGGTCGCAGATGGTATAGGCGTCGCCCATCACCCACGGAGTTTGCATGCGGTCTTCCACCAGCTGAATACAGGCCGACATCGTCTGAGGCAATTTTTGCCGCATATCATCATACGAGGACTGTTGATCTGCCCAGCGACTGCCGCGTCGTCCGTGAGCGTGATTAACATGCACGGTAGAGGCGAGAAAACTATTGAATGATTGTACCTGCGCAAAAGCCCAGGGATCATCACTCAATGCTAGATTAAGGTCAGGATTAGTGTGTGCGATATACACAAGTATTGCCGGTGTTTCGGTAAGAATACCTGCGTCAGTGGCCAGTGCCGGCACCCGACCTAACGGATTGATGGCGAGGAATCCGGCGTCGGTTTGTTCGGACGTTTTAAAGTCGACCAGAGTTTGTTTATAGTCGGCACCGGCTTCCTCAAGTGCGATATGCGAAGCTTGTGAGCAAGCGCCGGGAGAATAGAACAAATTGAGCATCGCAGGTGCGCCTTTTGATAGTTAAAGTGAACACTGTGTTTTCATTGCCGCAGCGTTTGCACAATATGGCTGCTAAGCAGGCAGATCACGCTGTGATAGTATATTGTCTGAGTCGAACCATGCCAGAGTTGTTATTGGTGCCAACCTGCCTTCAGGGGAAATAGCATGATACCTGTCCAACCACATAAGGTATTTCTGACGCTGACCGGTCTGCTATTGGCTGTGAGCCTGCTGTTGCAGCCGACACAGCTAATGGCGGAAGAAGAAGTCCGTTATAAGCGCATTCGTACCCAGTTTATTGCAGCGCTCGGTGAGCCGACAGCGACGTCGGGTGTCGGGGCAGAGACCTGGGGATTGTGGCGGGTTGATCCGGGGCCGCGCGGTGTCTGGCTGCGGCAGTTTCCGACCTTGAAAGCTGCAGGTGGCTATGGACCGGGCAACTGGAAGTTTGATGACAACGATTGGTGGCTGGATGAAAACGGTCTGATCATGGAGAAGCCCGATTTCCCGCTTGCCGCCGGTAAGTACGTGGTGACCGGTGAGCGTGAGGTGACCACAATTTTAACGGTTCACCCAAAGGACCAACAAGGGGTGCAACGCTGGGAACTGGCAGACTCTGCCACGTTGCATGATGTCACTCATATGCCATGTCGTTCCGCGCGCTACACACCGGCCGGACACGGTGCGTCGTGTTCTCCGGCCAATGTTAATCAGTCCTTGTTCAAGGTGGCCCCGGGCAGTGTGATGCCAGTCGTTGCCGGATGCGCCAAGCAGGATTACTCGGTGCTGATCGTGGTAGGTGTTGCCGTGACCAACGGTACCTGATATCCATGTCTATGGTTGGCAGACGGCTTGTGGTCGAAGCCGTCGCTGCAACCGCCTGAATCCCTGAGTCTCTAAATCCATGCTGCTAAAAGATATTTCGCTGTCAGCCGTGGTTGCCGGTTTTGTTGCTGTATTGGTTGGCTACCTGAGTTCTGTGGCGATTATCTTTCAGGCGGCGGAAGCCGCAGGTGCCAGCCCTGAGCAAATCAGCTCCTGGCTGGGTGCGCTTGGAATTGCCATGGGGGTGACCAGCATTGGCCTGTCCCTCTATTTCCGTGCCCCGGTTGTCACGGCCTGGTCTACGCCTGGAGCAGCGCTGTTGGTCACCAGTGTTGTTGGTGTGCCTATGCCGGAGATCATTGGTGCTTTTGTGCTGTCTGCTGTACTGATAATTCTGTGCGGTGCCACAGGTTGGTTTGAGCGTGTGATGGATCGAATTCCGACGTCAATCGCCGCTGCCATGCTGGCTGGTATTTTGTTGCGCTTCGGCATGAACGTCTTTACCTCTATGGAAACCGAGCTGCGGCTGCCACTGGTGATGTTTCTGGTTTTCCTGGTGCTGCGACGGATAGTGCCGGTCTACGCGGTGGTACTGACACTGCTGGCAGGTGTGCTATTCAGCGGATGGACGGGGTTTCGCTATACCGCCATTGATCTGGCTGTAGCCACACCTGTACTGGTAGTGCCGCAATTCAGCTGGCAATCTGTTATTGGCATTGGACTGCCATTGTTTGCAGTAACCATGGCCTCGCAAAATATACCGGGCATCGCCACTATGCGCGCTGCGGGGTACAAAACACCGGTGTCGCCCCTAATTACCTGGACCGGTGTCACGCAGTTATTGCTTGCGCCGTTCGGGTGCTTTGGCGTCAATATGGCTGCGATCATCGCCGCGATCTGCATGGGCGATTCCGCCCACAGAGATCCCGATAAGCGCTATGTGGCCAGTGTGTCTGCCGGTGGCTTTTATTTACTGTTTGGGATATTTGGTGCTACCGTTGGTGCTGCACTCGCGTCGGTTCCTGAAGTGCTGGTGCTGACGATCGCCGGGTTGGCGCTGTTTGGCACCATTGGCAACAGTCTGTCGGCGGCATTGCACGACGAAGCACAGCGGGAACCGGCCTTGATTACCTTTCTGGTCACAGCCTCCGGTATCAGTCTGTTTGGTATTGGTGCGGCGTTCTGGGGGCTGGTCGCCGGTCTGGTTGCGCTGTTGGTGAACTGGCTGTTCAAACGCTGAGGGTTTGATCGGCGCGCCCTTTACGGTTGAACCGCAACTGTCGCCTATGAACCACCACGGCGACGATGACCCGATTCATAGACTGCCTGTCCTGCAGGCAGTTATCACACACGGTCGAGTCCTACGGGCTAATTTCTATGGCGGTCTGATTACTTGTGGGCCGTGTGGCTAGGACGGGTTGTCCGGCTGCAGTCGGGCGCCGAGAGCCGACACCACCATTTGCTGAAAATGATGGACCGCGTGCTCTGACAACTCACTGTGATCAGAGTCCACCACGAAGCGTCCCTGATTGTAACCGCGCGATTTTAAACCGCGCTGAACACTCTCGCATAGAGAGATATCCTCCGGTTGCAGCACGTCCTTTTGATAGACCATCGCATCGGTAAGCTGAGCGCTTGGCTTGCCGTTTGGTACAAACCAGTCCTGGTATTCTATGGTGCGACCAGCGCCATCCGGGATCATCTGCAACACGGATAGATTTGGTTCTCCCGGATAGGCCCACAGGGTGATGTTCGGCCAGAGAAACCATCCGGCATAGCCAAAGTCGACATCGCCTTTTTCGAACTGGAAGGCGGTATTGTCGGTTGATTTTACGGCATTGGAGATATGGCTTGAGTAGATGCCATTGGGGATAGAGCGATAGCTTTCCATGTCGACCAGATTGACGAAGTCGCGATGAGCGGTGTGGCAGTGGTAGCACTCAAGGAAATTGTCGATCATCACCTTCCAGTTGCTGGCAACCTGATATTGATCGCGCTGGGCAAACTGTAAATCATCGACTGTGGGACAGTACTGTCGAATTTCTTGTTCCAGCCCGGCGGCTTGCTCGGCCAGCGCAATCGCTTTGTCGTCGAGGTTGATAAAAACCAGTCCGCAGAATACTTCAACGCGCACTGGCTTCAGGGAAAAGTCACATTTGGAAAAGCCTGCCATTTTGGCGGTGTTGCGGGCACCGACCAGGCTGCCGTCGAGATCGTATGACCAGGCGTGGTAGGGGCAGACAATTACATTGGCGTGGCCGGTGCCGTCGACCAGTTCGTGACCGCGATGCTGGCAGACATTATAAAAAGCGTTTAGCGCGTTGTTTTTATCACGAACGATGAAAACACTTTGCTCGTCTATCGCTGTGGTCAGATAGTCACCGGCGCGCGGTAACTGGCTGATATGACCCGCATACCACCAGCTTTGGTAGAAGATTGCGTCTTTCTCGCACTGGTAGATATCATCGTCCAGATAAAAGCGCGCAGGCAGGGTAAATGACTGTTCCGGCTTTTCGCAAAACGGTGCATCTGATTGTGCGAGGTGTAAGGTTGGGTTAGTCATTGTGTGCTCTCACGGGTTCGTATCGCGGTACAACGTGGTTGGTTGGAGGGAATTCGGGCGATGACCTTATGTCAGTGCTGGATGGATGTTCCACGGTGTCTGGAAAATTGTCGTGTTGTTGAGGCAGTTTAGCGAAAAATCTCGATTGGTTCTGAACTTGTTGTGATGATTTGTCACAGCCAGACAGGACACTATGGAGCGCTGTGCCGGTGGCCATAAGTGAATGATGCCTTGCCTTTGAAAACTAACCCGTTGGGCAGAAGGTCGTCGGGTTCCGGCTGAGAATGAACAGGCCTGACCGCGTTAGAGAGTTAAGATCGATATGTGCATGTTGCGGCTGGCCCGATGTATGGACGCCGCTTTTGCAGTAGATGCCGTGGCGTCAGGGGTGTTGCGTTGTCGTACAATGCACGGGTTTGAATTATTGGCAGCAAGGCGTGCGACTTTCCAGCGCCGGCGGCTGCGTGGGTATGTAAAAGCGGGAGGGCTGTCGTTACCCGGTAGTTTTTTAGTCAGCATCTGACAGTAAAGCCCGTTCGAGCGTCGTTTTGGATGGGGGCAAGAGTCTGTTTTGCGGCGCTGGTCAGTGACGTTTTAAACGATCCCGGTCCACGTGTCAGGCAGCAGGCGTTACCCGTTTACCCAGGAGAAAGCACAATGAAAAATGAAAAAACCGGCATACAGCGGTTGCTTGCAGCAACGCGTTTTTCTCTGCAGGGTATGGTGGCCGGCTATCAGCACGAAGCGGCGTTTCGGCAAGAGGTGTGGGTAGCGATGGTGCTGGTGCCGCTAGCGCTGTGGCTGGGCGAGTCAGTGCAGGAGTCATTGTTGCTGATCAGCTCCGTACTGTTGTTATTGATTGTGGAATTATTAAACTCGGCCATTGAAGCGGTGGTTGATCGTACCGGTGAGGAATACCACGAGTTATCTGGCCGGGCCAAGGATATGGGCTCTGCGGCCGTCCTTCTGACCCTGGTTATTGTGGTGTTTGTATGGATGGCATTGCTAACCAACTAGCCAGTCGTCTCAGTCGACACTGGCACCGCTAGCGGGGGGCTGGTTATCGGTGTTTTCTGACAACATCGTTTTAATTTCGTTGTACATAAATGCTTTGACCGCTTTAATTGTGGCACTGTTACGCAGGTCTTTATGATTTAAAATCCAAAGATCATTTACTGGTACCGGTTCAAT
>CALKXD010000193.1 GCA_938003855.1 uncultured Granulosicoccaceae bacterium | reverse complement strand
GATGCGGCGAAGTCAGGACCGGCGAAAGGGCTGGTGTGCGAGCTTGGTAAGATGTTGCCGGAGTATTATCAGCTGCGGGGCTGGACAACCGACGGTCAGCTAACCGACGAGACGCGCAGCAAGTTCGGTCTGCCTGGCTAGATCCGCCTGGCCTGAGCGACAATAACTTCGCCAGGCAAGTACGCTGAAATAAAGCGGCAGCTCAGGTTGCCGCTTCCCCGATTTCCTTACGACAGTATTGCTCGTTGTGCCTTGGCATGGCGGAGGAGAGCTCAATGATTTATCTGGTAGTGGGTGCTGGACCCGCTGGTGTTGTGGCAGCGGAACAATTGCGCAAGCTTGATCCACTGGCGAATATCACGATCATCGGCTCTGAGCCGGAGCCGCCGTATTCGCGCATGGCAATTCCCTACTTTCTGACTGACAAGATTGAGGAGAGCGGAACCTACTTGCGCAAGTCGGCAGAGCACTATCAATCGCGTGGCATCAAAGTGATCAACCAGCGAGTAAGCGCCATTGATACTGAGATGAATCGTGTGCTCACTGAAGACGGTGAAACTCACCGCTACGACAAATTACTGCTTGCTACCGGCGCCAGTCCTGCAGTTCCACCGGTGCCGGGTATCGATCTGCCTGGAGTGCATAACTGTTGGACTCTGGAAGACGCACGCGAGATTGTGCGCCTCGGCAAGCCTGGCGCCAGCGTGGTTTTGATGGGGGCAGGTTTCATTGGTTGCATTATTCTGGAATCGCTCGCCCTGCGTGATGTGAAGCTCACGGTGGTCGAAATGGAAAATCGCATGGTGCCGCGCATGATGAATGATATTTCTGGCAACATGATCAAGCGCTGGTGCGAAGAAAAGGGGGTTGCAGTTAACACCTCTACCCGTGCCGAATCCATCGAAGAGGTCGGTGGTGGAAAGTTGCGGGTAAATCTGAGTAACGGGAACTCGGTCGATGCTGATCTCGTGATCAGCGCGACCGGGGTGAAGTCGAACATGCAGTTTGCTGTCGACAGTGGCCTGGTGGCAGACCAGGGCATTCTGGTCAATGAGTATCTGCAAACCAGCAATGAAGATATCTATGCGGCGGGCGATGTCTGTCAGGGCAAGGATTTCTCCACCGGTGAATTTACAGTGCAGGCGATTCAGCCAACCGCCGTGGAGCATGCCAAAGTAGCGGCCGGCAACATGGTCCGCGGGCACCGTTCAGAGCACGCTGGCAACGTTAATATGAACGTTCTTGACACCATCGGCCTTGTCTCGGCCTCCTTTGGCTCGTGGATGGGGGTTGATGGCGGAGAATCGGCTGAACTTGTCAACGAAAAAGAGTTCAAATATCTAAATCTACAGTTTAAGGACGACGTCCTTGTCGGGGCCAGTAGTCTGGGTTTGACCCAGCATGTCGGCGTTTTGCGCGGACTGATCCAGTCGCGTACGTCACTCGGCGTGTGGAAAGACCGCCTGATGAAAGATCCAATGAAAATTATGGAGGCCTATTTGTCCTGTGCTCAGTCTCAGGCAACGCCCGCTTAAATGAGAATTACTTTTAAATTGTACGCAACACTGCAGGAACTGCTGCCCAGCGACGCCGTCAATAATGCCGTTGAAGTTGATGTCGACGAAGGGACAACCCTCAACGAAGTCATTGACCGGTTTAACGTCCCGCGCAAGAGTGCACACTTGGTGTTAATCAACGGTGTGTATTTCGCGCACGGTGATCGTGACACTGCCGGCACACTGGCTGATGGCGATGTGCTGGCTGTATGGCCTCCTGTGGCTGGAGGATAGGTAAGCCAGTGTGTAAAAATTGTTGAACAATAAAATTACATTCAAGCGTGAAATGGGATTTACCCGTGCTGAGTTTGAGCGAATTTTTCCAGCGGCCATTGATCACCGGCCATTCGATGTGGATGGATCAACCATTCGCTCGACTGTTAATGGTGGATCAATGCAATTGGATATCAGTGATCAGAAGTTTCGGAACATTGCGTCGATTTCATTGCCCTATCTGGAAATCGAGTTCTCGTTTGAGCAACTGGCCGAAGACGATGTGACCGAAATTATGCGATTCTTTGACCTGCGGTATCAGCGCGGAGGGGGCTAACCCCTGATGCTCGAAACTGTCGACACAAACAATCCCCAATCATTAGTGATTATCTGAATGAGCAAGACTATGGAGCCGAAGAACAGCGGCGTTGTGGCGAGTGACGCACTGGGCAGAGAGATTCACGATCTTCGAGTTTCTGTCACGGATCGATGTAATTTTCGTTGTGTCTACTGCATGCCAAAAGAGGTATTCGGGCGAGGCTATCGGTTTCTGCAGAAAAAAGAACTGCTGTCGTTTGAGGAAATAGAGCGCATCGTGCGGGTTTTTGCCCGGCTCGGGGTCCGTAAAATTCGCCTGACTGGCGGCGAGCCATTGGTGCGTAGCGAACTCGAATTGCTGATCGAGAAAATTGCAGCGATTGATTCAATTCAAGACATCAGCCTGACGACCAACGCCGCCCTGCTGTCCCCTAAGCGCGCTGAAAGTCTGCGTTCTGCCGGTCTATCCCGTGTGAACGTCAGCCTTGATGCGCTGGACGATGAAACTTTCAAGGCCGTCAATGATGTGGGTGTGTCTGTGCAAAAGGTGCTGGACGGGATAAATGCGGCAGCGGAAGCCGGCTTTGATTCCGTCAAGGTCAATATGGTGGTCAAACGCGGCATGAACGAACACAGCATTGTTCCAATGGCTAAATATTTCCATGGGACCGGCCAGATACTGCGGTTTATCGAATTTATGGATGTGGGCAACACCAACCGCTGGCACGATGGTGCTGTAATTACCGGCGCTGAAATTGTCGAGGCAATAAACGCAGAGCTACCGCTGGAGTCGATCGAACCCAATTATAAAGGGGAAGTGGCGCAGCGCTGGCAGTACCGAGATGGTGGTGGCGAGGTTGGTGTTATTTCCTCGGTCTCACAGCCTTTCTGCGGAGATTGTAGTCGGGCCAGACTGTCGGCCGTCGGCAAGTTGTACACCTGTTTGTTTGCTGCCAATGGTTTCAATTTACTGGAGCTGTTGCGTGCCGGTAATACCGATGATGAGATAGAGCAGAAAATGCGAAGCCTGTGGGCGCGGCGTCGTGATCGCTACTCCGAAACCCGGACGGTTGAATCGGTGCTGCTCCCGAAAGTTGAAATGTCTCATATCGGGGGGTAGATCCATGCCAGCAAATCAATATCGTGCCGAGTTTGCGAGTGCTCTGCGCTGCTACAACGCGATGGAAACCACCAAAAGGCGTCACTACGGGTTTCTGGAAAGTCTGGAGACCAGGAAAAAGAAATTTAATATTGATATGACCGAAGCTGAAGGCGCCATGCTGGAAGTTCTTCTGGAAGATCATAACGAAGAAGTGCAGGCATTCAAGCAAACCTGCCAGGCGCTGAAGCAACACAGTGAAGAGGCTCATACGGCACTCTTTGAGCACATTACCGAGATCAATCAGGCGCTGGAATCAAGTGCGCGAAGTATTAGTCACTGAATCTGAATCCTTTCATAACAATGAGGTAAGTCAGTAGCAGCCTCAACTGGCGTATCATCCGCGATTCTGCCAGTCGATTTCCGTATATCAATATCGTACTTCGTAGCTGTTCCCGGAAAATGGCGCTGAATGCTGGTTTTTTTGGACCCGTGGGCAGATGGAGGGTACACAACTGCCAATAACGGCCGAAATACTTAGGGTGTCGTTCGGTTGTTCTGATTAAGCGGTGCAATTGTGCGTTGGCAACAGATGTTCCGAAGGGTCCGTCGCCCGGCCTCAGTCACTAGAGAAGGCGCCTTTTGAATCTTGATGTTGCTTGCCCGGAAATTAATCGTGTAATGAACATCTTTTACATTCAGCATCAATCGTACATGGAATGGCGAGATCAAATAATGCACGAGGCGTTGAATTTCAGTCAGCAGTCAGCGAAGTTCAAGCATGCTGAGTGTCTATTCACCGTACGAAGGTAGCTAAGCTTATGAAATTATGTGAAAAAATTATTCTTAAACTGTTCACTCTATGCGCGTTTTCGATTGCATTGTGTGGGCAGGGCTGGGCGCAGGAAACGTATATGCTGAGTCCGGGCGATGAAGTTTCGGTGACGGTGTTCGGTGAGGCTGACCTCACCATGGATATTAAACTCGATGAGAACGGTACACTGAACTACCCCTTGCTTGGGGCGCTGCGTGCCGAAGGAATGTCAGTCTCGGAACTCGAGAAAACCATCACGCGGGAATTAACAGGCACCTATCTGATTGACCCTGATGTTCGCATAACAGTGGCGCAGTATCGGGAGGTTTATATCAATGGAGAGGTGAATTCACCGGGTGGCTACAGCTACAAGCCTGGTTTGACCCTGGATAAGGCAATCGCACTGGCCGGTGGTTTTGCTGCCAAGGCATCCAAGGAGCGTGTGACACTTACACGGGTCATCAATGGCGTGTCGCAGCAGTTCAGTATGCGCCCGACGGACGCCGTGTTGCCTGGTGATATCATTTCTGTGGCCGAATATCTGCAGATTTTTGTCAATGGCGAAGTTCAGCGTCCGGGAGACTATCCCTACCAAACAGGGCTGACCCTGGAGAAGACAATTGCGCTGGCTGGTGGCTTTACCGGCCGGGCGTCGAAAAAACGAATTAAGGTTTCCCGCGATGTTGATGGACAGCAGCAGCAGGGCAAAATCAGAATGAATGATCCGGTTTATCCGGGAGATATTATTTCCGTGCCGGAAGGCTTCTTCTAAGCGAG
>CALKXD010000192.1 GCA_938003855.1 uncultured Granulosicoccaceae bacterium | reverse complement strand
TTCTAATTGCAGAAAAGTTAAGCGCAAAAAAATAAAATGAAAATAGTCAGATCAAATTCAGAAACAACGAATAAACCGATGTCAATCGTGTCTCCACGTGAGGGCTGTAAGTCTATGATGAATCTTATTTCCGCACCGCAGAGTGCGCCTGTGCAGGGCTCGCGAGGTCGACCTTTCACACGTTCAGTTCTATCGGCTTTAGTGCTGGGCATTCTGCTGGTTCCGGTCACAGCAACCATGGCTCAATCCGGACCCGACAGTGACGGTGATGGCGTGCCTAACCAAATCGATCTCGACGATGACAACGACGGCATTCTCGATGTCGACGAAGGTTTAGTCGACAGTGATAACAACGGTGTTCATGATGCCAATTCGGTCGACACGGATGGCGACGGTACCCCTGACGGATTAGACCTCGATAGTGACAACGACGGCATACTTGATAACCTCGAAGCGCGTGCAGATCGTGATGCTGTTAAGGCTCTTGATTTAAACCCTAATGGTGCAATCGATATCAGTTTTGCTGTTGGAGCAAACGGTATTGCCGATGCAATTGAAACTTCACCAGACTCTGGCGTGTTGGTTTATAACGTGTTGGACAGCGACGGTGATGGTATTCCCGATTTTCGTGATACCGACTCAGACAACGACGGCATATTTGATTTGGCAGAAGCGGGTGGTAACGACAACAACGCCGACGGCCGCATAGATTCGTTTTCAGACGCTGACGGAAAAGGCGTTGACGACGGAGTTCAGTCGTCTGCATTACCTTTATTCGATACAGATGGCGACGGCACACTGGATTACCGTGATACCGATTCAGACAACGATGGTATACCTGACGCTGTTGAGTCCAGAGGCTCAAGCGCAGCCCAGCCAACAGACACAGATGGCGATGGTGCACCCGATTACCGTGAAACCGACAGTGACAACGACGGTGTTAGCGACAATGTAGAAGCCGGTGTTATTCCATCAGAACCAAACGATTCCAATGGTGATGGCCGACCAGACTTTCAGGATGGTGGCATTGCGTTTACCGGTACTAATAACGATGGTAGCAACGACGGTAACAACGGCAGCCAGCCAAGCGCTGATGGGCCCGACACTGACGGTGACGGTATTCCCAATCAAATAGATCTTGATGATGACAACGATGGCATCCCCGATTCGGTAGAAGGATTGGTTGATGCCGATGGCAATGGTGTTGCCGATGGCAACTCTCGCGATTCAGACGGCGACGGTACACCAGACGGATACGACCTTGACTCCGATAACGATGGTTTGCTTGATAACCGCGAAGCGCATCCGGATTTTGGTTTTGTAAGCTCTCTAGACCAAGTGGTTAATGGTGCCATTGATATCGGTATAGCTGTTGGTAACAACGGGCTTGCTGATGTTATTGAAACGTCACCAGACTCAGGCGCTATTAACTACAACGTGCAAGACACCGATGGTGACGGCACGCCTGATTTTATGGACCTTGACAGTGATGGCGATGGCATTACTGATTTGGTTGAAGCCGGTGGTGTCGATGCTGACAACAACGGTCGTATTGATAACTTTGTTGATGCTGATGACAAAGGTGTTGACGACAGCGTGCAGGCCAGTGCCTTGCCTGTGTTTGATACCGATGGTGATGGCGTTGCAGATTATCGCGATACCGATTCAGACAACGACCAACTGCCAGACAGTCAGGAAGCGGGCAATAACCCAAATCAGCCGGTTGACACCGACAACGACGGCGCAGCGGATTTTCGCGAAACCGACAGCGACGGTGATGGCGTTAGTGACACCGAAGAAGCTGGTTTAGGCTCTGACAATAATAGTGGTGACAACAACGGCAACAGTAACGACGGTAACGGCAACAACAACGCTGACAACAGCGGACCCGATACCGACGGTGACGGCATTGCCGACAGAATTGACTTGGACGATGACAACGACGGTATTCCTGATACCGCAGAAGGTCTGATCGATGCCGACGGTGATGGTGTTGCCGATCCGCAGTCGCGGGACACAGATGGCGACGGTACACCTGACGGCTATGACCTTGACAGCGATAACGATGGTTTGCTGGATAACCGCGAAGCGCATCCTGATTTTGGCTTCGTTAGCAGTCTTGATCAAGACGTTAATGGTGCAATCGACATTGGTGTGTCGGTTGGCAATAACGGTTTGGCCGACGCCATTGAAACCTCAGCTGACTCTGGCGCAATCAACTACCCAATTCAGGACACTGATGGTGATGGTGTGCCCGACTTTATCGATTTGGACAGCGATAACGACGGCATACCAGACCTTGTTGAAGCCGGTGGTGTTGATGCCGACCAGGATGGCCGCATTGATAACTTTTTTGACGGCGACGACAAAGGTGTAGACGACAGCGTGCAGGCCAGTGGTTTGCCTGTGTTCGATACCGACGGTGACGGCGTTGCCGACTACCGCGACTCCGACTCAGATGCTGACGGCCTTCCCGACAGCGTGGAAGCCGGCCCTATGCCTGCCAACCCAGTCGATACCGATGGTGACGGTGCGGCAGATTTCCGTGAGCAGGATTCTGATGGCGACACAGTGCCGGATAATCTTGAAATGGGCGCTGACCCAAATAACCCAATCGATTCCAATGGTGACGGTGTTGCCGATTTCCAGGACCCGGGCGTCAGCACGGGTGCACCTGCCGCACCACCGGTTAGCGATGACGTTGACGGCGATGGTATCCACAACGATGACGACCTCGACGATGACAACGACGGATTGCTCGATTCAGTGGAAGGCAAGGGCGATGACGACGGTGACACAACAATTAACCAATACGATTTGGACAGTGACAACGACGGCATAACCGATATCGCAGAGGCCGCACAACTACTGGATACGGTGCTTGCACTGGACCTGGATAACGACGGTCGACTGGACTCACCTGTCGGATCTAACGGGTACGCTGACGTTTTAGAGTCGACACCTGACTCAGGTACGTCTATCTTTATTGTTGCGGACAGCGATAACGATGGTGTTCCGGATTTTAAAGACCTCGATAGCGATAACGACTGCATTTACGATGCGTTCGAATCGGGTCGAGTCTCAACAGACCAGAATGGCCGTTTGGTATCTGGGTCCGATAACACCGGCCTGGTCACCGGCGCTGGTAACGAATTACTCGATACCGATGCCGATGGGGTTGTTGATAACCGCGATCTGGACAGTGATAACGATGGTTTGCTGGACTTGTTGGAAGCGCGTGGTACCGACGTCGATGGTGATGGTCGAATTGATGAATTTGACGATGTTAATGGCGACGGAGCCGATGATGGTCTACAACGAACTACAGCAGTTTTAATTGATACCGACGGCGATCGGGTTCCAGACTACCGTGATCTAGACAGTGATCAGGATAGTCTTTCCGATTTGCTGGAGACCCAGGGCTCAGCCGTGGATCTCGACAACAATGGTGTACTGGACAATTTTGTCGATGGCAATGAAGACGGCCTTGATGACAATCTTGCTGCAAACCCAGTACGTGAGCGAGATACCGATCAGGATGGTATTCCTGACCAGGTAGATCTAGACAGTGATGGCGACGGGTTCAGTGATCTCGTTGAGGCCGGTGGTGCCGACATCGATAACGATGGCACCGTCGATGTACTCAAAGACGCTGATAACGACGGCATTCCCGACGTCGCCGATGCGTCTAGCACTGGTGGCGAAGATAGCGATCAGGATGGTATAGACGATATGTTCGACGTGACCTTTACAGGTGGTAACGACGCAGACGGTGATGGTATTGCCGATCAGTTTGACCCAGACAACGATGGCAACGGATTCGTTGGCCCATCGGTTGCCGATGATGGTCAAGGCACGGTGATGGACTTGCCAGATTCAAATGGCAATGGCACACCCGATATTCAGGAATCAGCACCAAATACCGGCAGGGTTGAGACCGGGCTTGGTGGGACTGGTCTGGCCTGCTCAATAAGCCCGAATGGTCCGGCATCCAAGGTGCCTGATCCCACATTCCTTCTGCTGCTGGCCGCCTCCCTGGCGTCCATTATGTGGCGAACACTCCAACGGGTCGCTAAGCGACCCGCTGGTAACCCCAAAGGCCTGCGTAATGCAGGCCTTATCGTTGCAGCTGTGTCTACGCTGGCCTTAAGCGGGTGTAGCTGGCTGGATTTTGGCGGTTCAAGTCGTGGCGGCTCAGACCACAAAGGACGAATATACGTTGGTGCCGGCGCACTGGTCAGTCAGGTAGAGCCAGAAACCACTGGCGACACTAACGGCGTCACTGTCGATGAAACCATGAGCGCTGGCGGAACCCTGCAATTGGGATACGACATCTCTAATCGGTTCTCGATCGAACTGCATGGTTCAGAACTCGGCGAAGCCACTTTTAACCCGCAAGGTTCCGTTGGTTATCAGGTAGGCGGTTTAAGTGCCCTTGTCTATGGACTCAACGATGCTGGTGATCGCGGTCGCCGAGAAGGCTTTTCGGTGTTTGGCAGACTTGGTGGCGGTACCATGCGTAATCAAGCATCCAACGTACAGTTTCGACGCCTGAACGACTATCACTTGCTGGCAGGTCTGGGTCTGGAATACGGACTAAGAAACGGCCTGGCTTTTCGTGCAGAAGCCGTCGCACACGACACTGATGCGCGGTATGGTCAGCTTGGTCTTGTTTATCGCTTTGGTTCGGCAGGAACAAGACAACGTGCTCCTTCACCACGCGCGGAAGTACCAACTCCAGCTGTGGTGCCACAGCCAACTGTGCAGGAGCCAACAATCCAGACACCGCTTGATTCAGACGCCGATGGTGTTGTGGACGCGGCTGATGCCTGTCCTTCAAGCGCCCCAGGAGTGCCTGTCAATCAGGATGGCTGTGCTTTGTTCAATGGTGCCATCGAGGGTATCAACTTTGAATCTGGCTCTGACAGGCTCACAGGAGAAGCTCAGCAGATACTTAATGGTGTAGCAACAACGTTACGTGACTACCCAGATCTGCGTGTTTCGGTCGAAGCACACACTGATAACCAAGGTGGTGCAGAGAGCAACCTACAGCTGTCCAAACGACGCGCCATTGCTGTTGCGCGTTATCTGGTTGAGCAAGGTGTTGCTGGCCCAAGATTGCAGCCACAAGCTTATGGCGAATCACAGCCGCGTGAGACCAACGCCACTGCCGAAGGCAGGGCTCGAAACCGTCGCGTTGAGTTTCAAGTGGTTAACTAATCATTTGATTTGATCTTGCTATCCGAGCGCCGGCGATTAAAGCTGACTCGGGTAGCATCAAACAAGTTTCTTCGCAATAAACAGGTCTCTCACTGCTGGTGAGAGGCCTTTTTTCGTTAACGCCTGCGCACTTTACCCTGCCGCATTGTAAAAACTTATTAGCGAACGCTATTCTCGTCCGAGAGCGTCGGATCCGCGGCAATATTTGTTGCATACTCAGCGCAGGCAGATTCCTTTTTCCATGGTTGGAAACTGGTCGGACATAAAAGGGTATGAAAGAGTATGGGTACCATAGGGACAGCTCGTGTAGCGCCAATCTCACAGGCAAAACGTTGTTTATCGAAAAGCTTACCGGCATGCCTGGTGGTCTGTATTGCAAGCAATTTTGCGGTTACAACACTTTCGGCTAATCAAACATTTTCAGACGTGCGCTATTTACAGGCGCAATCGTTCACTGGCACGACGCCCGTTAGCACTGCAATAGGCTCGTCTGTTTATGGCCAGCAACGCGCTGGTTTTTCGGGTGACTCCGACAACGATGGTATTCCAGACGTAATCGATGTCGACGATGACAACGACACCATCCCGGACGATGTCGAAGGCACAGTCGATACCGATGGTGATGGGATTGCTGATTGCCTCGATCTTGATTCTGACAATGATGGCATACCCGATCTGTATGAAGTCACCGCTGGCACAGGTTTGCAAACCCTGGTAGATGCCGATGGCAATGGTGTGCTCGACCAAGGTGTGTCAGTTGGTGAAAACGGTTTAGCAGATGTTGCTGAGCAAGGCGATGAATCTTCGGTATCAATAACAGCCAGTGTTGATCTGGATGGCGATGGCATAAGAGATCAACAAGATCTGGATTCTGATAACGATGGTATTCCTGATGTGGTGGAAGCGGGCAGTAGCGACACAGATTTTGATGGCAAGTATGATTTTTTTCTTGACCTCAATGGTGATGGCATTGGAGACAGGTTAACGGCTTCGCCGATCATTCCGCGCGATACAGACCAGGATGGAATTGCAGATTATCGAGACCTTGATTCCGACGGTGATGGTTTATCCGATCGCCTGGAAACAAGTGGCGCGGACACCGATGGTGACGGTCGGGTAGACGGGTTTATTGATGTCAATGTTGATGGTTTGCACGACCCTTACACCACCGAATTAATTAACGTACCAGACACTGACAGAGATGGTTTCCCCGACTACAGAGACACCGACAGTGATGGCGATGGCGTCAGTGATGCAGAGGAAGGTTTTAGCAGTACAGTTGATTCAGAACCCGTTGTACCTTCACAGCCTTTTGATCCGGCAAATGTAGAACCAGAGCCTGCCGTGACACTGGAAACGGGCGAAAACGGCAGCGTGTTAGGCTGCTCGCTGAGCGCTGCTGCGCACTCACCGAAACAGGCTGACCCCGTGTTGTTGTTGATGCTGATAGCAGCGTTATTGATGACTAGTCGGACTTTTAAGAGAATGCCTCACCGTCTTAAGGCCACCAGCACGATGGCCGCTTTGGTTTTGCTCAGTGGTTGTGCCGCTCAACCTAACGTTGGCAGCTCTGCAAACCCGTCCACGCTGGCACCTTATGCTGGTTTGGGTCTGGGCGCCAGTTTCCTTAATGCCAACACCACCGGCACAGACCTCGAGCAAGATCAGGATTTCAGCGCGGCCGGGCAAGTCACTTTGGGAGTCGACTTGGGCCGCCGTATAGCGCTTGAACTGCGTGCAGCCGATCTTGGTGAAGCGACCTTTGAAACTGGCGAGGCCCTGGGTTATCAGGTTGCCGATGCCAGCGCTTTAGCCAAATTCCAATTTAGCAAACTGTCGGCTTTTGGTCGGGTCGGTGTGGGTGCCTTGTTTAACGACGGTGATTTTGACACCGTGCAAAAAAATAAAACCCACCTGGTTATCGGTGCCGGTGCCGAATACGCGCTAAGTCGTCGGCTTTCAGTGCGTTCCGAGTGGCAAGGTCACGACGTTGATGTGATGCATGGGCAATTAAGTTTGATTTTCCGTTTTGGTACGCCACGCAATAATGCACCGGTCCTCATTGCATCGTCGCAGCAGGACAACAGTGCCCCACAAACTCAAAACGGGCAAACAAGCACAGCACAAGCAGGGGTCAATCAGAACGAAGTCGCTCAAGCTGAAACAAGTCAGCCCACAGAGCAATTTCAAGCAGTTCAGACTAAGCCTCGTTTGCCGGTACAGGCAAACAACGCGGAACCAGCTGTGCGGCAACCCGAGCAAGCCACAGATCGTGCTGCAGCAGAGCTGGCAGTCACTGCTGAAGCCGATGGTCAGGACGCGTTGAACTCGCTGGATATTCAGAAAATTCCTGAGACAATAGTCGTACAGACACCTCCACGCCCAGAAATCGCTGAGGCACCACAGCAGCAAATTGACACACCTGCCGCCGATGTCCAAGTGGCTAGTACCGAAGTTCCCACCTCAGCTAACCCACCAGCTAACCCACCAGCTAACCCTCCAGCCCCTACCCGCTCAGAGGGGCTTAAACCGTTAATTACTGTGCCAGCGCCGCCCGCGGACAAAAAAATTGCGGTATCGAGGCCCGATTCCGACGATGACGGCATTGATGATGCATCTGATAACTGTCCCGGCTCACCAGTTGGGGAGCCCGTATTAGCGAATGGATGTTCAATGTTTGGCGATTCTGTGCCTGGATTGACATTTTTTCCTGACACCGATCGGCTGACAAACTCAGCTGAGCAAGTGCTGGATACGGTAGCGCAAGCGATGTTGGATGATGCGCAAGTAGGTATTACGGTGGCGGCACATACCCGTCCATCCACAGATGCCAATGCTGCAATGTTTTTAACACGCCGGCGCACAATAGCCATAATCCGCTATCTTTCAGAGCAGGGGATTGATGCAACGCGGTTACGACCCGAAGCATATGGCGATACTCAACCTCTAGCGAGTGCGGTTGAACCAAGTGATAACGACAGAGTGGTTTTATCAGTGCGTTGAGCTTGCAAGTAAGTTAGACCAGCACGGTAAACATAAACGGTTCGCGCGGCCCTCAAGGCTGACGAACAAAGGAAAAAGGCATGTTTAAACTGAATCCTCTAGTTGCGGCAATATCTATCGCAATTGTTTCACCTATGGCCGCATTTGCAGCCGATACCGGCGATGCGCCTGCAAGCTATGGGTTGGCCGAACACACCATCCAGCCTGCTTCACCCTACATTGGTGAGCAATCACCGGATGATAACGCGCCGGTAAATTCTCAGGATGCTCTTGGCGATGACAACGGCAATGTTGTTGACGACGAAGACGGCGTGTTTGCTTTTCCACAATTGGTGGAAAACGCCAAGTCAATGAACGTCAATGTATTTGTATCCAACCCTTCAAGTCAGGACGCTACATTAGTGGGCTGGATTGACTTCGACGGTAATGGCACGTTCGACGCTGACGAAGCGGCCACAGCGATTGTGCCAGCGGGATCTTCCAACGTTAAAGTTAAGTTGTTATGGCCTGATACGTTTGGAATTTCTACCGATTACGACGGTTTGACTTACGCGCGCTTTCGTATTTCAAACGATCCTCTACAAGTTAGCGACTCGTTTGGCCTGGCCAGCAATGGCGAAGTAGAAGACTACACACTCACTATTCAAGAAGACAGCGACGGTGATGAAATCCCGAATACGCTGGACTTGGATAACGATAACGACGGTATTCCTGATGCAGTAGAAGGCGTCAACGTCGACACCGACGGTGACGGCACCTTTGATTATCTGGACGTTGACTCTGACGATGATTCAATTCCTGATTTCGCGGAAGCCGGTCCTGATGCCAATAACCCTCAAGACACTGACGGCGACACTACGCCAGACTACCTGGACACAGATTCTAATAATGACGGTGTGCCTGATATTGCCGGTGATGCAAGCGACAGCGATGCTGACGGAATTGCCGACTCTATAGAAGGTTCTATCGATAGCGATGGTGACGGTATCATTAACTCGCTGGACATCGACTCCGATAATGACCTGATTCCCGATGCTGTAGAGCTGGGTGTGAGCGCACCAACCCCGGTCGATACAGACGGCGATAAAATCCCTGACTACCTTGACCTTGACAGTGATAACGACGGCATTCCGGATATGTACGAAAGCAACACCAACGAAATCAGTGAAAGAACACTTGATGCTGACACTGACGGCCAGGTTGATACCGGGCAGGTTTTTGGTGCTAACGGCTATGTGGACGACATCGAAACCGCTGACGATTCGGGTGTACCGATTTTCGCGATACCAGATACTGACGCCGATGGCGTACGCGATTTCCGTGATACCGACAGTGATAACGACGGCACATTCGATGTGGTCGAATCTGGCGGCTCGGATGCAGACAACAATGGTTTAGTTGATGCCATAGTCGATGCTAACGGTAACGGTATTCCCGACAGCTACGACATCGGCGTTACCGGTGGTGTAGACACCAACGGCAACGGCATCGATGACGCAGTAGATGCAGCGTTTGCATCTGGAGCAGATGCTGACAACGATGGCATCATCGACACTGTCGATCTTGATATCGATGGTGACGGTATTGTTGACAGCATTGTCTCTAACGCGGGTAACGATTTATTCAGAGATGGTGTGTTGCCTGATGTTGATGGCGACTTCATGCCAGACTTTCGTGATCAGGATTCAGTTGCAGGTTCGGCAACGGGTGGCACCGCAGGCACAACAGCGGGCACCACAACAACAGGTACAACCGATACCACTGGTGGTACAACAGACACCACTGGCGGTACCACACCGGTTGAGCCAACGACAACCGGAGGCACAACGACCGACGGTATCGTTGAGACTGGCTTGAGTGGCAGCGCTTGTTCCATCAGCGATGCGCCTGGTCGTGACCCACTGTTCCCGGGTCTGGTTTTTATGAGTGCGGCAATCATGTTTATACGTCGTAAGCTCAATGGCTAACACCACTCGTTAAGCTTGAATAAAACTTTGGGGCCGCCTTTTTCAAGGGCGGCCCTAATACGTTTTACCCGACCCTGTGCCGCGCACATTCCGTGTAGCACTACTCCATTAGCATTACCCCAATCAAGCACCTCTCAATCTTCTTATGTGTTCCAGTGACGATTCGGCGTTGCTGATGAGTCTGTCTTCAGTGGTACAAAAATTCCCGTTTTGCGTTGCATGTTCAAAAAGTTCTGAAACTACGCAAATTAATTTTTTCGGAAGTGAATATCGTGCTATCTGTCACGTTTTACGATCAACGCAAGCCACTGACCGCGCGTTTACTAGGGGTGCTACCAAACTCGCCTTGTAGTCGAGCGTAGCTAAACTACATTCAGCGCCGAAATAGCCTTAAAACCGTTGAATTGTGTACAAATTTTCAAACAATTCCCGTTTACTTTGCCATTCTCTCTTGTATAGTTCGGCACCTTCCAGCCGATAACTTAAGGCTATGCGGGGTT
>CALKXD010000191.1 GCA_938003855.1 uncultured Granulosicoccaceae bacterium | reverse complement strand
TGATAGGTCACACGGATGACCTGATTCAAACGGCAAATTGTACAAAGTGCAGCAGCAGGAATATCCTGCCACTATCCACCAGCCCGTTGACGACGGGTCTCAAGTTACTCACTGCCGTTTTCCCACACGCCCCAAGGAGCAATAGCGACGATTACCCTGACCTACACATAGTTCAACAATCAAAAAGAGAGGAATGATCATCGATGAGTGCCAATGACACTGATACGAAATACGATACAAAAACTCTAGCGACGATTCAGGGCATGATAGAGGCCGAGAATCACGCGTTGTCCCTGCGTCGCAATGAACGCGAGCCTGACGATGAACTATGCGACTGCAAGGAGGGTATGTTCCCGAAAAATGATCCACCTGACCGCAGACAGTTTCTTGCGGGTATGGCGGCCAGCGCCACTGCGCTGGCTGTGCAGGGCTCGGCTCAGGCTGCCGCACCTCCAGGGGCAATTGACTATCCGGTTCAGGAGGACCCTACCAAGGTTCAGGGTAGACTGACCAATGATGACGGCGGTTACGGCTCTCGTTCGCAATTTGAGTCTGAGGTTCGGTCGCGCTATCCGACAGCCACCAAGGAGTCATCGTGGACGATGACGCCGCTCGATAAAAGCGAGGGGATCATTACTCCGTCCGGTTTGCACTTTGAGCGCCACCACGGCGGTATCCCGAATATTGATTCGGCTAGCCACTCGTTAATTGTGCATGGCATGGTCGATGGCGCTAAAAAATATTCGATGGCTGATTTAAAACGCTTTCCGTCTGTCACCCGCTTTCATTTTATAGAATGCTCCGGAAACGGCCTGACGGAATGGCGCGAGCCTACCTTAAAAACTGTTCAGGGGACGCATGGGCTGACCAGCACCTCGGAGTGGACCGGTGTGCCGTTATCAACGCTGTTACGCGAGGTGGGCGTGCAGGACGGGGCGGCATGGATTCTAGCCGAGGGGGCAGACGCTGCTGTTATGACCCGCAGTGTTCCGCTCGATAAGGCATGGCAGGATGCGATGGTGGTCTATGCACAGAATGGCGAGGCAATCAGGCCTGAACAAGGCTATCCGCTGCGCTTGCTGCTACCGGGCTTTGAGGGCAATACGCACATTAAGTGGCTGCGACGTCTGGAGATCAGCGACAAACCCTTTATGACGCGCGAAGAAACCTCCAAATACACAGACCTTCTCAGTGGTGGCAAGGCGCGGCAGTTTTCATTCGCCATGGAAGCCAAGTCGGTGATCACCTTCCCGTCCGGTGAAATGAAACTGCCGCGCCCGGGCTTCTACGAAGTTACCGGTCTGGCCTGGTCCGGGCGTGGCCGGGTGAAACGAGTCGAGGTTTCAGCCGACGGCGGCAACACCTGGCAATTGGCCGAACTGCAAGATCCGGTGATGCCTGTGTGCCATACCCGTTTTCGCTTTCCGTGGAACTGGGACGGCAAACCGGCAATCCTGCAAAGCCGTTGTCAGGACGAGACCGGCTATGTTCAACCCACAATAAAGCAACTGGTCGACAAACGCGGACTCGACGGTGGAAAGTTCGGTTCTATTTATCACCTGAATGCCATACAAAGCTGGGCAGTCGCGGCCGACGGAGGTGTAAGCAATGTTCACCATTACTAGAAGCAAAACCGTTTTATCTGCATTGGTTTTAGTCAGCGTCGGCGCGATGACGTCTGCCACCGTTGTGGCCAATGGCTATGGCGGGCCCTATGGCTTTGGCACTACCCCGTCAGCCGCTGAAATCGCCATGATTGATATCGATGTGATGCCGGACGGACAAGGTGCTCCGGCTGGCAGCGGTAACTATGAAGACGGCAAGGCGGTCTATGCGGCACAGTGTATGGCTTGCCATGGCGCCGATCTGGCGGGCGTCAAAGGCACTGGTGCGGCGGCGTTAATCGGCGGGCGCGGGTCGCTGGACAGTGGCTCACCAAAGAAGACCGTTGAAAGCTACTGGCCGTATGCCTCGACTGTATTTGACTTTGTCAAGCGTGCCATGCCGTTTAATGCCCCGGGCTCGATGACCGACGATGAAGTTTATGCGGTAGTGGCCTATGTGCTGGGTGAAGCGAATATTCTGGACAAAACGGCAACGCTCGATGCATCAACCATAGGAGCCGTTGAAATGCCGAACCGGGATGGCTTTATTGCAGACCCAAGACCCGATGTATTTAACTACGACTGACTGGTAGCGGGCGCAGGCTGATCGATGAAGTCAGCTTGCGCCCTGCACTACTACCTTTTAGTAAATAAGTAACAGAGTCTGGTAGACAAACGGCTATTGACCCGGTAAACGCAAATGCACAATACACCCGGTAACGGGTGCAATCCGTGCCGGCTGTGTTTTCTCTAGAGAGTGGTACCTATAACGCAGAAAATAGTGTTGGCAGTTTGAGTCAACGCGCTCAGCTGCCGGCGGATTGATGCAGTCGCCGAATTATCAATCGCCACCGTAGTCGTCTGCAGATATTGGCGACTCACTGCACCCTGCCGGGCCATTCTACAATCCCGCTAAAGTTATCGTAGCGTCAACAGACAAAAGCGCAGGCTTTATCAGCAACGACTATTCTCAGCTTGTCTGGCAGACCTTAACGTACCGCCCGAGCATCGACTACCTGCTCTACTCTGCGGCTATTTTTTGTAAGCTGACGGCGTTACTTTTTCCGTCGTTCTGAGCCTCCGTTCGTTTTACCCGGTGTTGGTGCAATCGGCACCATTTGCGACGCTTGAAAGCGCCGGTCATTTTGTCCGGCAGCTGAATGCATGGCGCTACTGCCACCGCAGCTTCCAGCGCCTCTGGACTCTACGCTGCAGCCCGCTGGCCAGCACAATAAAAGGCTCGACTAAATGTATTCTCAATTACATAATCGTCTTACAAATTAATAAAGAGGAAGCGCCGTGACTATTTCCAGCAACATGAAGATAAACAGCGAGCGACTTTGGGATTCGCTGATGGAGATGGCAAAGATCGGACCCGGCATTGCCGGTGGCAACAACCGGCAAACGCTCACGGACGAAGACGCCGAAGGCCGCAAGCTGTTTCAGTCCTGGTGTGACTCGGCCGGGATGAGCATGGGCGTCGATCAAATGGGCAACATGTTCGCCAGACGCGAAGGCACAGATCCCGATGCATTGCCGGTATATGTCGGCAGCCACCTGGATACGCAGCCCACCGGTGGCAAATACGATGGCGTGCTCGGCGTTCTGGCCGGGCTCGAAATAGTACGCCAACTCAACGAAATGAACGTCAAAACAAAGCACCCGATTGTTGTCGTCAACTGGACTAACGAAGAAGGCACCCGCTTTCCACCGGCGATGGCAGCTTCCGGGGTATTTGTCGGCCAGCACACGCTGGAGTGGGCCTACAGTCGCGAAGATGCAGACGGCTGCAAACTGGGTGATGAACTAAAACGCATTGGCTGGTGCGGTGACGAGAAAGTCGGTGATCGCAAAATGAAAGCGTTCTTCGAGTTGCACATAGAGCAAGGCCCGATACTCGAACAGGAAAACATGGATGTCGGCGTCGTCACGCACGGCCAGGGGCTCAACTGGTTGCAGCTGACGGTCACCGGCAAGGAAAGCCATACCGGCTCGACCCCCATGCCGATGCGCTTCAACGCCGGTCTGGGGATGGCAAAAATCACCCAGCTGGTTGACGACATCGCCTGGAGTCATGCACCGAACGCGGTCGGTGCTATTGGCCATTGCGACGTCTATCCAAACTCTCGCAATATTATTCCCGGACGTGTCGTTTTCACCGTTGATTTCCGTCATCCGGAAAAAAACGTGATCGCCGACATGGAAGCACGCCTTGACGCCGGCGCAAGAAAAATCTGTGACGACATGGGCCTCGGGTTTGAAATGGAACAGGTCAGTGGTTTTGATCCGGTGGAGTTCGACGCCGGATGCGTCACCGCAGTACGTAACGCAGCTGCACGATTAGGCTATAACCACCGTGATTTGATCTCCGGTGCGGGTCATGATGCCTGCTGGATAAACCGTGTTGCACCGACAGCGATGGTGATGTGCCCCTGTGTCGATGGCTTGTCACACAATGAGGCGGAGGAAATCTCACCGGAGTGGGCAGCAGCGGGCACCAATGTATTATTCCATGCCGTGGTAGAGACCGCAGAGATTATTACTTAGCAGGCGCGTAAATTCTGTGCTGCCTGGCGTATCCCGACCGGGTGATATTTCGCACCGTTTATAGGTGCAGGATTGTTTTGTGGCGACTTACATAATCGCCACAGCGCACCATCAGTGACCCCGCGGACACAGCGGGTGCTTTACCTGCGCAATGCCACCCTGCCACCACCCCACGGTTTATTGTTCAGCGCTGATTACCGACACACCGGTAACAGCGCGAAGCATCAGTCTGTCGCCGGTACCGGGGGCTAATCAATCACCCCGTTTATACCGGCTATCATCAGGGCTCTGAAACCTGCTATTGCCTGTTGCTGTCACGCCGCTCAGACCCTGGCGGGTCAGTAGGTAAACAGCACTGCTTAAAATGTGCGTTTGTGTGCAACAGGGACTGGTGCTGCAACGGCAACCTTGGGACAATAGGCCACAGCCGTCACTTGTCTGTTGACTTAGTTTTTCATCGATCCTTATCACCGGAATTACAGCATGCTGAACGTATTCACCAAACCATTCACGCGTCAGGAAGCGATCCCCGAAGCAGGTATTGAGCGCGCGGTCGAAATTATGCGTTCGGGCAAACTGCATCGCTACAATACCGACGAAGGAGAAACCGCAGAATCCGCTCTGCTGGAACAGGATTTTGCCAGTTACCTTGGCGTTCCGTACTGCCTGGCCTGCGCCTCCGGCGGATACGCCCTGCATATCGCACTGAAGGCGGCGGGGCTTCAACCGGGAGACAAGGTACTGACCAACGCCTTCACACTGGCGCCAGTCCCGGGGGCAATCAACAACGCCGGTGGTGTTCCGGTACTGGTTGAGATCGATGCCAATTACTGTGTTGATCTGGCTCACTTAAAAGCAATGATGATTAGTTCGGGCAGCCGGTTTTTTATGATGTCGCATATGCGCGGGCACCTGGCCGACATGGACGCCGTGGTCGACCTCTGTAAGCAACATGAGGTTATCCTGATTGAAGACTGTGCTCACACTATGGGGGCCAGCTGGAACGGAAAAAAATCCGGAACCTTCGGCGACGTCAGTTGCTTTAGCACGCAAACCTACAAGCACATCAACAGCGGCGAAGGTGGCTTGCTGACAACGCAGGACGAAAACATAATCGCCCGCGCTATTATGCACTCCGGCTCCTACATGCTGTATCAGAGGCACGGCACTGTACCGCAGGAAGAAACCTTCAAAGATATCCGCCTGGACACACCAAATTACAGTGGTCGCATGGACAATCTGCGCGCGGCTATCCTGCGCGCGCAATTGCCACTGCTGGAAGAAAACTGCCGGCGATGGAATGAGCTTTACGAGTCCGCAGAATCAGCACTGGCAGATATACCCGGGATAGATGTACCACTGAGACCATCGAAAGAAGTCTATGTCGGCAGCTCTATTCAGTTCCGCCCGCAGGCGCTAACCGATCCCGAGCATATTACCCGCTTCGTCAAGGCCTGCGGTGCACGCGGCGTAGAACTCAAATGGTTTGGCAGTCTTGATCCGCAAGGGTTCACCAGCCGCTACGACAGCTGGCGTTACCTCGGCGATGCACCGGTGTTACCGCAAACGCTACAGATACTTGCAAACACACTCGATATGCGAATTCCGCTGACCTTCCATCTTCAGGATATGGCACTGATTGCCGGAATAATCGCTGAAGAGCTGGCCAGTACCGTGGCTGACACCACAAACTGACGCCTTTACACACGCAGTGCCGGGCGTCCCCGCCAGCGCCCGGCTGGCCTTGCCTTGCCTTACCATTAACGGTGGCTTTTTATATAACCGGCCATGCGACCGTTGAACGGTGATGCGTAGAGATTAGAATTTACAAACGCCGTCTGGTTAGCAGTTTCATCGCCCTACCCGGCGGAGATATACAACTGTTCCTCCAATAGTGAGCGTGGCGGGTCATTTCCGCAGCTCGCAGAGAGGGTCTGAATTATTCAGGGCCAGTCACAAAGTACCTCCGACAGATCAGCGGCCGCCTGACGCAGTCGGTCAACATGGTGGCGCGCCCGTTCGATAGTCAATCGCGCCGAAGGACCATAGACTGCCAGGCATGCCAATAGATTATTATCCTGATCCAGAACAGGGACAGACACCGATACCATGCCTTGAATGTATTCGCCGTTATCTTCCGCGTGTCCCGACGCTTTGATATGTTCGAGCTCGGTTTTCAGCGTTAGCGGGTCGGTGATCGTATTTTCGGTCGCTCTGGCAAAGTGCCCTGCTTTTAAAATCAGTCCCAGCTGTGAAGGCGGCAGCGTGCTCAGGTGTAGTTTTCCACTGGCGGTGCAATGAAACGGTACTTTGCTACCAGCAGGCAGCTGTACACGCAAAGGCCAATCTGTCTCGACGCGCTCGAGGTAGATCATGCCATCATCATCCGGGATACAGAGGTTGCAGGTCTCGCCAAGGTCAGCGGCCAGGTCTTCTAGAATTGCCAGCCGCTCTTCGCGTCTGCAGCCCGACGCCAGCAGCCCCGGTGTCATCCGTCGCAATCTGCGGCCGGGCACGTAGGAAATGCTATCGACCTCTGATTGCAGGAATCCGGCATCGGTCAATGTGTTCAGTAGTCGATGCAGTGTTTGCTTAGGCAAACCGACCACGGAGGCAAGCGCCTGTGCACTGACTGGCGCAGATTCATTCACCAGCGCCTCCAATACCAGCACGGCGCGCAAACTGCGAGTCGCAAGTTCTGCTGATTCAGATGTCTCAGGATTTCCTTCGTGCGTAAACGTCACCTCTTCTCCTGATGGTTTTAAACCAGCCGCTAGCGCTCACTGAGCGCTCCGCTGCAGTTTGTTGTAATAAGCTGTGCCGGCAGAACAGATAACCGCCCTGCCGCAACAGCGTCCGGCTAGGCAGCGTCTTCCTTGTCTTTATCGACATCGACCAAATGGTAGCAAGGCGCTTTTTCCATGGTGTATTCACCGGTCTGTGGATCACGCCTGGAGACAGTTAGGACATGCCAGTTTTCATCATCTACTTTCATGTGATCACCCCGGTAGTAGTATCCGGGCCAGCGGGTTTCCTTTCTAAACAGCGTGTGCTGAATGACTGATTCCGAGGTCAGCTGACGATGCTTGATCTCCCAGGCACGCAGTAGCTCGTGGATGTCTTCAGCGGCGACATTCTCGAGATCTTCTTCCAGCAACTTCATTTTCTTCAGACCGATATTTAACAGCTTTTCGTTGGTCATATAGCTTACGGTCACACCACCGGCGTATTCATCCATCAGCTTCTGCAAGCGATCCAGAGCCTGACGCGGGTTGATGTAATTCGGGTTAACGGAGCCGGCGGTAATTTCGTTACGGAACACCCTGTAGGTTTCCATGGGTTTATAGACCTGCGCCTTGCGACGGGCAATCTGGTCATCAGAAACACGAATACCGTCGGCCTTGCCATCATCAATATACTGACAGGCTGCCTTGGCAGCGATACGCCCCTCGGTAAATGACCCGGACGAAAACGCGTGCGGCGTACCGCCTACGGCATCACCGGCACCAAACAACCCTTCAACGGTGGTCATGCGGTTATAGCCCCAGTAATACTCTGGCGGTGACAGATCAGAAGGACCCGAACACCAGGCACCGCACCCGGTTGCATGTGAGCCCATTACATAGGGTTCGGACGTTGTCAGTTCGGGGTTTTCGTATTTGGGATCAACGTCCGTCGCAGCCCATAACACCGCCTGCCCGACGGTCATACCCAGAAAATTGTGCCAGCCTATTTCTTCAAGGTGCGGATCCTGGAATGCCTCCATCGTCACCATGTGAATCGGACCACGCCCGGCGTTTACCTCCTGGATAAAGGCATGATTACGCAGGCAGGTAGGAATCGGCCGATGAGTGGTGTGCGAGAGCTCGGGGTCGAGGTATTCTTTGCCGACAATCTCCTGCAGAGACGGCCACCATTTAGATTCATACTCTTCACCCATGCCATTTTGAGTATAGGTTTTCAGGTGCAGAAAATAGGCACCCACCGGACCGTAACCGTCTTTGAATCTAGCCAGTACTATGCGGTTTTCCATCTGAGTCATTTTGGCACCGGCCTCGATCAGCAGTCCATACGCTGAACCGGACGACCAGGGTGCATACCAGACCCGACCCGCACCTTCGCCGACCGAACGCGGCTTGAAGATATTCGACGCACCACCGGCGGCGACAATCACCGCTTTGGATTTAAACACATGATAGTTGCCAGTGCGCACATTGAAACCGACAGCTCCGGCAACGCGGTTGTCTTTGGCGTCGTCCATCAACAAATGGGTAACACAAATGCGGTTGAAAACCTTATCCGCAGATTTCTTTGCCGCATCGGCGACAATCGGCTTGTAGGACTCGCCGTGGATCATGATCTGCCAGCGCCCTTCACGGAGGTAATTACCGCTCTTCGGGTCTTTCATCAGTGGCAGACCCCACTCTTCGAATTGATGCACGGTGGAGTCGACGTGACGCGCCATGTCAAAAAGCAAGTCTTCGCGGACCATACCCATCAGGTCTATACGGGCATAGCGCACGTGATCTTCCGGGTTGTTCTCGCCAAAGCGTGTGCCCATATAGCAGTTGATCGCATATAGGCCCTGGGCGACTGCTCCCGAGCGATCGATGTTTGCTTTTTCGGCGATGACAATCTTTTTATCCTGCCCCCAGTAGCGCGCTTCGAACGCTGCACCGGTACCACCAAGGCCTGCGCCACACACCAGTATGTCAATGTCGTCCTCGACAATGGTTTCAACCTTCATCAGTAGCTGACTCCTTCCTGCATTTTCAGACCGTTAGACTCCAGGGTATGGATATCACCTTCGTCAAAGCGAATGTACTTAGGCTCATTAAACAGTAACTGGCTGTCGCGCTGGTCTTTCGTTGGTGGCTCGGCGTCACGCAGCACCGGTGTACCACTGCCCCACGGCTTGGTGGTGATCGGTGCCAGCAGATCCATGTCTTTTTCACCATTGCGAAACTTAATGCGCCAGGCAATGACGCCTTTTTCTTCATCGCGCTTTACACGAACCGAGTGACCGAGCGGTGCGAAGTCGGCGTAGCCACGAACATCAATGGCCTGATGCGGACACGCCTTCACACAGGAATAGCACTCCCAGCACATGTTGGGCTCAATGTTGTAAGCACGACGGGTGGTCTTGTCGATGTGCATGATATCTGACGGACAGATATCGACACAGTGTCCGCACCCGTCACAACGAGTCATATATACAAAAGTTGGCATTATTCAGTTCTCCAGACTAGTGGCAGTCGAAATTAACAGTGACGAGGTATTCTAGAAATGACGCGGCGGTTCGGCTTTGATACCAAGCCCCATATTGGGCGGGTTTGTACCCATATACTCAGGGATATCAGGAAATTTGGCCTGCACATCAGGGTCGGTCAGATCGAAGTCATCAGGCAGGTTTTCGTTTGACCCGTCAGCAATGGCCACTTTTTTCTGGAACGCGGCGGCGGGTTTGAAAAACATATGCGCAAACTTGGACCAGTACACCGACCCGAACAACACTGTAGAGCTCAGTATGAACAGCGCGAAAAACAGCATCGATATACCGCCACCAATATCTCGTGAAAACGACCAGAGCAACGCAAAAGTGGCCATCGATAGAAGGCCTAGAATAAACAGATCACCGCGTCCGTTGAACTGATTCCATTTAACACCCTCGGACGCCACATCAACCCGAATAGAAAACCAGAACCAGTAACCACCGGCACAAAGGCTCAACGCACCTAGATGCCACAATAGCGGAATCAACCCGGGCGCCAGGTCGGCATCAGCACCGGTATACTTAAAAATTAGTAACGCGGTACTAGCGACAAAAACAATAAAGCCGTACATAGTCAGCAGATGTGACATGCGGCGCCTGGAATTGCAGAACTCAGATGAGGTCAGAACTTCGTTGGCGACCGTCTTGATCGCCAGGCTGGCTTTTGTACCACCGGTCACCTGCCGTCTGGCGTTTTGCTGTGCCCGCTTTGAGTTTTCAAAAAAGTACCTGGCACTTTGCTTGTGTATTATGTCAAGAAGCGTTCCACCAACCACCAGCAAAATCATTAATACAACATAAGCCTGCATCACCGACGGCGAGATGATTGTCGATAGCTCGGCAAAGGGATTACTGAACATTGATGGTTTTCCTCTAGTTAGTGATGCGTTATCGTGCTAATTGCGGAAGTAGCATTCACCCACTGCAAACGGCCCTGAAGTTTCCTGCCATGTTGTGATTGCCACGGGTTTACAGTGCTGACAGTCAGCCGACGTCAGGCGAATTTGTCATAGCGAATCTGCTCAGTGCTAAATCCTTTACCGACAATAATTTCTCGTATTGAGGCATCGACCATCGGTGGTGGCCCGGCAATAAAGGCCATTGTATTGGCATTCGCCCGTGCATCATCTATGTGCTCGTGAACAAACCCACGGGTAATTTTTAAATTAGCGGGCAGGTCTGACAGCTGATCTGAGATCGCGGGGGCATCAGCGCTGTCTGGCTCGTCTGACAATGCCAGGGATATCCGCAGTGACTCAGGGTACTTCGACGCGTGTGCTCGAAGCACCGGCAGATAGAATATATCCGGCACAGATCTGACCCCGAAGATCAAATCGATATTGTTTGTTTGCAAGTAGCCAATTTGATCAGCGTGTTGAAGTATCGCCATCATTCCGGCTATCCCCGAGCCACCGGCCAGCAACAGTAGATCGTGCTCGAGGTGAGGTTCAAAGACGGCGTGACCCAGCGGCCCGAACAGACTTACCTCGCAATCCTGCGGTGACTGATCAAAAAACCAACTGGACCCTTTGCCGCCTTTAAATTGCTTAATTACAAAGTCAAGGTAGTTTGTACGCGTGGCAAAATTAACCATCGAATAGGCACGCGTGCCCTCAATGTCAGGCAGCTGCAGCACCATGAATTGTCCGGCCTGGAAACCTACCTCGTGATCCAGTGTTACCTCGAAGGAGATAACATCGGGTGTCAGCTTGCTGAACCCGCCTATTCTGCCAGTGAGGTGTTGCGGTAATGGCAGGGTTGATTCCTGCACAGTAACTTTTGCAGGGATTCTGATATCGCAATCGGTCTGCGCCACACACTGGCACATTAAAAATTCACCACGCGCCACCTTAAGCGCTTTCCTGCCCGGTGCATCAACCCAGCCAGGGCTCAGATCGCCGTTTACGAGTTTGGCACGACAGCTGCCGCAGGTACCGGTAGCGCATTCGTAGGGGACCACCAGTTTGTTTCGCAACGCTGCGTGCAGCACTTTCTCACCGGGGTGGGCATCGAAACTGAGCGGTTCGCCGTCCTTGCGTCCGATAGTAATCTTCATTTTACTGGCAGCGCTGCCCGGCTGGAGCCTGATGACAAATGACCGTTAATAGTCGTCGTCATCGTCGTCGTCATCATCGTCAAAATCGTACTCGAGTTCTTTTTCAAGATTGACCATGACCTGGCCGTCTTCAGTACGGACTTCATACATCAATAGGGGGCTTTCCGCAGGGCCGGGCTCGGCCTTGCCGGTGATCATGTCCCATTGCCACAAGTGCTTGGTGCAGGTGAGCTTGCCCTTGGCACAGATGCCTGATCCCTCAAGCGGCTCTTCCATGTGAGGGCACACGGGCGGGTACGCAGCGTACTGCTCACCGACCCTTGCAACCAGTATCGATACTCCCTCAACGTCGAACAGCTTAATCGCGTTATCTTCTACATCCGCATTTGCGCAGACTACTTTCCAGGACATAAAATCAGGTTTCCCAGGCCACCTCAGATGCAGCCTGTTTCTATAAGGGATATAAAACAGAGTTCGGTTTACGGCACCAGCGGTGCTAGATCGGGTAGTGAGTACCCTTATCCAGTTTCCGGGTGTCCAGTTTCACTTCGCGCTCGATAAACTTCGCGACCCCATCAGTCATGCGGAATTTGTCAAAGTAGCGTCCCACCAGAAACACCTGCGAGCCACCGGCATCAACGTGGCAGTTAATACCGTCCAGTTGAGTCTGATAAACCACTACCGAAGACACCGCCGTTGCGGTGGCACCGTCGCTTTCAAAATCAACCGCGTAAACAGAACAGTGGCGCTTGAGCGGCGAATGATCTGAATTGTGCTTAGGCAGCATTTTCATCATGTTGAGCATTTCATCACGCCCACCACTGAGGTAGATCATGTCACTTCGAATTTCCGGGCTGTATGCAGTGATTGAATATTCAAAATCCTCGTCACATAATTCCAGCCATTTCTCCCAGTCCATATCGTCCTTGTACATACAG
>CALKXD010000190.1 GCA_938003855.1 uncultured Granulosicoccaceae bacterium | reverse complement strand
CTTAGTGACAATGACGCCACTAATGCTCTGAGCGAGGGTGATCAGGTTGTTGACAGTTTTACTATCGCCATCAGCGATGGCAGTGAACACCAATTCACCGTCACCATTACCGGTGTAAACGACGCGCCGGAGACCTCCAACGTAGCGCTGTCAGCCATTGATGAAGACGCGGATCCGATCATCATTGACCAGGATCAGTTGTTGACCAATGCCTCCGATGCTGAGGACGACGACCTGACCGCATCCGATCTGCAAATCGATTCTGGTTTGGGCCAACTGACCGATAATTTAGACGGTACCTGGACCTATACACCGGCGCTCAACGACGACACGTCCGTCAGCTTCACTTACAACATCTCCGATGGCATCGACAGCACGGCGGCAACGGCGACATTAGACATCAATCCCCTCAACGACGAGCCGACGACGCTTGGTCTAGCGACTCAGAATCTGAATGAAGACTTTGACGACTATACGATTGATTTAAACGCCCTCTTTGCCGATGTCGAAACTGCAGACGGCGATCTGGTTTACAGCGTCACGGGCAATACCAATATCGGTGTCAGCATCCTCAATGGTATTGCCACCATCAGTTCGACCTTGAACGCCAATGGCACCGAGACCCTGACCTTTACGGCGGAGGATGAAGGCGGCTTAAGCGTGGATGCAACGGCAGACTTTATCGTCGCGGCGATCAATGATGCGCCGACGCTGACGGTTACGAGCACGAACGACTTCACCGAAGATGCGGAGACAAATTCAGTCGGAAGTGTGGTTGCGACCTACACGACCAACGATGAGGAAGGCGATACGGTCAGCGTGACGCTTTCGGACACAGACAACTATGTTCTGGGTACAGGAGACGATTTAGGCGAGGTGCAGTTAACGGCGGACGGTCTTGCGCTGGTGGATAGTGGTCAAGACTTGCCGTCCTTCACCCTGACACCGAACGACGGCAGTGTCGATGGTGATGCTGAAACGGTGGATCCGTCGGTGACACCGGTGAACGATGCGCCAGTTCTTGATCTCGATGGCAGTTCAGGTGGAATCGATTACAGCACCACCTTCACTGAGGTGGTTGAGACCGCTGCGGGCACCCCGGTTTCCATTGCCAATAGCGATCTTCTAATTACGGATGAGGATAACGATGGTTTGATAAATGCCGTCATCACTTTGACCGATGCGCGCGCAGGAGATGATCTGAATACGGATGCGGTGTCTGGTTTATTTATTACCAAAGATACCAGTGTATCTGGCCAAATTAGTGTCACGCTCAGCGGTGATTCTACGCTCAGCCAATATCAGTCCGCTATTGCCGCCATTACTTTTGAAAGTACGAGCCATGAACCCACCTTTGGTGGCACAGCCAATACCCGCACTATCACGGTTGTTCTGAATGATAGTCAGGCCGATAGCCAGCTGGCCACCACCACCATCAATATCGACGGTAACAATGATCAGCCAGTAGTTAGCTTCACCCAAGTCAATGATTTTATTGAAGATGAGGGAACCCTAATCGCAGGTGTCACGGTAGCCGGAGAATATAATACGAGCGATTTGGACGCTGACTCGGTAACGGTTGTCATTACCGATGTCAGCAATACCAATGGTCACTACCTTTTAGATACCGACGCTTCGGAAGTGCGCTTAACTCAGGCAGGTATTGATGCCATCAATGACGGCTTGCCCCTCGACACGATCAGCCTTACCGGGGATGACGGCTCAGGCGAAACAAATGCCACTAGCACCATAACAGCAACCCCCCAGGTAACGCCCAGACCAAGCATTAGTGTTGGGGATGTCACTGTCGCCGAAGGCGATTCGGGTACAACAGACATCATTTTTAGCGTCTCTCGAACCGGTGATATGGCGCCAGATCAGACCTTTGACTATCAGGTTTTGGCTGTTGATGCGGATGCACTGGACTTCGGCGGTTCTCTGCCCACGGGTTCGATTACCTTTAGCGAAGGTGAAACAAGCAAAGATATCACTCTGCAAATCTCCGCAGATGAAGATTTCGAATCCGCTGAAACCTTTACTTTAGATCTGCAAGACTCGAAAGACAGCGCAAATGCGGCAACAGCGATCGGCACTATCACCAACGATGACCCCCACCCCGTGGTTGACGATGAACCAGATCAGTCAAATGAAACGGGTTTCACTCTAGATACGGGGGCCAGCCTTGTTACACAACAATTTGCTCAGAGTGTAAGTGGCATCGGTGATTTCAACGGGGATGGTTTAGCCGATGTAGTAGTTGGCTTTGGCAATGCGTCCCACGTAAATGGCGGCGCCGCTGTGATATTTGGCAAAACGGATGACACAACCGTCAGTCTTAGCGATTTGCAGTTAGGGATCGGTGGATTCCTAGTTAGCCCAGGTACGAGTAACGGCGAGACTGGGTTTAGCGTGAGCGGCGTTGGCGATGTAAATGGTGACGGCCTGGCTGATTTTATTATCGGGGCGCCACTGGCTGACGGCTCTGATACTAATACAGGAATCAGTTACCTGGTATTTGGCAAACAAGATACAGCCGAAATCGATTTAGCGCAGATTGCATTGGATGAAAATAGCGGAGGCTTCGCGATTTTGGGCGCCGCCGCAGGAGACCTTTCAGGACGGAGTGTCAGTGGTGCCGGAGATGTTAACGGCGATGGTCTTGACGATCTAATTGTCGGCGCCATCGGTGAATCAACAAATGGCGCCGATGCCGGTGCTGCCTATGTAATCTTCGGAAAACAGGACGGAGTTGCCGTAGATCTGCAGCAGCTTCAGAGTGATTCAAATGATGAAGGCTTTGCCATTTATGGCCAGCTTTCCGGCGAAGCTGTTGGCGCACAGGGAGATCAAACCGGAAATTCGGTCAGTAGCGCCGGAGATATTAATGGGGACGGCCTCGATGATTTACTTGTAGGCGCCGTCGAGGGGGAGGTGTCAGATAACGGTCAGGGCATGGCTTTTGTTGTATATGGTAAAGCAGACGGAGCGGCCATTGAGCTATCTGACCTTGAGCTTGACCTTGGTGTGGTTCCAGCTTCTGTTCCCAATTCCAGCCTCGGCTTTGGTTTTATCGGAGCTCAAAGCGACAACAACTTTGGCTTTTCGGTTCAATCCGCGGGTGATGTCAATGGCGATGGCAGAGCGGATATTGTCGTTGGTGCTACTGATTCAGATATAAATGGAATACTCTCGGGCGCTGCCTATGTGTTTTTCGGAACCTCCGATTCGCCCGAATTTATATCCGCCTTTGACCTCGAAGATGGCAGTGATACCAATGGTTTTGTAATTGTTGGTGAAAATAGTTTTAGGTTCGCGGGTCAAGCCGTTGGAAATGCCGGAGATATTAATGGCGATGGCCTC
>CALKXD010000189.1 GCA_938003855.1 uncultured Granulosicoccaceae bacterium | reverse complement strand
TGGGCACTCGCTATACCTGCTACCAGTAATACACACCGGATTAGATCACAACGACAGTAAATTCACGCCCGATTCAACCGGGCACATCCAACAAGTATCCTGCTAACCCCGAACCGGCACAATCTATCGTCAACCCCGATCAGCGTTACACGCCGATCGACCATCAGGCATTGCCGTGACATGTGATGCCGATTTACCGTCGATCAGTAATCGTCTTGCCTCTCTTTACCCACTTCGACCTGGTTGTCCAGCTGGTTGATATCGGTAGTCTGCAGGGACCCTTAATTATCTGGCCTTGCGGTTACTCCATCAGGCTACCGAAACACCCAGTCACTGAAACCAACAGCGAACGTCAATAACTCAGGCGTACGTACTGTCGCCTACCTTGCGGCACGTCTACGGTCGTACATGCGCAGGATTCGGGATTTAAGCACTGGCACATCAGGATCAAGCCTCCCCAATGACTGATCCTTTCAATTAAACAACGTTGTTAAATTGCAGCAACTTTACAACAACATCACCCGCAACACATTGAAATAAAAAACATTTATTCTTATTTTGCCCAAAGATGTTAGTTTGACGCGTACACACGGACGACTTATTCTAGTTCGCTTGATTATCCCAGAGACACGCCTGTGCCTAAGCAGCTCGCCTCAACCAGCAATCAGGTGCTGGTCGATTACAACAAAATCAGCTCGGAAAAGTCATACACGCCCGAGGTGCAAGGACACAAAACCCAACCCTCTGACAGCTCTACCGGAAACGGTCGAATCAGAAGAGCGCTGGCCCTGACTTGTGTCGGGTTAGCCTGTGCAACGGTCTACAACTTCGCCACGCGGTCTGCTCCACCGACAGCAGAGATCGCCAACACCAATACGTCTCCGGATTTCCCCACCACCTCAGAGGCGACCGTTACGCTGGCAAAACAGGAAATCACAGAAGACCCGCAACCCCAATTCTTTTTTAACAGCAACAATCTGATCCCAGCCACCCCTGCACCTTCTGAAGTACCCTTTGTCGAAGTAGAACGTATCGATGACTTTCTGCCCTTGCCAGGGCCTGCGGCCAGTGCACCGCTGACCAGTCCGGTTCCGCTGACCGCAGCCGAGCCCGAACTCGCCAACGATTACAGCCAGGAGCCATCTCAGATTCTGGTAGTGATCGAAAAGGGGGACACATTATCCGGGGTGTTGGCCAACCAGGATTTATCCTCTGCTGAAATCGCCAAAGTCGTCGCGCTGCCGGAGGTCACTGAGCATCTGACAAACATTCGACCGGGCCAGGAGATCCTGATCAATCTGGATGGGGGACGACGCCTAACCGGTATCATCCGCCAGGTTAGCCTGACAGACACGTTGACTATCACCCGTGAAGCTGACAACAAATTCTCAGCAAAACTGGACGTCAAACCACTTAATAAACAGGTGAAACTTGCTGAACTGACCATGGAGTCGTCGCTGTTTATCGACGGTGCACGTGCCGGCCTGTCAGAGTCGGTCATTATGGATTTGTACTCTATTTTCCAGTGGACCGTCGACTTCAATCGTGAAGTCCGCGCCGGGGACCGACTCACCGTCCTGCATGAGGCCTATTACAAAGACGGGGAAAAAGTTAAAGATGGAAATATCCTGGCTGCTGAATATCACTCCGCCCGGAACATTCACAGTGCTTACCGGCATGTAAGCGACGGCAAAACCGGCTACTACGACGCGAAGGGCCAAAGCCTGAAAAAACAGTTTCTGCGCAACCCGGTAAAGGCACGCATCACATCGCGATTCAACCTGAAGAGGAAGCATCCGATTCGCCACACCATCAGAGCTCACAAAGGCGTGGACTACGGAGCACCGACTGGCACGCCGGTTACATCAGCGGGTGACGGCCGCGTGCTGTTTGCCGGGGTTCGCGGCAGCTACGGCAATGTGATCGAAATTCAGCACGGCGATCGACACTCCACCCTCTATGCGCATTTGAATAACTTTGCAGAAAACCTCAAAGCCGGCAAGAGAGTGTCACAGGGAGAGGTTATCGGCTATGTCGGCCGGACGGGCCTGGCGACCGGCCCCCACCTCCACTACGAATTCCGTGTAGATGGCGTCCATCACGATCCGCAGAAAGTAGAGCTCGGTGGCTCCATCCCCCTGGAACCTGAGCAACTTGCCAGGTTTAAACTGGAAATACAGCCACTGCGTGCGCACCTGGCTTCAGTACGGCAGGACGACGATACGCTGGCAATGAGATAAACACCACAACCCCGGACGATACAGGCACATCCAGAGTGTCTAACGGGCTCTATATCGGACTGATGTCAGGTACCAGTGCTGACGGTATTGACGCGGCACTGGTAGAACTAAGCACATCATCAAGTATCAATTGCGTCAGCTCGTTGACAACAAAGTATGACAGCGATTTGCGCACTCGATTGGTGCGCCTGAATTCTGAGCCTCACATCCGCCTGGACGATTTCATCAGGCTCGATAATCGCGTCGCCGCCGCTTTCGCCGACGCTGTAGAGCAGCTCCTGCAGCACGCGTCGATCAAGCCCGGCGACGTGATCGCGATAGGCTCTCATGGCCAGACGATTTTCCACCTGCCAGACGACGCCCACCCTGGCACCCTGCAGATCGGCAACCCCAGTATAATTGCCGCGAGAACAGGCATCGACACTATCGGTGATTTCAGGCGCGCCGACATGGCACACGGCGGACAGGGCGCGCCACTTGCTCCGGCCTTTCATGCCAGCACTCTACTGGGCATTGGACCTACCGTTGTAGTTAACTTAGGCGGGATCGCCAACATCACGATACTGACAGGAGGCGACTCTGGCCGCGTCAGTGGATTCGATACCGGACCAGCAAACACCCTGATGGACAATTGGTGCCAGCAACACCGGGATCTACCCTATGACAAAGACGGTGCGTGGGCTCGTTCTGGCGTTTGTGACCCTCAATTGCTGCACTCGATGCTCGGTGATCCGTTTTTTCACGCCGCCCCACCCAAAACCACCGGGCTCGATCATTTTAACCGGCATTGGCTGGATGCCCATCTGGCGCACACGACACTTCCCCCGGCAAATGTTCAAGCCACCCTGCTGGAATTAACCGCAACGACGATCACAAACGAGATTAGCGTTCTGGATCCTCTGCCCGACGACGTACTTCTATGCGGCGGTGGTGCTCATAACAGCTACTTGGTCCAACGCATAGAAGCGCTCATCGATCGCCGCTGCAGCGTGGGCCTGACTGCAGACCGGGGCATCGATGTTGACTATTGTGAAGCCTTAGCCTTTGCCTGGCTGGCGTACCGTCACAAGTCAAAAATGACCGGCAACCTGATTAGCGTCACTGGCGCTTCACAACCGGCAATCCTCGGAGGCTTTTATCCGGCAACACCGTCGTGACTCACTCAACGGCAGCCAAGCCCGGGTCATTACCCGGTGATATCAAAAGAATCAGACTGAAAAGGAAGATCCACAACCGCAGGTGGTTGTCGCATTAGGATTGCGTATAACAAACTGAGACCCTTCCAAACCTTCAGTGTAGTCTATCTCGGCACCAATCAGATATTGATAGCTCATTGGGTCGATCAACAGCTTCACTCCTTCTTTTTCAACCTCGGTGTCACCGTCATTGATGTCCTCGTCAAAGGTAAACCCGTACTGAAATCCCGAGCAGCCGCCGCCGGAGATAAACACGCGCAACTTCAACTCGGCATTACCCTCCTCTTCGATCAGACCTTTCACCTTTAGCGCAGCGGCCTCGGTAAAGACCAATGGATCAGGGAAATCTTCTAAACTCTCAGTGCCTGCTTCTGCGCTCATTTCAATGACTCTTGGTTAAACATGTACACGGATACCCTAAAATAATGCATTACCTGACAAATTCAATCAACTATTAACTAAATAGTTCTTATTTCGCTTTGGTAGCGGTCACGACACGACAAATCCCGAAGCATCATTGCAGAACAGAAAGCTTAACTTCCGCCGAACAGACTCCAAAGCGCTTGTTTTACAAACTATTTATGGAAAAAATTGA
>CALKXD010000188.1 GCA_938003855.1 uncultured Granulosicoccaceae bacterium | reverse complement strand
ATACCCTCAGACCGCTGTGCTATCACAGCTACGATGTTGACAGGGAGTTGTATGGCGTCGGCGATAGTTTCATTGCCGAGTTTAATCAGCTTAAAAAAAGCGCTGTGACACCGCTCCTCAGCCGTCGCCGGTAACGTCAATGCTGGTCTGCCCTCTGCATGAAATCTACGTACTCTGTCTATAGACGGTTAAGATCTCTGCAACACACGGGAATTCAGTTACAAAAAACTACAGCACCAAATTGTCAACAACCTTTAATTAACCGATAATCGCCTTGTTAATCACGTATTAAATACCAGCTTCTGTCCGGGACTAACCGGAATAACACATGATCGATTACGCAAAGCGCAAGACCATTAAAACGATAGCCGCAGCCTCTGCAGGCTTGGCTGCCACTGTAGCAACATCGGCAGGTGCATCAGCACTGCTGGCAACCACCGGCACCACACATGACTGCGCTTTGCCGGGTCTGGCAAATATAGAAGTTACTACGCGGATTTCAGCAACAAAAAATGATCTGGAAGTGGTCCTTAAAAACACCGCTGACAGTGCCGTGACCATCACTCACATGACTCCAACCGTGACCAACGTACCACGGGGTCAGTTTAATTTTTCTGCGTTGCTCAAAGACGGTCCGTTGCACCTGGCAGCGGGGGAAAGTACCGTAGTACCATTACAACAGCACACAGCATCCGTCATGACCACCCAAAAGGCCTGCGGACTGTCTCTGACGGACTCCTTGAAAAGAACCATGAGCATTGTCGCTGACGGTAATTCGTTCGCCAGTGTCTCGATAGTGGACAATATCGCAATCGCCTAGAGGCCCGCCGGCAGATCAGCGCTATACAGGACGTACCGCCCGGCCCACGTCACCAAAACTGTCTAACAATAAACCGTTCGGGCGGGAGCGCACGCAGTCAATGCACAGCGGATGCTGCAACCCCACGGCTGACACCCGGGCGTTGCGGTTATGCCTGAGTACACAGGCTGTGCTATGTTGCCTGCTATTTGATAGCCAAGGCCTTTGACGCTATGTCTGCTGACAACCAATTCGGTATGTTTCATTCGGACCCAGCTGACGCGATGCCGGACAGCACTTGCCCGGCCAGCGAGACAGCTCAGGCATTCAAGCCGTTCTCCGCTGAGTACCTGCAGAACCCGTATCAGTTCTTCGACAAGGCCCGTGAGTCCGAACCGGTTTTCTATAGCCCGGAATACAATTACTGGGTAGTCCTTAAGTACGACGATATCGCCACCGTGTATCGTGATCCGGAAACCTACTCGCCACTGAATGCCCGCCACCCGGTCACCCCGATCTGCCCGGCTGCAGCAAAAATTCGCGATCAACAGAACCTTGCCATCGAGCCGTCACTGGTGGACGAATCGTCGGCCACTCACAAGCATCACCGGAAAATATTCGGCACTGCGTTTACCCCAAAGCGCGTCAATCAAATGGAAGACAGAATTCGAGCAATTGTCGATCGCTATATTGACCGGTTCATTGGCGATGGCCATGCCGAGCTTGTATCGCAGCTGCTCTACGAAGTACCGGCACTGGCGATTTTTCTGTTCCTTGGCGCCAGCGACGAAGATGCCGTATTCGTAAAAAAGCTCGGCTCCGACCGGGCGATAGTCAACTGGGGCTCACCGACTGAAACAGAGCAGGTAGCGATGATGCACGGCATGGGTGAGCATTGGCAGTTCACCAAAGATCTGGTTGATCGCGCTTATAGAAACCCCGGTGACAACTACCTTGGCGACCTGATACGCATTCACCACGATGACCCGTCACTGTTTACCATCAACTATCTCTACAATGTGATGTTCCTGATGCAGTTTGCCGGGCATGAAACCACCACCCAGGCCTCTGCCAACGGCCTGCGTCACCTGCTGACCGACCGCGAACAATGGGAACTCCTTTGCGCACAGCCTGATCTTATTGAAAATGCCGTTGAAGAGATTCTTCGCATCGACTCCTCAATTTTCGGCTGGCGGCGAATAACCACCCGTGAATCGACACTCGGCGGCGTCACGATTCCCAAGGGTGCACGAATACTGATGATGATGGGCTCTGGCAATCACGACGAAGACATGTTTCCCAACGGCGCAAAGTTCGACGCCACGCGCCGAAACGCAAAAAAGCATCTGGGACTGGGGCTGGGCGCACACTTCTGCATGGGAGCGCCGCTCGCACGGCTCGAAATGCGCGTCATTCTGGAACAGCTGACCCGCCGCCTGCCCTCGCTGCACCTGGTGGATGATCAAAGCTGGAATTACCTGCCGACTCTGGTGTTTCGTGGTGTGCAGAAACTCGAGGTCGAGTGGACCACCTGAATGACTCACGGCGGGGCAGGTAAACTCACCGGCAGCGCTGTTAGTTAAACAGTGCTTTGGCGGTAGCGCGCAGCGGTTGGCTGGCGGACACAAGCCAGCCGTCACTGGCGCATCGCCATGCAGAGATGGATTGCCGCCGCCAGCCAAAGGTATCACTGCGGGTATTTATAGCCGATCGCCTGGTGTATCCTTTAACGCGAATACAACACCCGACCACCGGACAACACCGATGCAATGGATGCCCAGAGGTGCACTATGAAAGCAATTGAAACCATCGATGAGCTGGAATCACTCTACGACGCAGCAGTCCCTACCTCTCTGGAAAAAGTAGCAACACACCTGACGCCACTCTACCGTCAATGGATCGAGGCTTCACGCTTTGTTATTGTCTCGACAGTTGGGCCGGAGGGCACCGATGCGAGTCCGCGTGGTGATATCGAGACGGTTGTTCATATCGCCGACGACAAAACCGTGTGGCTTCCCGATTGGCGTGGCAACAATCGCATCGATACGCTGCGCAATATCGTCAGGGACGGGCGAGTGTCACTGATGTTCATGGTACCTGGCAGCAACAATGTGGTGCGCATCAACGGTCGCGGCATACTGACCACTGACAATAAGGCACTTGCACATTTCGAACGTAACAACAAACAGCCGAAAACCGTCGCAGTGATCAGCACCGAAGAAGTCTATTTCCAGTGTGCTAAAGCGATGATGCGATCAACCCTGTGGACCAGTGACGACGAAAGCAGCCAGGTACCTACTGCCGGTGATTTCATCAAAGAATTCAAAGCCGGTTTTGATGGCAGCACTTACGATACCGACTACCCCGAAAACGCCAAGGCGAAAATGTGGTAACACCAAGTGCTAATAGACCAGGCTTGCTTATTCTTTGACAGTGAATTAACCCATGCAAACAGAGCCACTGAGTAACGGGATCGGGGTTATCGTCAGCGGCATCGATGTCGCCCGGGGACTCAACTCAGACACCATCACGGAACTGCGACACCTGTGGCTGCAGCATCTGGTGGTGTTTATTCGTGACCAACAGCTCACCCCCAAACAGCAAATGGTCTTCGCATCGCAAATTGGCGAGCCTGACACTTACCCTTTTCTGTCCGGACTCCCGGGCTACCCGCAGATTACCGAGGTATTGAAAAAGGAAAACGAAACCGTCAACTTCGGCGGCGTATGGCACACCGACACCATCTATCAGCCATGTCCACCGATGGCTACCATGTTATACGCTATTGAGATTCCACCGATCGGCGGCGACACCCTGTTTGCCAACCAATACGCGGCATTTGACGCCTTATCCGACGGGCTGGCCGGTACTTTAAAGAGCCTTAAGGCTGTGGCCCGCGCTGGCAACAAGGCAGTGGCTGCGACCCGCGCCAACAGGCTTGGCGATCAGGGCACAGACGTGCAAGCCGCAGATCTGATGGCCGAACATCCGGTGGTGCGAATCCACCCTGAAACCGGCAGACAGAGTCTCTACCTGAGCCCGGCACACAGCACGCAGTTCAGCGGATGGACCGAGCAGGAAAGTACCGCCTTGCTGAAGACACTGTTTACGCTGCAGACTCAGCCCGAATATACCTGCCGCTTCCGATGGCAAACCGGTGATATTGCCCTGTGGGACAACCGCTGTACGCTGCATTACCCGATTAATGATTATCAGGGGCATCGACGCCTGCTGCACCGAATCACGCTAAAGGGCGATCAACCGACAGGCTAGACGCCTGCCACTGACAAACCATTTACATCAGCCGTCGAACAGAGACAGTTGTCCGCCGGCCGACAGCGGCCTGAAACGCGTTGTATCAAGCTGAAGATCACGCCCGCAGTGAATACCAGCGCGCTTGCAGGCCAACTCAAACCGTTGTCTGATAATGTCAGCACGTGGTCCGCTGCCCATCATACGTGCACCAAAGTCGGCGTTGTTGAGCTTATCATCGCGCAACGAACGGATTGCCTTCAGCACCCTGGCAGCGCGCATGGGATAGTGCATTTCGAGCCACTCAGGAAACAACTGCTGAAGCTCGTGGGGTAGCCGCAATACTATTGCATGTGCCGCAGTAGCGCCCGCCCCGGCCGCAGCTTTCACGATGTTGTCTATTTCTTCTTCGTTCAAGGCCGGAATCACCGGAGAGACCGATACCCGCGTCGGAATGCCAGCGTCGGTCAGGCGACTGATGGTTTGCAGGCGACGGTGCGGGGTAGTAGCCCTGGGCTCCAGCTTTCTTGCCAGCTCACGATCCAGTGTGGTGATAGTAATACAGGCGGAAACCAGATTCTTGCCGGCTAGTTCGGACAGCAGATCGATATCGCGCTCTATCAACGATGACTTGGTAATTAAGTACACCGGATGACTGGCTTCGAGCAGCACTTCAAGCAACTGGCGGGTAATGGCTAATTTCTTTTCCAGCGGCTGATAGGCGTCGGTGTTAACGCCAACAGCTATTGGTTCGCAGCGGTAGGATCGGGCTGAGAGCTCTGCCCGAAGCAAAGCGGCGGCGTCTGTCTTGGCGTAGAGACGAGTCTCGAAATCCAGCCCTGCGGAGTGGCCGAGGTAGGTATGACTGGGTCTGGCGAAGCAATAAATGCAGCCGTGCTCGCAACCGCGGTACGGATTGATTGAACGGTCGAAATTTATATCCGGCGATTTATTGCGGGTGATAACCGTGCGATTGCAGTCGTGCCGCCACTGCGTGCGGATGCGGGTTTCGGGCTCGATGTAGGAACACCAGCCATCGTCAATTTCGCGATGCAGGGTTGACTCGAATCTGCCGGTGGCATTGCTCAGGGAACCTCTGCCACGACGCACCAACGGGGTTTCGTGCATTGCGCACTCCAAAACTGTATACTCATACAGTATACTGCTTTTTGCATATCCTGAGTCAAGTCAGGGGCCGACCCTCAACGGTCCGGCTACCAGCAAGGCCGATCAGCCGCTACCCGTATTACTGCTTTAAGGCCGTGGCAGCTTGCAGAAGTTCTGCGGCTTTGCGTTGCACAGCGTCGTTGCCATTGGGCAGCAGATCAGTTGTCTCGAGGGGGTCAGCGCTCAGATCGAATAATTTCGCAGGCTGATCTTTCTCGGTCACCAGCTTGAATTGCTTATCGCGTATTGCCCACCCGGCCTTGTCCGGCCCGCGGCGGTTATTGCCAAAAAGCTCAACGTAGGCATGGCGGCGGCCGCCGGGCTCACCGTGCAGGACCGGCACCATATTGATGGAGTCCGCGGCACTCGACGATGCCCCTGCCAATGAGGCGATGGTGGCGTATAGATCACTGGTATTGACCAAAGCGTCGCTGCGCCCCGCATCGACACCGGGCCCGGACACCACAAAAGGGATACGCGTGCCACCTTCATAGATACTTCCCTTGGCGCCTTTATCGCCATAAAGATGTCGTGCAACCTGACCCGGTGTGCCATTGTCGCCAATGAAAACTACCATGGTGTTCTCACGTACGTCTTCAGGCAATGACGACAGCAAGCGCCCCATTTCAGTATCAAGTGACTCCAGTGCAGCCTGGAAATACGGCAACGGGTTCGCCTTAATGTCTGCGACACTGCCAGATAGCTCATCAAAACTGTGCAGCGACTTTGGTGGTAAATGAAACGGCGTATGCGGCGCATTATAGGCAAGCCACAAAAACCACGGCGACTGCTGAGAGTTAATCCAGTCAATGGACCGGTCGGTTAACGCCGTGGTGCTGTACTGCGATACCTCGACCGTGGTGCCATTATCATTAGCCTGCCAGTCAAAGTAGTCCGGCACACTACCTGACATCATGCCGAAATACTCGTTAACACCAAGGTCGGCCGGATGCCCCAGGTCAGTCACCGCAGATGCCAGATGCCATTTACCAATCAAAGCACTTGCGTAATCCGTCGTGTTCAGCAGGTCAAACAGGCTGGTTTCGTCACTCGATAAACCAGTACCGCCTCTCTTTGGTATCGGCGCACCAATACCGGTGCGAAACCCGTATCGCCCGGTCATGATAGTGGCACGTGTCGGAGAGCACACGGGTGCAGAATAGGCGTTATCAAACACCACTCCGGTTTCACACAAATGCTCAAGCGTTGGCATCAATGCCTGTTGCTCTCCAAGCTGATAACAACGGGATACATCCACCCCTGCATCATCTGCAATGACAAGCAGTATATTGGGCTTGGCATCCACTGTCTTGGTCGCCAGCAAGCCTGCCAGTAATGCGGCTACTGCATTTAAACGTTTCATAATTCGATCCGATAACGCGATACTGGATTCAAGCCGTGGCTAGCTGACTCAGAGTATCGCTGCAATCAATAAACAGTCGTGAAACGACAGAAAACCGGTGGACGTGAATCACCGCCGATTGAACCCGGATAACGACAGTTAATGAGGGGCCACTTAACAATTCCGCAAGCACCGGAGTTTACGGAAAGATGAGAGGCATTAACCTGCCGACCGGGCTTTGATGCCTGCCAGACAACATCCTCTCAACTTTCCACACTATTAGTTTCCGCCCTTTTTCTTTTTATTGTGCTGATGGTTTTTATTAGGACGCTTACTAAAAGAACCGTCAGCTGTGCCGGTGAAGCACGCTAACAAAAAAGGGTAGCCGTCAGTGACGTAGTAACCGTATTGCCCATCGACAGTCATGCCATTGCATTGGTCCAGATCACCGGCACTGGTGTATTCGTAGTCTTGAACATACATACCGTCATAAGTGCCGCCCGGGTCGGTTTCAGAGCTCGGTCGCTGGCCTTTCTTCAGGGTGTAACCGGACACCGCCTTGCGTAACTTGCCACTGCTGGCATCGGGTATCCAACTGCCGTAGATCGGAAATCCGTCCGCAGCAAACCCGATGACCGGGGATCCTTCGGTGCCGGGATTAGTGTCAAACAGAGCATTCGGGTTGCCATGGTAATGGTAGGTACCATCCGGCTGGGTATGCGCGTTGTGAGCATCAGTGCCGAAATTGTTTATCGACCATAAGGCATCAAGCTGCCATGTATTGGACTCACTGCAGCCGGCCATTGTGTTACCAAACTGGTTTGCTCTAGATGCTGACGGATTATAACACCCGGCGGATAGTACATCGATCACAACGCCGTTCAGCAACACTGCATCGTAGCTGCGCGGACTCAATGGTGTGGGTTCATCAGCCGCCACTGCCGCACGTGGCAACGTAAAAGAGAAGTCTGCCTCAGCTACCGGTGTAACGAAACGGGCCGGGGGTTCGTTGAAATTGTAATTAGGAATAGAATCGGATTGTAGGTAGCAGTTTTTCTCATCCGTTGTCAGTGACACTGATGATTCAAAACTCACCGTGCGTTGAACATCATTAACGCTGGCAGAATAGACTCCGGCGTAATCTGCGCAATCCGCGCTGCGGTTTGTGAAAATAGCGTTGCCAATGTCAATGGCAGCCGGATCAGCGCCAACGGCAGTACCAATACTCAGGACCGGTACAGCCAGCCCCCCTGACAACAGAAACGGCACCAGTGTCGGAAAATATTTCATTGCTAACTCCCCTATAACTCACGACCAAACCACGGCGCGATTTTATCAAGTGAGTTATTCGATTACTACTGAATTTGCGCAACACTTACAAACACATGTCAACCAGCCGATACCGGCTAATGACAACCCGCCACGGCAGGCGCTGGTGACATGGATATTCTATATAGGTGTAGCATTAAACCTGACCTGACTATTGCAAAGGGCTCGACGTCCTGTTCACCGAACAGCAAGCCGCACTACCAACCTTCACACCAGACCACAAACACCAAATGACTCACTGATTTCGTCCCCGTCGCTCTCCTCCCTGTGGAAGCTACAGAGGATACTACAGCAGAACAGCAAAGCGGTTGGTTACTCACGATACGGCGTTACTGACAGCCTGCGTCATCAGATTTGTAAGCTTAACTGCACCGACGAGGCGATAACGCTATTTTACTGACCATCGGCCGCAAGCGGCCGGGCTGTAGTGTTAGTTCTGTGAGCATTCAAACTGTCCTGCAAATGCGTCACCGGAAAACCAGACCAACTCAATGCAGCCACCGGAAGGTGCGTTATACAACGTATAAGATGCATGCCGACCAAAAAGTAAAAAACAGGTGATCTGAAAGAATCCAGATTGCACAAAAGGCAGACACCGGCGCTGGCCTTTTGACGGCTGCACGTCATTAATCGTCCGTGCGCCAGCAACAGAAACAGTCAGTCTTGAGCAACATGCCCTTCTGTTTACCGGCTATTACATCACAACTTTATTCGTTGTAGACTTATTATCTTTCGATACCGTTGCCAGGTGATCACTATACCAACCCTGAACATCTATCAGCCACCGCCTGCGTGTTCCGGCCGCCAACTGCGAAGCACCGTTGCAGCAAGCTTGACTGGCGGCGCTCTGCTTTTGCTTTCAGGCGGGTGCACCGCACCGGCAAGTGTCGATACTGATCGCAGTGAACAAGACCACCATACTATAGCGGGTACGGCCGGCACTGCGATGTGCCATGGCAGCATTACCGATACACGCAAGGTGGTGATCCCGGTATTGCCAAAGCCCGACGTCAACGTCGCCTACACCGACCCCGCTCTCGGTGCGACCGTTATCCGCATAACCGACAGCGTTACCGGCGAGGTGCATAAACCGGCGTACAGTACCATGCAGGCATGGAACTCCGACGAGTCGCTGTTACTGCTCTACCGTACCGGCACGGACGGCAACGGCCACCAGTTGAGAGACGGACATACCTATGAGTTTATCCACCCGCTGCTGTTTTCCCCGGCAGATCTAGAAGAGGCTTACTGGAGCCATAGCAACCCTGATGAACTGTTCTATGTCAGTGCGGCGGCGCATGACTACGGTCAGTTCAGACGACTCAACCCACGGACTAACGAGTCAGAATTAATAGCCGACTTCAGTCAATGGTGTGGCACATCCCTGCCAGTCGCAGGCAGTGACGTTCACATGCAATCTCTGGATGATGATCAATTCGGGTTTCGCTGTCGCCGGGACGACGGCAACACAATCATGTTCAGCTATCGCATCAGCACCGGTAGGACAATAATTCAACCGACGGGTAACGCAACCCCGTGGTCGGCAAGCACCGCCCCGACACCCACAGCCAGTGGCACGCGTTACTGGTTACAGGGCAAAGTACTCGACAACACCCTTGAGAAAGTTCTTGTTACCCCCGATTTACAATCGTCGATAGAACACTCCACCATTGGCTCCACCAGCACCGGGCAGGATGCCCTGTATCAGGTGGCGTTTGGCTCAAGTCCGCACGGCTGTGATGGCGACGCTCGTCGCGGCGTTGGTCATCTGGTGCAGCACAATCTGGAAACCGGTGATTGTCGTAATATTATCAGCGAGCAGCACGGCTACCCCTACCCGACCAGCAGCACGCATTTATCAGCCCTCGCACACAAGCGACCGGGGTGGGTCGCATTGTCCAGTATAGGCAGCGCCGGGCAGGCACGGTATTTCAGCAATCAACAGCCGGCACCGGCCCTGTTCTCGGAGATCTATTTAACCGACACCAATCCGCAGCAACCGGTCACCTGCAGACTGGCGCATCATCGCTCCACCGGCAAAAATGCCGTCAACGGCCGCTATGCACCCTACTTCGGTGAGCCTCACGCAACGATAAGCCCGTCAGGCACAAGAATAGTGTTCGGGTCGGACTGGTACGATTCCGGCGCGGTAGACAGTTACGTGATAGAGCTACCGGGATACACCAGACCCTGAACTCATCTACCGGCAGGCATGGGCCGGTCCTGGTCGTAATACGCGCCGCGCACGGTTGCCCCGATCAAATTACAGAGCAGACGCCCGGCATGGATATGCGTAGTTCTGCTATTTTCAAGAGCGGAGGATAGTTCAACCAGACCCATGCCCGGCACGCAGCCCTTGCCGACCAGGCCGCGAATCAGCTTGTTGATTTGAATCCAGGTCAGGCCACCGGGTGTCGGTGCATTGAGCGCGGTCAACAACCTATACACCTCGATTGTTGAGCAACGGACCACCGGGACCCCAGTCAAAGCACACTCGTGAGCGTGGTTCTTCCCAGGCTGCATCCCGAGCCTTATGACAAATCGCATCCGGTGCCCGGCTCTGGTCATTGGCAATCATCATCGACCCCATAAGGTGACCCGCAGGGCACGCCCTGACTAACGATATCAGTGTCAAGATTATCGGGATCGAGGGTTAAGGGAAAGCCGGACAAGCCATTCGGTGACCCGGGTGGCGCTTCGGTCTATTTTTCTATGGTCACAGTGGTTTCAGCCCGGGTTGTATCAGTGGGAGTGCAGGTCAGCTTTGCAGAGTTCTCATTGACAGATCGCACCGAAAATAGCGCAAGAATCCGTTCTGGAATTTAGAAATCAACGACTACTATAACCCCTTGACACTACTACCGGCAGACACTCTATGCTTACACTATACGACTACCTACCCTCACAAAACGCCTATAAAATACGCTTGCTACTGAGCCACCTTGACCTTCCCTGCCAGCAACACTACGTGAGTATTTTTGAAGGCGAAGGACAGCGCGACGCGTTTCTTGCTATCAATCCCACTGGTGCAGTGCCGGCCCTGCGTCTTGAAGATGGCCGCACACTGGCAGAGTCTAATGCGATTCTGATCTATCTGGCCGAAGACACCGACTATTTACCTGCAGACCGCTATCGGCGCGCCACCGTTATGCAATGGCTTTTTTTTGAAGGGGAAACTGTTCAATCAACGGTGGCAACACTGCGTCACTGGGTAATGACCGGTAAGGATCGAAAGCGGTCCGCCGAGGTGCTTGACGGCAAACGCCATGGTTCACTGAAAACACTGAATATTCTAAACAAGGAGCTTGAACGCAATCAGTATCTTGGCGGTGCAGATTACACTATCGCCGATATCTCGGTTTTTGCCTATGCACACAGAGCGGATGAAGCAAGGCTGCCCTTGCATGAGTACCCCCATATACAGCGATGGATTACACAAATAAAGGCACAATCGCGCTTTCTGGATACCGTGTATCCGTATTCTATTGATCCGCACTCGGGACTGGAACTACCGTGACTGATGTTTTTAATACCTATAGAAATCTGCAGTGCCCTGCACCGGGGATTGCGTCGATTGACAGCCGACACAGCGGCATACTAACGGGACCCGACAACTGCAAAGGCTGAAAGACACACATTTCTACAGTCTTCAACGGTGGTTTAGCGGCAAATACCCCAATGATTACTATTGACTGCTTCTACACTTTGGGGCGGCATGGAGAACTACATGACAGAAAATAAGCATCAATCAAAGGCGCAACCCACCAATCCGGCCCACGCCGGTCTTAATGACAAATCCAAACGCGACACGCTGAAAAAAATCACCGCCACCGCCGGTGTGGTGGCCGCGTCTGCCATGGCAGCACCGGCTGTCGCAGACCACATCGCGCCAACCAAGGCCACCCCGGCAGCAGCAAAGCAAACCACGCTGGATTCACCGCAGCAGTTGACCATCAATATACAAATGAATCGAGAAGAACTCGACGACTGGGTGCTAATTGAGAACACCACAGAACAGCCGCTAATCGTTAAATCATTTCAGCCACGGTTTATTCAATACCGCAATCAGGTGCTCGACCTCAACGCGTTGCTGTCGAGACAGCAACGGGGCAAAAATCAATTGGAAATCTGGCCAAACCAGGCCTGGACACATTCTGTGCGAAACGCCACACGCGCCGCGCACCCACTGCGTCCGGCAGCCGCGCCGCTTCACGTAGCCAGTATGGATACGGATGTCCGCTCGCTGCAAATCGGCGTTCAGGTCGCGCAAGACGGCAAGGCCAGTCTGCTGCAAAGCTGATGATTGCCTGACAGCAATGTGGACGGCGCGTTGTTTAACGACACCGCCGCCTGTCAGGCACCCGCTAAACAACCGTCGCAGTTCAACCGACTGCGGCTATAATCCGCAGTCTGTGTGCTTACCACAAGCACGTGATACCCACCACTTTACCAAGTGCTTAAAGACTTTCTATAGCCGATGAAACAGAATTGGATTCCAGCCATCCCCGTGGCATTTGTTGCGGGAATACTCACCATGCTTTTTTTGCAAATGTCAGGCTGGATACAGATCGGCCGGAGTCAGAGTGACCATCAGACAGTCAGCCCGGGCGCTGTGACTGCAGCGGCTGACTCACAGACGTCGGTGGCTGCATTTACAGGGGAACCTTCCCTGGTAACACTGCAGACGCAAATACAAACGCTGCAGCAGGAACTGGCGTTCGCCGCCTCGGAGCGCGACCAGTTACGCCAGACTGTCGATGCCATCAACTCGCTCCAGGCAAATCAGGACGAGCGCTTTCTGCCGGGCGCTCTAAGCGACGATGCGGCGACCAGCGCTACCGGTGCAGACCTGCACAACTCCACCGGCCGCGGCGGCAACCGTAACGTCTCAGCCACACAGACGCAATACGACGGCTTGATAACCGCCGGAGTCGATCAGGGCACCGCAGTGGAAATCAAGCAGCGCAGTGATCAATGGACACTGGACAGACTCGACCTCATCGACACGGCGTCCCGGGAAGGCTGGCGCGACTCGGACGAGTTTGGCGAAAAAATGCGTGAACTGCACGAGCAACGGGTCGACATTCGGTCTGAGATCGGTGATACGGCCTACGATAACTATCTGTATGCAGCAGGCGAAAGCAACCGCGTTCAGGTTCGGAGTATTATCAATGGCTCGGCGGCACAAGTGTCCGGGATTACCACAGGCGATATAGTACTGGCGTACGCTGACGCCCTCATTTACACCTCTCGTGAGCTGCAAAACGCTACCCGTGATGGCATACGCGGCGAGCTGGTTTCTGTTTCTGTGTTACGCGGCGGGCAAACACTGAACCTGGCTATTCCGCGTGGCCCTCTTGGCGTTACCTTGTCCGGTGTATCAGCGATCCCGCAACAATGATTCAGCGTTGCAATCTGATAGCCACAGACTCTGATTTACCGTGCCTGATTTACCGCGCCTGACTGACTGTGCCTGTCTAACTGGCCTGAGTGGCGCTGCGGGAAAGCCCCATCACAATGAACAAGCGCCGGATTACTCACTCCCGTAAGCGTTCGACAATTGCATCGACTGATCTGACCAGTAGCGGCCATTGAGCCACAGGCTTTTGTCGACCTGCTGACGGTTTTGATCATCGTAAACATTAAACCGCAACCGCACCGGATCACTGTCCCAGTCGATAGACAGCATACTGAAGTTACGGCCGAAGTAGCTGTTCTCATCACCATAGTAGAACCGGAAGATTCGCGACACCCATGCACGGTTCATATAGTGTGTCAGACCGCTGCTCATGAATTCATGGTAGGGCTGACCCCGCTCTGTCTCTGACAAATGGGCTGAAAAGTGGCGGTCTCCGGTCAGGAAAATCACACCGTTCAGCCGGTACTTGTCAATCAGTCGGAACAGCCGTTTGCGCGACCATTTGAAATCATTCCACTCTTCGGCAAATGGCATCTGATTCGACAGCACAGACACGCCGCTGACAATGAAGTTAATCGCCGCGGTATTGTCGCGAAACTGCTGTTCGAGCCATTGCCACTGCGCTTCCCCAAGCACATCAGCGCGACCTACTCCCGGCAGATCACGATGATACCGCGTATCCAGAAGTATCATGCGTGCCCGCTTGTCGCCCTCGCCATAAGTGTGACTGGTATAGATACCCTGGCGCTGACGCCGCTCTGTGTTGGCGGGTTCACCAAGGAAATCAAGGAAAAACTGCTGACTTTGCTTCTTTAACGGGTAACTTTTACCGCTGTTATTATCACCAAAATCATGATCATCCCAAATGCCGGCTACCGGGTATTTTTCAATAAACTGCCGGTATCCGGGATTCGCCATTTGCTCAGCATACTTGCGCTGCATCTCCGCGGCGTCGTGGGTGTCTGCATAGATAACATCGCCAGTCCACAGAAACACATCGGGCTCATGCGAGTCGATGATCGACCACATTGGTTGCGGCAGGTGAGAATGATTGCAGGATCCAAACGCCAGACGGGTCAGTTCAGAGGCACTTGCCGCGCTCATCAACAGGCAACACAGGACAGTTGCACCGGTAAGTACAACGGCTGCGACCAACGGAGCCGGAATTGCCAGGGTTCGGGAATACAGCCAGGTATTGATGAGTTGCGTTTCCGGGGTAACTTGCTATGACCCCGGCTGATGGGAAAATCGTGCCATCTACCCGCTGACTGCGGCGGCCCGCAGCGTGCGCCCACGCGGCTGATGCCTGTTACTGTGAACACACCCCACTGGCGCAACATTAATTTTAAAACGGTGATGTTACAACGACGCTACTGCGCGTGCCGGATCACATGGCAGAGACGCCCAACGTGTTTACGACGCAACGGTTTATGCTTGCGGCGCCGCCTTTGTCACATAGTCTGAACACTATTTGGTCAATCCGTTCAGTGTTTCCATCATCGGCCCGATCACCGGCGTTAATACCGGTCCAACGCCCTCTTTGCCGAGCGTATTATCAACCAGCGGCGTGAGTCGCATCAGGCTGCTGCCAATGGCTTTTTTCAGCGGGTGTTTAGCGGCGTCCGGCAGCGCGGCAAAAGAATCTGTAACCTCGTCCAGGCTACTGCTGGCTGTGACAAGCCTCGGCAGCGCTACCGTAGCCGATGCTTCATCGGTAGAGGTCAGCATCACCGAGGACGTTACCCCGAAGACCCGGCCAAGCTGGCGACTTATGCCGTTAAGGTTGTTGTCGATATCAGTGTTGCCCATCTCGGCGATCTTGACGATAGTCTCTTCACTGAGTGTGGTTGCAACTCCGGGGAGCAGTGTGGCTGTGTCTACGGTGAGATCCTCCGTACCGGCCATTGCTACCACCTCGTGAATACTGGCTCCGGTGACTGGATCAAACGCTATACGTGGTGACGTGGATTCAGTGGTCGCCAGCACTGCACTTGGGCTTATAGCAGTATCTGTGTCCGTGGCCGCAGTTTCAGTATCCGCTGCCGGCTTCGGCGCGACTTCCAGACTGCCTGTGGTTTGCGAGTCCTCGCCGCTGCTCTCTGCCGGCGCCGATTGATATATGGTCGCTCCGGTTACCGGATCAAACGGCAGTCGGTTCCCGGCAGGCTCAACGGCATCATCGGGTGCCTCACCGGATGCCAGAGATGTGGTCTCCGTTTCTGTGGCTTCTGCTGCCACCGCTGTATAGATTGTGGCACCGGTGACCGGATCTGCCGGCAGCCGCCCGGGGTCAAGTTCAGGCTCCGGCTCAGTTGCAGCGACCAGCGAATTGTCCGCCGGGTCAGCGACTGCAGCGCTGGCGTGTTCATCGCCCGGGTACACTGTGGCTCCGGTGACCGGATCATAGGGCAGGCGCTCGCTGTCGCCGCCAGCGGTCATTGCCGCGGTACCTGTGACCGAAGCAACCGCCGCCGGCATTGCAGAATCCGGGTATATCGTTGCACCGGTTTTCGGATCGCTCGGCAGTCTGTTAGTTTCAGCCACATCGCTGGCGGTCGCCACTTCGGCCTCCGCCGGATAGATTGTTGCACCTGTCACCGGATCGGTGGGAAACCGCTGCATCGCCGGCGCCGGCGCAGCACTGGCAGAATCCCCGACGGTCTCAGATTCGGTTACAGTGGCAACCGCTGAAGTGGTTCCGTAGATCGTGGCACCGGTCACCGGGTCGGTCGGTAATCGGTTACCATCGGCATGCGACAGACCGGACGATGTGCCACCCGCACCACCGACAACCAACACCAAAGCAACTGATAGCTTTCTTCCCAGCATTTTCTCTCTCCTCCCAATCAATTGACCGTCACGCTGTGTGACGACAAACGCGTTGTAATCGCTGTTTCGGAAAATGTGTCCACAAACATGTTACACGACAACCCTCGATATCGCAGAGATCACTGCCATTTTAATTACACACCATCAAAAAAATAACGCAGCGGGCGTACACGGCGCTGATTGATTTGCACAGTTCTGCCCAAAAACCCGCTACCACAGCCACTCATACGACGCACAGTCACAACGACAGAAGGGTTTAAACAAAGCCGTACATAACCAGTTGCAAAAAAAACGTCAGCGGGCATCATAGGTGATCGTGAACCGTCTGCGCTATAAGGCAGGCTACGCCCACTCGCTGATAGATAGATTTATCGCACACACAGGCCAGCCCGGACAGTTTTCCTTCGGGTTCCTCAATAGCCATTGAGCGTGGCTCGAGAGAACCAGTTACCTCCGCCACATCGTCAGACAACGGAGCCCTTGATTCTGAAATTTTATCGATACCACCGATGTGCCGATTGCACATCTATAGCGGCGGCAGCCTGTGACGATACTGCCTGAGAGTTTCATCGCTCTGGTAACACAAAATAAAACAGCGCTACAGAACCACCGGTTACTTTCCGCTATTGGACAACGCTGTCAGATATTTTCGATTGAAAGTCATATAGCCTGTCTCGGTCTCTTGCAGATAGCCCTTCATTAACACATGCAATTCTGCCAGACGGAAAAACGGCACATTCGGGTAGGTGTGATGCTCGGTGTGGTAAGGCATTTGCCATGCAAGCACGCGCACAACCGAGCTCGTCAAGGTAGTTCGGGTATTGGCAAACATATTTTGCACCGTCGCACAGCGTGCGTGTTCGGCCAGCAGATACAGTCGCAACCAGGGCTGGCCGAGCAGCATCGGAATAATCCATACCGTTAGTAGCAACGTGGAGCCGATCATCAGCGAAATTACAACCAATGCCGTATAGATAGCCAGCATCCATCGCGCTTCGGTTCGCAGCGCGACGCTGGCATCGGGTGGTACAAACCTGTCATAGCAGACCCCGCGGGCGTTTTGCCACAGTGTCGACACCTGACCGATCCACACCGGCACCCCGGTCAGATGTTTTAGGTACTCAATGGTGGTTTCAGGTTTAGCGGTCATGAGCTCAGGATCGCGGTCGGGATCCTGAGTAAAACGATGGTGGGCGTAGTGAAAATAACGAAACCAGTCAGGCGGCAGCAAAATCACCAGACCGCAGATACGGGCTACCAGATTGTTCAACGAGCGCGTTGCAAAAGCCGTCCGGTGTATTGTCTCGTGCAGCAGGGTAAACAAAAATATAATTAACACCCCCTGTACCACCATCAGCAACGGCCACAACCAGACCCGCTCGGTAATCAGCCAGCCAACCACGGCTATAAGCCCCCAGTGCAGTGCAAGATACCGAAAGGCGACTGCATCTGATTTTCCGGTCAGTGCCTGACGTTGCTCTGAATTAAGAGATTTAATAAATCCACGATGATCCATACTGACCTGCCGACACTGTAAGTTACTCTACCGACACCCCCTGCTGACACCGGCTCGATCATCATTGTAGCGCAGCAAACCCCGACCCGGCCTCACCACCGTCGACCGGGCCCTCGATCAGGTATAGTGTGATTTCTGTCATCGCTGCGGAGCCAACCATTGACCCCGAAGAGCAACAACGATCCGCTATTCGACCCACTGAAAATCGGCAGTCTGGTACTTAAAAATCGCATAATGAGTACCAGCCATGCGGCCGGTGTGAACGACCACGGTATGCCGGCCGAGCGCTACCAACGCTACCACGAAGAAAAAGCCAAAGGCGGTCTGGCCCTTACCATGTTCGGCGGCTCGTCAAATGTGGCACCGGATTCACCCAGTGTTTTTGACCAGTTGCGGGTCGACGATGATGCGGTGATTCCTTATCTGCAGCAGTTTTCCGACCGCATACACGCTCACGGCACCGCACTGATGTGCCAGATCACCCACCTGGGACGTCGCGGCGACGCGACAGTCGAAAACTGGCTGCCGACAATAGCGCCCAGCCCGTTGCGCGAAACTCTGCACCGCAGCATTCCGCGTGAGATGGATGAGTTTGATATCCAACGCGTGGTGAAGTCTTTTGGCGCGGCAGCCCGCCGCTGCTATGAAGGCGGACTGGACGGATTGGAAACACACGCCGGTGCGCACTTGATCGGTCAGTTTTTCTCTCCGGACACCAATCAGCGCACCGACAAATACGGCGGCAGCCTGGCCAACCGTATGCGCTTTGCGCTACTGGTGCACGAAGAAATACGCAGGCAGGTCGGCGATAATTTTCTACTGGGTATACGCATGTCTCTGGAGGAAAATCGCGGTGGCCTGAGCCATGACGATGCGCTGACGATTGCGCAAACCCTGCAGCAGGAGGGCGCGATTGATTTTCTCAATTGCGTATTCGGTCGAATGGATACCGAAATAGCATTGGCAGAGAATAACATGCCCGGCATGACCGAACCGCTGGCACCGTTTCTGGAGCGTATGCGCGGTGTCCGGCAAGCGGTATCCGTCCCGGTGTTTCACGCCGCCCGTATCGTTGATATCGCCACCGCGCGCTATGCCATCCGCGAGGGCTTACTGGATATGGTGGCGATGACACGTGCCCATATTGCCGATCCGCAAATCGTTAATAAAATTCAACGCGGTGATGAACATCGGATACGGCCCTGCTTCGGTGCCAGCCACTGCATGCACAAAAAACCCTCCTGCATACACAATGTGGCCACTGGCCGCGAAACCGAACTGCCACAAGTGATACCGGCCGCCAACACAATAGAAAAAAAAGTTGTTGTCGTCGGTGCCGGGCCGGCCGGACTGGAAGCCGCCCGTGTTGCCGCTGAGCGTGGTCACCACGTAACGGTACTGGAGGCGGCATCCAGGCCCGGTGGCCAGGTACTGCTTGCCGCCAGATCCGGTTGGCGGCGCGATATCATTAGCGTGGTTGACTGGCGGGTTGCTGAACTCGAACATCTGGGTGTGACGCTGCGCTTGAACTGCTACGCCGAGCCCGAAGATGTGCTGGCACTGCAGCCCGATGCCATTATTGTGGCGACCGGCGGTGTGCCCAACCTTGATGGTATCACTGGCCGACAGCACTGCCTCAGCAGTTGGGACATCCTTGGCAATGATGTCCAGCCCGCCGAGCAGGTACTTGTGTTTGACGGTACCGGCCGACACGAAGCCGCCTCCTGTGCGCAATATCTGGCCAGCAAAGGTGCCAGTGTCACACTGGCCTCAATTGACGACCGCCCTACCGCCGAACTTGGCTATGCCGAGCGGGCATCACATCGCAAGCAACTGTATAAGCAAGGTATCAGTATGCTGCAGGATCTAATGCTGCTGGAAGTAACGCCCGACGGCAATCGGCTCAGAGCAGTTTTCCGCAATGACCTCACCGACGAAAGCGTTGAGCTGATGACCGATCAGGTGATCGTCGAACGCGGCACGCTGCCAGTGGACAGTCTGTTTCAGACACTAAAGGATTCTGCATCGAACAAGGGCGCACTCGATATAGACGCCCTGCTGGACACCCGACCGCAGCCGGTGATCAGTGATGGCAGCTATGCGCTATACCGGGTAGGCGATGCTGTCTCAAGCCGATCAATGCACGCGGCGATGCTCGATGCCTATCGTCTGGCTATCGCGTTGTAAGGTGTCACTGCAGTGCAACAACAGCGGGTTAGTCATCGACCGGCACATAGTTATAGGCCCACTGATTATACCCTTGCACACCACGGTACCAGGGTATATCGGTGTCGCTTTCTTTGTCATAGTCCCAGCCGGGCTGAGTACCGTTGCGACTGGCACGGTTCAGCAGCAGTCGGCGTTTCTGGCTTAGCAGTATGTCGCGGGTAAGAGTGTCGTTATCCCAGTTGCGGGTAATATCCCTTTTAAATTCTCTGACCACTTCAGCCAACGCCGGATCATCGGCCCGGTTGATCAGCTCATCGGGATCGGTCTGTAAATCAAATAATAAATCCGGGTCAGCGATCGAGCTGATAAATTTATAGCGCCCGCGCTTTAACATGTAGATCGGAGCCGGTGTTGTTTCACTTAGATACTCGGCACAGATCAGTCTGTTTTCATCCTGCACCGGGTTGTTTATAAACAATGATATATCCTGACCGTCCAGTGGTTCGACTTCGTTAACACCGCCCGCCCAGGCCATAAAGGTGGGTAGCAGATCGATCAGAGACACCGGTGTTGACACCCGACAGGCCGAATAGCGCTGCGGGCAGCTGACCAGCAGCGGAATACGCAGCGCGTGCTCAAAGAAGGTCTTCTTGAACCACATACCGCGCTCACCAAGCATTTCGCCATGGTCCGACGTAAACACAATGACCGTGTTATCCAGCAATGCGTTTTTTTCCAGCGATGCCACCAGGTCACCAACGCAATCATCGATGTAACTCACTGACCCGTAGTAGGCACGCCTCGCCCGCTCGACATCGGCCGGGTCAAATTTAAAATCGAGCATACTATGCTGCGCCAGTATTCGCCGCGAGTGAATATCGTGCCGGTCAGCGGGCATAACCCCAACCTGTGGCATCGGTACGTCCAGGCCATTGTAGAGATCCCAGTGTTTTTCGAGGCACAGGTAGGGATCGTGCGGATGGGTAAAAGAGACCTGCAGAAAAAAAGGACGTTTGTCACCGCTTGCGGCAATCTCATCGAGCCTGGCCAGCGCCTGAGACTGCACCAGGTTGTCATACTGCAGTTGTACGCTGTCACGGCAGCGACCCGAAGTCGTCACCCCCGTCGTGTCTGATGTATCGCGCTGTCCTTCATCGACCCAGTTGGGTGCCCAGCTGAAATCAGCCGGGTAGATATCCGGCGTCAGGCGTTGCTCAAAACCGTGCAATTGATCGGGACCGACAAAATGCATCTTACCGGACAAGCAGGTCTGGTAACCGGCCGCCCGCAGGTAATGCGCATAGGTAGGTATCGTTGCAGGAAATTCAACCGCGTTGTCGTAAGCGCCAATACGTGAGGCCAGCCGCCCTGAAGCCATCGAATAGCGCGATGGCGCACACAATGGAAAATTACAGTAGGCGGTATCAAACACCACACCGTTACTCGCAAGCTGATCCAGATGCGGTGTTTTGCTATATGTGTTGCCGTAGGCACTCAGTGCAAAGGCGGTTAATTGATCGGTCTGTACAAACAGTATATTAGGCACTGATGATGGCGTAGTCACAAAAGTCCTCCGATGTAGTTAGCCGATACCAATCAGTCAGTTCAGGATTGGCCACCCAGGTCCGCCAACTCCAGATGACACTCGATCACATGGCCGCCGGCAACACGCCGGGGGGGATCCTGCTCAGCGCATACACCGGCAATAACCCGCGGACAACGGTTGTGAAACGGACAACCCTTAGCGGTAAGCTGCACACCGGCTTGCACCGAGCTTTGTGCCTCGCGGGAGTTAGCGGTGTCTTCCAGCCAGCCGGTACGAGTCTCCGGTACGGACGAGATCAACAACCGCGTATAGGGGTGATAGGGCGGTGACAGCACACGATCCGTGGGGCCCTGTTCGGCAACCCTACCGGCATACAGCACCACTATTTCATCGGCGAACGATGCCACGGTGGAGAGATCGTGTGAGATAAATACAAATGACACACCGGTTTCCCGACGCAGGCGCTTTAACAGTTCAAGCACGTTGGCACCGACAATGGTATCGAGCGCCGAGGTTACTTCATCGCAGAGTACGACTTCAGGTCTGGCTGCGAGTGCGCGCGCCAGGTTAACGCGCTGCTTCTGGCCTCCGGATAATTCGTGTGGATAGCGATCGGCAAATTGTAGTGGCAGTTCAACTAACTCGAGCAACTCGTCAACACGGGTTTGAATAGCACTACCGGTTGCCTGTTCGTAAAACTCAACCGGACGACCTAGAATTTCACGTATCCGGTGGCGCGGGTTGAGTGCGGTATCGGCCATCTGGTAAACAAACTGCACCCGGCGCAATTCATCTTTGCTCCGCTCGTCGATACCCGGCGCGAGCATTTCGCCGTCCAGCAGCATACTACCACCCGATGGCGGCAGCAGACCGGCTATAACCCGTGCGAGCGTCGACTTACCGCAGCCCGACTCACCGATAACACCGACGGTCTTACCACGCTCGATCGATATGTTTATGTCACGCAGCACCTGGATCGCAGGTTTTCCGTTACTGATGCGACCATAACCGGCATCAACATTTCTCACTTCAATGGCCGGCGCATCCCGCAGATGATCATCTGATGTTGTCTCACCTTGCCCTGCCTCTGGTAACGGCTTGATTGCATCCATCAAGCGTCGCGTATAAGGATGTTGCGGGTGGTTGATAATCGTCTCGGTAGGACCGGCTTCTTTGACCTCTCCGTTGTACAGCACCACGATATGGTCGGCTACCTGTGCCACCACGGCGAGGTCGTGGGTGACGTAAATTGCCGCCGCCCCTTCTTCCTGTATCACTTGTTTGAATGCTTTCAGTACTTCTATCTGCGTGGTGACATCGAGTGCTGTGGTTGGCTCATCGAGCACCAGCAGGTCGGGGTCGCCACACAGCGCCATGGCAGCCATCAGCCGCTGTAACTGGCCGCCGGACACCTGATGAGGATAGCGCTCACCAATGGTTTCAGGATCCGGCAACTCCAGCGCGTGATACAGCGCCAGGGCTTTTTTGTCGGCTTCAGCGCGGGTCTTCGATCCATGCAATACCGGTGCTTCCGTCACTTGCTCGTTGATCAGTATCGACGGATTAAAAGTCGCCGCAGCACTCTGCGCCAGATAGGCCACTTTCTCACCACGTATCGGGCGCAGTTCGTTTACCGACAATGGCGTCAGATCCTGACCAAGCAAACGCGCCTCGCCACCGGCGAATTTCAGTCCCGGCTTGCAGTAGCCCAGGGCCGACAGCGAAATAGTGGTTTTACCGGAACCGGACTCACCGATCAGCGCGACGACCTCGCCGCGCCGGACTTTGAAACTGACACCTTTAACAATAGGCAGTTCGCTTTTGTCATCACGTACCGCATTGATTTTCAGATCAACCGCTTCGAAGACGATTTCCCCGGTATTGTTAGGAGTTGTCATCGCTATAGCCGGTTGGAAAGTTTGCCACCGCTGTGCGCGGAGACATCATCGACGATGAGATTAATCGCCACTGTCAGTGTGGCGATAGCAATTGCCGGTGCGATCACCGGGATAATCGATGTACCATATTGCAGTGCACCGAGGTTCTCGCGAACCATCGAGCCCCAGTCTGCCTGTGGTGGTTGCACTCCCAGACCAAGGAAACTGAGGCTGGATATAAACAGAATCACATAGATCAGCCGTAAACCGAAGTCTGTCATCAGTGGCATGGCAGCATTCGGCCAGATTTCCCGACGGATAATCCACCAGCGACCCTCGCCCCTGACGCGGGCGGCCTCGACGAAGTCCATCACCTTGATCTCCATGCCAAGCGCTCGGGATAGCCTGAAAATTACACTGGCATAGATGACACCGGCGGTGACTATCAATACCGGAATCGACGACCCGACCGCAGCCACCACGACCAGACCCAGCATGATCGACGGCAAACTTAAAAATGCATCGTTGATGCGACTCATCACCATATCCACTTTGGGTGACGACACCGCGGCACCGATCCCGAGCACTACTCCAATAAAATAGGCAAGCACCGTCGCGACAAACGAGATACCCATCGTGCGGCCGGCACCAAACATAATGCGGGACAGTACATCGCGGTCCATCACATCCGTACCCAGCAGTGCACCAGCCTGCGGCTCCTGAAACTCGCTATAGGCGTCCGGGAACGGCAGATCATTTTCATCGTACGGCGCGATAAACGGTCCGAACACAGCAATGAACAACCAGAACACGACAACAATAGTCCCAACCCAACCGGTAAAAGACAGCCGGAACTTGCCACCCGGTGTTGAATCCGGCAGTTCGTCAAAACTGACTCCGTCATCATAGGGCGCTACGTAGTGAGCTTGATCGGCAGGACTGTCGGTGCTCATTTTATTGCTACTCACTTAGGGTGCCGGAGACGAGGGTTTGACATATAGGCGGCTATATCAGCGATCAGCATCAGTACCACATAAGTCAGACAAAACAGCATGCCCAGCCCCTGTATCAGGACAAAGTCACGTGTTTGCACCCCCTGAACGATTAAGGTTGCAAGTCCCGGATATCCAAAATAAACCTCGACCACAATCACGCCGGTGACCAGGTAAGCCAGATTCAGCGCAACCACATTGACAATAGGACCCAGAGCGTTAAGCAATGCGTGTCGATATATAATTCGATTGCGCGGGACTCCCTTCAATATAGCCATTTCAATGTAAGGGGAGTTCATGACATTCAACACAGCCGCACGGCTCATGCGTATCAGCTGTGATGCGATAACAAAGCACAAGGTGGTAATCGGTAAGCCAAAGTGCGCAATGAGCTCGAAGAAACCTTTACCTTCAACACTGCCAACAACCACGGCGTTACCGATGCCAAGCCAGAATACAAAAAACAATACCAGCAAAGTTGCGGTAAAAAACTCAGGCGCGGCAACCAGCGACACGGAAACAAATGTCAGCACCCGGTCGTAGATACTGCGCGGGAACATTGCCCCTAGAATACCCAGGGCCAGGGAAATGGGCACACCGATCAAAGCAGTCAGGGAGCTGACAAACAGTGTATTGCGATAGCGGTCTTTGATCAGTTCGGTGATTGGTACATCGCCAGACAAAGAGACACCGAGATCGCCAGACAGGAAATTCTTCAGCCAGTTCCAATACTGCACAAGCAACGGCTGATCAAGGCCCAGCCGCTCGCGAAGCGCTGCGACGTTTTCGGCGGTAGCCGCCTGCCCTAAACGAATCTGTGCGGCATCACCGGGTAGAATTTTAGTACCGAAAAAAATGATCAGGGACACCGCGAACACGGTGACCAAACCGATACCAAGTCGTTTTATCAGAAGAGATAGCATGAAACTGTCTGCCTGAAAGACAAAAAGAAAAGGCCCTCAGCGTGCTGTGAGGGCCAGGGTTTCATGCTACTTACGCGTCATCACGCCACAGTGTGACAGGACTTTCAGCGCCACCGAAGTTATTCAGAGGCACCTGTGTGCGTCCTTTAACATGGCTGGCGGCAGCGTCGACATAGTTGCGATGAATCGGTATCGACATACCGTTTTCTTCGTGGATCATGGTCTGTAAATCACAGTATGCCTGCTTTCGTTTTTCAGCGTCAGTGATACCACGGGAATCAACAAGCAGTTGATCGAACTTGTCATTCTTCCAGCGCGTTTCATTCCAGGCAGCGTCACCCTTGAAGGCCAGAGTCATCATGATATTGGCGGTGGGACGCATGTTCCAGGAGGCCACACAGATGGGTTCTTTCAACCAGACCGATCCCCAGTAACCGTCAGTGGTCACTTTCTTGACCTCGAAGTTCATGCCGATCTTCTTGCCCTCACGCTGCATGAACAGCACCTGATCAACAGCACCGGGCGCCACTTCAGCAGCCACTACCGGGATCGCCGTTGACCCCAGACCGGATTTTTCAAAGTGAAATTTGGCTTTGTCGGGGTCGAGCATTCGTTGTGGGATGTCAGGGCAGTGATCAAAATACGCAGGGGCGATCGGGTGATCATTACCGAGTGATGCCTGACCTTTATAGACGCCTTTAACCAGACGCTGTCGATCCATAAGTGCCTGCATCGCTTTATGCAGGTGCACGTTACTGGACTGTGCCATATCAAGCCTCGGCGTGACATTTATATAGGCACCTGAATTCAATGACCAGACTTCCTTGCCATCGGCAGCTTCAACCTGACCGATAGCTTTAGGCGGCAGATTAACCATAGCGTCGACATCACCGGCCAGAAATGCGTTAAGGCGTGCGACCGGATCACCGATACCATAGTGTTCTATCTCGTCGAGGTAACCACCCTCACCCCAGTAGTTGGCAAAGCGCGCACCGACGGTGCGAACACCAGGCTTGAATTCTTTAACTGTGTAAGGCCCGGTACCTACCGGATTGGAGAAATCAGTGGTGCCGTCCTGCACAATTTTGAAGTGAAAAGTACCCAGTGCAATGGGTAGATCCGCATTAGGTGATGATAATATCGCTTTCACCTCGTGGTTGTTCACTTTCTCCCAGCGATCAACCATAGAAACCAGCGCCGATGCCTTGGAGACTGAATTTTCACCCATATGGCGATTCATGGTGTACAGAACATCATCTGCGGTCAGAGACTTGCCGTTGTGAAATTCAACGCCTTTGCGGATTTTGAATGTCCACTCCGTTGCCGCATCATTGGACAGTACTTCTTCAGCCAGTTCAGGCTCGTATCCCAGAGTATCTGTCAGGCGGGTTAGTGAGCCATAGAACATGCGACCGCGAAAATAATCGGCGGCAGAGGTAAACAGCGCAGGATCAAGCGTATCGTTGGGACCGTGCTGATCAGCAGCCATAATCAGCCGTCCACCGGTCTTGGGGGTTGCAGCAACGGCATCACTCATGCCGCCGAACAAAACACCGGCCGATGTCGCAGAGGCACCGGCTGCCATCAGCCAGCCCATAAACTGGCGACGGCTGACGCCTTTGCTCGCCATTTGAAAAAGAATTTCCCGATCAGTCTGGCTCAGATTAGCCATGGTCGGGTCATTTCGTTTAATTCTGGACATACTTTCCCCTTGTTGAGTTTTCGTCAGCCGGAAAGCGCTGTCCGCAACACAGCAAAAAGCGACGTCCGGCAGTAAAAATCTGATGCTCCCCCTTAGCAGTACAACCACACAGTAGTCGCACAGCTGCTTTTTTCGGGGCAGCAGCGTGCTCAGGATTCAGTCTAACACAAGTTCGGGACACACGATTTCGAGCACCGGCGGTCGACAGAATCCGACCGAATAACGGGTGGCACACGAGTGCCGCACTGCAACCCGTGACGCAATCTGAACATTGTTGGACGATACGCTTGCCTGTACTTCTCTAGAATTTGACGCCTTTCACAGTCATGCAGGATTGAGCACCCCTTTTAAGTTGATTCGTTAAATAACGGGGTAAATTCAAACTTTGTTACATCGACCAGGCCGAGATCACTGATTCGCAGCTCAGGAATAACCACCAGCGCCAGTAGAGAATGCTGCATATAGGCGTTATTCAAGGTGCAACCACACCGCGCCATAGCCGCCACCATATTGTCTGCCGCGGCGGCCACATCAGCAGCTGGAGAGTCTGACATCAACCCCGCAATTGGCAGCTCAACCAGCGCCAACTCGCGACCATTCTGCCAGACGCTGACGCCGCCTCCTACTTCACCGAGTCGGTTAGCCGCCAGCGCCATGTTTTCTTTGCAAGTCCCGACAACAATCATATGGTGACTGTCATGAGCAACGGTAGACGCCATTGCCATCGTACCCTGATAGCCAAACCCCGATACAAAACCATTGGTCACACCACCGGTGCCACGATGGCGCTCAACCAACGCTATCTGACACACATCCTGCGCAGGATCAGAACCGACCAGATTGCCGTCGACAGCAAGTGTCGCGGTCAGCGCTTTGGTGGGGGCCTGGTTTTCAACAACACCAATCACGTTGGCCGAGACCGACGTACTGCCCGCCGGTGCAACAATACCGAAGTCGGTGGCGGCCAGCTTTTTTCCAAGTACCACAGTGTTTCTAACGTCTGCCGGCCAATCCAGATGTGGGCATTCAACGGTAATGGTTCCACCTTCAGCCACCACTTGCCCACGCGCGATAACCGTTTCAACCGGCAAGGTGATTAGATCGTCTGTGATGATGACATCGGCTCGACGACCGGGGGCAATAGAACCCAGCTCACGCTCAAGACCAAAATGCGTCGCAGTATTAATGGTCGCCATCTGCAGCGCGACCAGCGGTTCAGCGCCACAGTCTATGGCATGGCGAACAACGCGATCCATATGACCCTCTGTAACCAGCGTGCCAGAGTGACAGTCGTCAGTGCACAATATAAAGTTTCGTGGATCAAGGCCTTTTTCGGTCACCGCCGTGATCTGGCTTTCGACGTCGTACCAGGCCGAACCAAGCCGCATCATATGGCGCATACCCTGCCGCACCCGCGCCAGCGCATCTGCCTCACAAGTGCCTTCATGATCATCGGCCGGACCACCGGCGGCATAGGCATGAAAGGCCGGTCCTAGATCAGGTGACGCATAGTGCCCTCCCACCGTTTTTCCGGCCGCCTGAGTGGCGGCAATTTCAGCCAGCATTTTTGCATCAGCATTAATGACACCCGGGAAGTTCATCATTTCGCCGAGACCTATAATGCCAGGCCAGGCCATCGCCTCGCGCACATCATCGGCGCTGATTTCCACACCTGTGGTTTCAAGTCCGGGTGCTGATGGCGCACAGCTCGGCATCTGGGTATATAAGTTGATCGGCTGCAACAGGGCTTCATCATGCATAAGCCGCACACCCCGAAGACCCAGCACGTTGGCAATTTCGTGGGGGTCGGTAAACATAGTGGTGGTGCCATGAGGAATAACAGCTCTGGCAAACTCGGCCGGGGTAAGCATGCCACTTTCAATGTGCATATGTGCATCGCACAACCCCGGCACCATATAGCGCCCGTGCAACTCGATGACGTGTGTATCATCGCCAATGCAATGACTGGCATCCGGTCCGCAATAGGCAAAGCGGCCGTCTGCAATGGCGATGTCATGACTGGCCAGCAACTCGCGACTCTGGACATTAACCCAGACACCACCTTTCAGCACCATATCAGCGGCCTCGCGCCCTGATGCGACAGCGATGAGTCTTGCAGCACTTTGCTGCCAGGTAGGAAACATAGATCTCTCCGTTGCTTATTGTGTGAGCGATGATGACGATAAGCACTAACGTCTGCCGCGTCATAGTCTGCAGCACGTCACCTGCGGGTATCATCACCATACACCTGCCGCAAAGCGCTGACAAAAGCACAGCATCCGCTACCGGCCACCGGTGTACAATTTGCACAGTGCTTCTCGCTATCGTCAGTGCGATGCAATAACCGTCCGGCCCGCTGCCCGATTCTGTTCGCACAGCATTACCGGCCGGGCCACAATCACGCCAACGGACTCAATCCCCTTGCAAGCAACTACTCAGCGTCGGCACCTGCCAGCGCCTGCCTGTCTTTGACCTACCCACACCTATTGCTGCTAGTTATGATCAACGCGGCATGGGGGTTGAATTTCATTGCCGGTAAAATCGGCACCGGGGTCTTTGGTCCACTGCTGTTCTGCACCGTCAGGTTTGCCATCGCGCTGGTGATCCTGCTGCCGTTTCTGCGCTGGATACCCGGGCAGATGCGCAACGTAATGCTGGTCGGCCTGTGTCTGGGAGCCGGTCACTACACGCTGATGTTCTACGGTTTGCACATCGCCGGCAGTCTGTCGTCGGTGGCGATCGCAGCGCAACTGACTGTACCTTTTTCAACCATTCTGGCGGTTCTGTTTCTGCAGGAGCGAGTAGCTTTGATGCGAGCATTGGCAATTGCCATGTCATTCGGTGGTGTCGCTGTGATCGGGTTTGCGCCGATGGGGCCGGAACATATAGAAGCACTGATTCTGGTAACGCTGGCCTCTTTGGCGATGGCTGTGGCCGCTATATTGATGCGGCGTATATCCGGCGTGGGTGTGTTTGTGCTGCAAGCCTGGATTGCCGTTATTGCCACGCTGGTTCTCGGCGCCGCCACACTGATAGTCGAGTCACCGACAGTTGCGCAAATTGCATCAATACCGTGGCGTGACTACTGGAGCCCGCTGTACTCGGCGGTCGGTGCCACTATATTCGGACACGGCTATTTGTATTTTCTATTGCAACGCTACCCGGTGACCAGTGTTGCTCCGCTGACCTCACTGGCAACCCTGTTTGCGATTGGCTTCGGCGTGTGGTTACTCGACGACCAGCTGACTCCGAGAATAATGCTCGGCGGCACATTGACCTTGCTTGGCGTCACCATCATCGCAGTCCGCAATGCACGCCGAGCTACCCCGATCAGTTTGCGGGTGCCGCGCTAGCAGACAATACCCGAAACCCGCGTGCGTTTTGTTGGCACAAAAAAAAGCGGGTGGCAATGCCACCCGCTTTTTAACAACTTAACAACCGTGCAGCTTACTTCAGGAATGAAGTATCTATAACAGCACTGTAGTCATCACGCGCAGGGTTTTCATCAGTCGCGAAAGCGCCACCAACAATACCAAACGCTGTTGCAGCGAGGCCGTCTTCGTTGAAGTATGAGCTCAGCTGATCCGCGTTTGACGGAAAGCCCATGCTTTCCATTTGGTTCATGGTGGTTTCTTTATCCATGCCAGACTCTTTCATGATCAGGTCAAGCTTGGACTGATCAGTGGCCCAGGATGTGTTGATTTCATCAGTGGCGTCCATGAAAGCCTGAACCAGCTCTGGATTTTCCTGAGCAAATTTCTCGGTCACAGAAACTACGTCAAAACTGACAATGCCTGCCGCATCAGCGTCAGCCGCGCTCATCAGATCAGTACCGTGTTCCTGAGCTTTTTTGATGGAATCACCACCGAACAGGCATGCCATAGCAACACTGCCGTCTGCCAGAGAAACCGCAGCGTCCGCCGGCACCTGATCAACGATGGTCAGTTGATCAAGATCGACATCAAGCGCACGCATTTGCATACGGAAGCTGTAATCCGCCATGGTCGCCAGAGGAACCGCTACTGATTTTCCTTCGAGCTCTGATGCATTGTCTTTGGTGATGCCTGAACCGTTGGCAACAACACAAGGATTGGCCGGGTAGGTTACCGCAATAGCGATGGTCTTGATTGGCGCGTTGGCGTTAACCGCGGTGATGAAAGGCGCGAGGCCCTGGCTATAGGAGATATCGATATCACCGGCCAGCATGGCTTCTGTCATCTGTGTGCCCGCATCAAAGTTGGTCCAGTTAACTTTAACGCCCATCGCGTCTTCATAAGCACCTTCTGCTTTGGCGATCATGTTTGGCGTGGCCCACTCGAGGAAGAATGCAACGTTTACTTCGTCAGCCGCTTGCGCAGGCGCGACCATCGCCGCGGCAACCGCTGTGGCTGACAGTGTCTTGAGAATTGTTTTAGTAGAAAGCATTTATTAACTCCAGTTTGAACCCGGCGCCATCGGTGATAACGGCGGGGAATAGTCGCTCGGACTTAGCCCGGGGGGCGAAGTACGAGCATTATCCCGTCTGAATCGCAAATTTGAAAGTGACTAATCGATTTCGGTGATGAGGCAGGATGAAATCGTCGCGGACAGGCAAGCCCGTTGGTAAAAGCATGTGATGCAGATCCCAATTACCGTGAGAATACCGCCACGCGCTTAACCGAAACCGCAATGAGCGAGCCGCAAGTGATCGGTCATTTGCTTTTGCCACTGTACTCGCAAACGCGTTTTCAGCAGAATGCCGGTTACTATGAAACCCCGGGTGGGCTGAACCTTTCATGAACAACAAGTACCCGATCGACGGTTCGCGGGACGCACTGTGGATGGCAACCGCGGTGGCGGCCCCGCCAACGGCCCCGCTGCACGGCGACAAACGCTGCGACGTGACCATAATCGGTGGTGGCCTGACGGGTCTGAGCGCGGCGCTGCACCTGAGCAACCAGGGCGTCTCGGTGTGCGTTCTGGAAGCCGCTGGTCTGGGGTTCGGCGCATCCGGTCGCGCCGGTGGTCAGGTCAACCTAGGTTTGAATCTCGGCCCCCGGCAATTGATCGACAAGTTTGGCGTGGATCAGGGAGAGCGCCTGATCGACACGGTGGTCAGGACACCGGACCACGTGTTTTCACTTATCAACGAACTTTCACTGCAGTGTGACCCGGTACAAAACGGCTGGGCCCAGGGGGCAGTTAACAGCAGACAGTTGCCGGGTCAGGCTGCACTGGCACGCGAATACGAAGAGTATGGCTGCTCTCTGGAACTACTCGACGGCGACGAACTCGCCATGCGTACCGGCACCAGTCGCTACAAGGGAGGACTATTCGTGCCGATGGCCGGCTCACTGCAACCTTTGTCGTACACGCGTGAACTGGCACGGGCCGCAATGGCATCCGGTGCCTCGATACACACCCAAAGTGGTGTCGATGGTCTTCAGAGCCACGGGGCGACGTGGCTTGTCAGTACCGCCACCGGCTCAGTCACCAGTGAGCAAGTGCTGGTTTGCACCAACGGCTACACTGGTAATCTGGTGGCCGGGCTCAAACAGGCCGTTGTGCCAGTGCGCTCCGTGCTGATGGCCTCCGAACCGCTATCGGATAATCTGCGCAAGTCGGTGCTGCCCAACCAGGTCACTTTTGTCGATAAGCGGAAACTGATTTTGTATTTTCGCTACGACCGCGACGGCCGCTTATGTGTCGGTGATCATGGCCCGATGCGCGATGCATTCTGCGCCAGCGACTACAGCAACCTGAAACGCCGTGTGCTTGATGTATTCCCGCAACTGATCGACACCCGATGGGACTACCACTGGGGCGGACGTATAGCGATGACAAAAAGCACGCTGCCGTTTTTTCATCGCATAGCACCCGGTTTAACTGCGGCGATGGGTTACAACGGGCGTGGCGTTGGCATGGGCTCGATGATGGGAAAAATTCTCGCTGATCAGACCATCGCACCCTCTGACCAGACCAGCGCGTTTCCGGTCACGGTCCCGGACAAATTCGCGCTGCATCGATTTCATTCAGCGGGTGTTTCGATGGCGGTTAAGTGGTACGCGCTACAGGATCATCTGGCCTCTCTATAAGTACATACCCGGACTTAGACAGGCAACCGCAAGTTTAATCACTGAGGTATCAGCCACACTGTTATGATCGGGCTGGCAGCAGGCCACCCGGCTCTCGATCACCACAGACTTGTAGTAAGCCACAGTGACTCAACGAAAAAACAATCTACGGCGGGGCGCATTGGCTATGCTGGTAGGGATCGCGCTACTGGCGGGCATGGATGCAAGCGCCAAGTGGATGGTGGTTGGCAACATACACGCCCTGCAATTACTGGCGGTGCGGAGCGTGGTTATCGTCATCGCGTTGCTGGCTGGCTACTGGTTACGCAACAACCTGCAGCAACTCAGACCGCAACGCCCCTGGATTCAGGCTGCGCGCGGAACATCGGGGATAATCGCACCGTTAACTTTTTTCCTTGGCCTTAAGTATCTGCCGCTCACCGATGCCGTGGTGGTTTTTTTCACCTCGGTATTCGCAGTCACTATTATCTCGGCACTTTTTTTACGGGAGCAGGTCGGCTGGCACCGAACCGCTGCCGTGATCATCGGCTATCTGGGTGTGGTGGTGGCCATGGCGCCCTCCGGCACCGGCTCACTTCCCGGCTACCTGCTGGTATTGGTCTCGAGCGTATCCTATGCGATCTTATTTACCTCCGGACGCTGGCTGTCAGAAACAGAATCGGTCGCTTCGCTGGTGTTTAGCTATAACGCCGGCGTGGGGCTAGTTGCCTGCCTCCTGCTGCCTATGTTCTGGACCAGCATGAATGCCACTGAATGGATGCTGGTGATGCTGTTATCGCTACTGGCAGTAAGCGGCCACTTCGCTATCACCTATGCATTTTCTCTGGCCGAAGCCTCTGCGATATCACCGTTTGAATACTCGGCTATTTTATGGGCCTTGCTGCTTGATTATTTTTTATGGGATAAAGTCCCGCCGCTTGCCACATTGTGCGGTGCTGCGTTAATTATACTTAGCGGTTTGTATGTTCTTCACCGGGAAAGTAAAAACAAAACCACCAGCGCTGATCCCTGAGCACCCGGTGAGCGCGCAGTGCGACGATTTACGCAACCAGGCTGTTCCATCCACAAACCACAGCGGACACAAGGCGGAAAACAGCACGTGTGCCGATGGATAATGACGTGTTTCATGTCGGCAAACGCGGATATCGCAGCGACAAGTGTTACCTTATAACCTGCACCGCTAGCGACGCCCTCGTGCCGGCTTAGCGGGTCGCTGTTAAAACGACATCATCTACGTTCACGACAAGGCAGGTTTTGATGAAAGAGACTCCGCAAATCACACCGGCACAAGCCGCCGCATTGGTGAGCACCGGCAATCGACTGGTGTGCGGCGGCTTTGGTATGACCGGCTACCCGATCAACCTGATAAACGCACTGGCAGAAAGCGATGTCAGCGCGCTTACTTATATCGGCAACAACGTCGGTGAACCCGGACTTGGCGGTGGCAAGTTGATTCGAAACCGGCAAATCACCCATGCCATCGGCTCGTACTTTACGTCCAATAAAGAAGTCGTCGAGGCTTACCTGAAGGGTGAAATCACCTGCGACTTGTTACCCCAGGGCAGCCTCAGTGAGGCGCTTCGAGCCGGTGGCGCGGGCATTGGTGGTTTTTTTACACCCAGTTCCGTAGGCACACCACTCGCTGACGATAAAGAAACCCGCTGTATCAACGGACGCGAGATGGTTTTTGTTGAGGCGTTGCGGGCGGATGTTGCATTCATTCGCGCCTGGCGCGCTGACACCGCAGGCAACCTGCAGTACCGGTTGACGGAAAATAACTTTAATCATGCGGCAGCTACAGCGGCTGACACGGTGATAGTTGAGGTACAGGAGATTGTCGCTACCGGTGAGATAGAGCCCAATGCTATTGATACAGCCGGGTGCTACGTCGACTATCTGGTGCAGGCCCCGATCTCCGCCGCTGACCTCGGCAGCTCTGCTTCTATATCCGGTGGCGCTAAAAAGGTGGATGCCACCCGCATGGCAATTGCCGAAATGGCATTGTCACTGCTGCACAGTGGCGAAATAGTAAACCTGGGGGTAGGCATACCGACGCTGATCGCAGATCTGATCACCACAGCGCACGGCATTGTACTGCATTCAGAAAACGGCATGCTGGGCGTCGGCCCGGCACCCACCTCAGGCGGCGCCATGGACTTCCCAATTAACGCCAGCAAGATTCCGGTCACCGCCATGCCGGGCAGCAGTTATTTCGACAGCGCCGAGTCGTTTGCGATGATTCGCGGCGGCCACATCGATACCGCTGTGCTCGGTGCACTGGAAGTCGATAGCGACGGTAATCTCGCCAACTGGGCAGTGCCGGGCAAACCGCTGCTGGGGGTCGGCGGTGCCATGGACCTGGCCTCGGGTGCCGGCAGGGTTATCGCCACCATGACTCACTGCAACAAAGACGGCAGCAGCAAAGTGGTTAAGCGATGCAGCCTGCCACTGACTGCACCCGGGGTAGTACAGACGCTGATCACAGATCTTGCGGTATTCAACATCAATGACAATGGCTTTGCATTGCAGGCACTGATGCCGGGGGCTTCACTCGATGATGTACGAAGCGCCACCGATGCCGATTTTGAAATGACTCTATAGCCACTGACGATGACCCCAACCACGGGCACACCACGCCGATCACACAGAATAGGCAGCGGCTCTCCGCATGACTGACCGCCGCGAAGCCCTTCGCGGACATGCGGCCATGTTTCTGTTCGCAGCGACAATCTCGGTGTCATTTACACTTGGCGATATTGCCGCACCATGGATTGAACCCACTGCTCTCACCGCACTGCGTTTTATCATCGCCGCAATCGTGGTCGGAGCGGTTTCCGCCCCACTCATGCAACGCCAGCACTTTCGACACGCTTGGCGCTATCTGGTGGTGGGCGGACTGCTGGCAGGCTATTTCATTTTAATGTTTGAGGCGTTGAGAATTACTGACCCGGTATCCAGCAGTGCTGTGTTCACACTGACGCCGATTATGAGTGCCATTGCCGGCTACTTGCTACTGCGCCAGGTCACCACCGTGAAGACCGCAGGCGCTCTGTTGATCGCCGGTGTCGGCGCTATCTGGGTAATTTTCCGTGCCGATATCGACGCGATTCTCGATCTGCGCTTCCAGGCCGGTGAACGGTTGTTTTTCATCGGCTGTGCGATGCATGCGCTCTATACGCCGATGGGGCGCAAGCTGAACAACGGCGAACCACTGGCCGTCTATACCTTCGGCTGCATCTGTGGCGGCTTGATCATTACGCTGGTGTACGGCGCTGGATCGATCGCCGCCACTGATTGGCTGACGCTACCGCCTATTGCCTGGGCTGCTGCCTTATATCTGGGCATTGGCGCCACCGCTGGCACTGTGTTTCTGGTGCAATACGCTACTCTACGATTGCCTTCAGCAAAAGTGATGGCTTATGGCTACCTGGTACCGGCTTTTGTTATTCTGTGGGAAGGATTGATCGGCCATGGCTGGGTGCAACTGCTGGTAATTCCCGGAGTCATTGGAATTCTGGCGGCTCTGCTGCTGCTGTGCCTGACACCGGAGGCCGAAACCTGACACACAATTTGCAACAAT
>CALKXD010000187.1 GCA_938003855.1 uncultured Granulosicoccaceae bacterium | reverse complement strand
CACTGACACATCCTGTGTCGTTTCAGGTAGCCCTGCGATCATAGGAGAATCCCGTAGACCAGTAGCTTTGCGTCCCCACCTTTCGGAGGGTTTGCCTTTTTCTACGATAAAACGTCACAAGGCCAGACTGTCCTGACGGGGTGTGGAAGCCACGAATCCCCAAGGGTGTCGTAAAACACCGGGTCCTTGCATCAGAGTTTCCATCCTGGATAAACTGATAGTCCTTCATCGGTCGCACGAATGTGCCACCAACACAATGTACTTTAAGCAACGTATATCGAGGATAACCCGAAGCCGTTGCATGGCGGTAGCCGGTAAGTACATTGCGCCTGGACGCTGATTATTTCACTGCTGAAATAATCTTTCACCGTGAATAGACAGTTGCAATATGCGAACCAGTTCCGCGCACTCCGTTAAGTGTTTCTCATTCGGATTGTCTGGTGACCGGGTTCAATCGGCTTTGTCGCGGGTGGTGTCCGTCTCAGCGCTGTAGGCCTGTGGCCCCGACACCGCTCTGAAATTGCGGGTCTTAAGGTTGGGCTTGTTGGTGGAAGCGGTTACTTCGCGCCAGACAATCATGATGCCCGATACAATAATGATCGATGCGCCAATCAATACGGTCCGGTCGGGTTTTTCACTGAAAAACAAGCTGCCAAACAGCACGGCCCACAGCATCTGGCTGTACTGAAACGGAGCAATGTACTGGGCGGGAGCATTGCGGTACGCATAGATCAGCAGGCTCTGGCCAAGTACCGCAAACAGGCCGATACCGCCCATGGTTAATAATGCGCTACCGGGCATCGGCTGGTAGTCACTGATCATCGCAAAACCGCAGACGGTAAGGTTGACCAGTAGCGGATACACAATCAGCGTCAGGCTGCTTTCGCGTGCGCCTATCTTACGAGTCACGACAGCGGTTGTGGCACTGCATACCGCGGCCAGCAAACCCGCAATGTGTCCCAGACTCAGACTGTCGAGTTGCGGTCCGAGCACCACCAATACACCGCAGAATCCAATCGCTACGCACAGTGATCTGAATAACCGCACTGATTCGCCCAGCACCGGTATCGCCAGCACCGTTATTATTAGCGGGGCTGAAAAAATCAGTGCGTACACTTCGGTGAGTGGCAAGTGCCTGAATGCATAGAAGGCAAACATCATTGACCCGAACAGCGATGCACAGCGGATTGCGACTAGACCCACGTTGCTGGGTCGAAGTGATACGCCATCGCGGGATATCGCCATAAAAAAAGTGAATGGCACAAAGCTGAATAACACTGAGAAGAAACCGATCTGAAAAACAGAATAGGTCTGCAGCGATTTGATCAGAACATCGTGCACCGAAAATGTTGCAAAGCCGAGCAAGGCGACAATGGTGCATCGAAAGACGGAGACAGGCAGTGTGTTGATGATTGTTACTCGGTTGATGGCTCGGCGTTCAAGTGAAAATCAGTTGATCGCCGGTGAGTGATTTCGGGCTGGCGCTTGCTGGCAGCGGTGGATTATATTATGGCAGGGCATTAACAGGTAAGAAGAAACGCTCTGTTTATTCAGCCTGGTCGATGAAATACGAGGTGTGTTGTGGTTGATAAGCCGACTGGTTTAAAAATAGGGGTTATTTCGGATACTCATGGTTTACTCAGACCGGAAGCAATCGATGCGCTGCAGGGGGTTGATGACATCATTCATGCGGGGGATATCGGCAAACAGCCCATCATTGAAACACTGGCAGACATCGCACCGCTGCATGTTATTAGCGGCAATATAGATACCGCAGACTGGGCGTCAGATTACCCGCAGACTTTATCGCTCAGTCTGGCTGGTAAGTCAATCTATGTGCTGCATGACGTTAACGCGATTGCCGTCGATCCGGTAGACGCCGGCATCGATATTGTGATTTCCGGCCACTCCCATAAGCCGGCGCTGACGGAGCAGGGCGGTGTGCTGTATCTAAACCCCGGTAGTGCCGGGCCGCGTCGCTTCAAGCTGCCGGTGACCATCGCCATGATCAACATCATCGAAGCCAAAATCAGTGCCGAGATAGTTCCGTTGCAGTTAGCGCAGACCTAGCCGGGTGCTGTTGTCAGCCAACGGCAGCAGCTGGCCGCTACCAGGACAGGCGATCGCGCATGCGGTATAGCCATATAGAGGGCGCGAGAAACCACGGTGTTCCGGTGTACAGCGGTCGGGTGGGGAATTTAATCTGCGATAGTGCAATCGGGTCTGTGTCGGCACCACTGACCTGTCGCCCGATGCTGCGACCAAGATAACTGGCCATTCCAACACCGGAGCCGCAGTAGCCCATAGCGTAATGCAACCCTTGCTGCTCACCGCAGTGCATCAGGCTGTTGAAGGTATAGGCAACTGTGCCCGCCCATGAATGGCTGATTTTTACACCGGCTAACTCTGGAAACAAGCGCACCAGCTCGGTCCGGAGCTTGACGGCGCTTCTGGATGGATCGGTTTCATTCAGCGATACCCGTCCGCCAAACAAAATGCGTTTGCGGTCGGGGCTGGGCCGGTAGTAGTACACCAGCTTTCTGGAGTCGGTCAGCATGCGGTTGGTGGGCATTAATTTATCCATCAAAGCGCTGTCGATCTCGTCGGTGGCGATAATATAACTGCCAATCGGTATGACGCGACGCCGTTGCCAGGGCGTCAGATTGGTGGTGTAGCCATTGGTGGCGACAATCACTTGTCCGGCCACGCAGTCGCCGAGTGCGGTGTGCAGGGTATGACCGGAGGTATGTTTGCTAAAGCCTGTCACATTGCAGTGACTGATGACCTGCGCGCCGGCATTTTTTGCGGTTGCCAGGACACCGCGATGGTACTGGCCCGGGTCGACGCTTGCGTAGTGTGGAAATACCACTCCGCCGTGATAGGCATCGGTGCCGAGTTCGCGGTGTTGCTGCTGTTTTGGTACCGTAAAAGCTCCGCTGTCGAATACCGGGTTGGGTGTATCGAGCTCTCTCGCCAGTGCTGTATAGGCCCGTGCGTTATGCGCACCATGGAATCGGCCGCAAACGCTGTGGGCACATTCGATGTTCTCTGCGGTGACAAACGCTTCAACGTAATCCAGTGATGCTTTGCCGATTGTGAGGATGTCGTGTGCCAGGCGTTCGCCGTATTTTTTAGCAAGCTCAGGGTAGTTGTATTTGATGGAGGTGGATATCTGCCCGCCATTGCGAGAACTACAGCCATAGCCGGCTGATTCGGCGTCGAATACCACGGTAGACAACCCTGCTCGTGCGGTTTGAATTGCAGCGTGCAGGCCGGTGTAGCCCGCCCCTATAACAGCCACGTCGACGGAGCCGGGCGGTGTTTGCTGCGACGATGCTGCCAATGGTGATTGATCCCACCAGTAGGGTGCAGGTTTGTAATCTGCAGTAAACGCAGGATGATTCGCGGCGTGGCTGGCTTGCGGTTTCATAGGGGTAGCACGGTTGATTTTTGCTTTGTTTCCCGGGTGACGGGGTATTGGCTTGCACGGTGGAGGTGTTGTGGTGGTCGTGTACAGTGCTGATAATCGTTACTCGGGTGTTTCGGTGTTTATTTTAACCCCAATTCGCATTATGGTTCATTGATAACCGCTCACGAGCCGGATACTGATGCTGATTGCAAAAATTGAAACGTACACCAACGAGTTTGTCTGCTTTGTGCGGGTAACCAGTGACGATGGCAGTGTTGGCTGGGGCCAGGTTGCACCTTACTACGCCGATATTACCGCCACCGTGGTGCATCGTATGGTGGCACCGCACGTGCTCGGGCTGAATGCGCTGGATATCGATTCCCTGGTTGATCTGGTTACCGAACGCGAGCACAAGTTTCCGGGGTCTTTTCTGCGCCGCGCGATCGGTGGTATCGATACCGCGCTATGGGACATGCGCGGCAAGCTTGAAGGTAAAAGTGTGTGTGAGTTGATCGGTGGTACACCGGGTCAGGTGCGAGCCTATGCGTCTTCAATGAAGCGTGATATTACCCCCGCCGATGAAGCCGCCCGGTTCGTTGCTCTGCGCGACCAATACGGCTTTGATGCATTTAAATTCCGGGTCGGTGCCGAGTGTGGTCACGACATTGATGAATGGCCTGGTAGAACCGAGGCCATTGTGCCGGCAGTCCGCAGTGCACTCGGAGAAGACGTCGCTTTGCTGGTAGACGGTAATTCCGGATTCTCGGTTGATCGCGCTATTGAGGTGGGTCATATGCTGCAGGACAACGGTGTCTCGCACTTTGAAGAGCCGTGTCCGTACTGGGAGTATCAGCAAACCAAAGCGGTAACTGATGCGCTATCGCTGGATGTCACCGGTGGTGAGCAGGATTGCGAACTGCAAAACTGGCAGCACATGATCGACCTGCGTGCGGTCGATATCGTGCAACCCGATATCTGTTACCTCGGCGGACTGACACGCACTTTGCGTGTGGCGAAGATGGCTGAACAGGCCGGCATTAAATGCACCCCGCACGCGGCTAATCTTTCGATGGTTACGCTTTTTACCATGCATTTGCTGAGGGCCATTCCCAACGCTGGCAAGTATCTGGAGTTCTCCATCGAAGGGCTCGATTACTACCCGTGGCAGGACAACCTTTTTGTTGAGTCGCCGTTTACCGTTGAGCAAGGCAAAGTGACAGTGACCGATGCCGCCGGCTGGGGTGTGGAGGTTCAACCGCAATGGCTGGCCGCCGCCACCCATCAGGTCTCCGGGTGGCGGGCTTGATCATCGCAGCATACGCCGTGGCTGCATCGTCAGCTACCTGATCCCTGACCGTGGTGTCAGCGGTATTTTCCCGGAGCACCGTCTGGTGATAGCGGGGCTTTACCGGGACTGATGACAGCCGTTGGTCTGGCTTTGGGCCGGTCGGAAAAATCCGACCCGTGTCCATTCCCGCTAACGCTTATGCACACACATTAAGCCGGTTGTAACGGCGGTAGCGATGCTGTCAGATGTGCGCTGATTGCGGGTGCAATGGCTGTTAAACGCTAGCGCGTCGGCAGCGGTACAATAACGCCGTTGCGCTGCCCGTTTGGCAGTGGCTCGGGTTGTAGTGAAAGATCTTTGCTAATCATCGGATCTACTGTCAGAGTGACAGGCGTTAAATTAACCTCCAGCGCGTTAACCAGATCGATATCGACTCCGCCATCGCTTGTTAGATCGATATCAATACCACCATCAGCCGGCCATGGTGGCGTGTTGTCCGCAGGGGTGTCCAGTAGCGGGTCAGGTAATTGTCCGGCCGCCGGGG
>CALKXD010000186.1 GCA_938003855.1 uncultured Granulosicoccaceae bacterium | reverse complement strand
GGGTTACTTTTGCGCTTTTCAAAAGTGACTCGTACCGCCAGGGACTGGCATCGAAAAAAGCCATGGATGGCATGCCGCTTAAGCCGAAACGCTTAAGCCGAACCGCTCAAAGCAAACCGCTATAGCGAACCGCTAAAGCCGAACCGCTAAAGCTGAACCACTATAGCCAAAACGCCAGAGCCAAAACGCTCAAAGACAAACCGCTAAAGAAAGAAGGCAATAGCCGTCCCTTATCCCCCCGAGCGCCTGAATTGTTTTTCAACCTCCCACGCAGTCGGGACAAAGCGCCATGGATGGCGCGTGAGCGCTAGTAGCACAGGGATGTGCGTCTAGCGCGGCCCGAACGGAGTGGGATGTTGAAAAATGCCGCAGGCACCCGAAGGGCAAAGAAGCCGCGAAAAAGCGTTTGGGTTACTTTTGCGCTTTTCAAAAGTGACTCGTACCGCCAGGGACTGGCATCGAAAAAAGCCATGGATGGCATGCCGCTTAAGCCGAAACGCTCAAGCCAAGCCGCTAAAGCCAAACTGCCAGAGCCAAAAACGCTCAAAGCCAAACCGCTAAAGCGAACCGCTAAAGAAAGAAGGCAATAGCCGTCCCGTCCCCCACCCGAGCGCCTGAATTGTTTTTCAACCTCCCACGCAGTCGGGACTAAGCGCCATGGATGGCGCATGAGCGCTAGTAGCACAGGGATGTGCGTCTAGCGCGGCCCGAACGGAGTGGGATGTTGAAAAATGCCGCAGGCACCCGCAGGGCAAAGAAGCCGCGAAAAGCGTTTGGGTTACTTTTGCGCTTTTCAAAAGTGACTCGTACAGCCAGGGACTGGCATCGAAAAAAGCCATGGATGGCATGCCGCTTAAGCCAAAACGCTCAAAGCGAACCGCTAAAGCCGAGCCGCTCAAAGCGAACCGCTAAAGCAAACCGCCAAAGCCAAAACGCTCAAAAAAAACAAAGCCCCCCGGAGGGAAACCCCTAACCCCCCCCAAAAGCCTCCACCCGATTCCTCCCCGAATTCTTAGCAATATATAAACTCTGATCCGCTGCCGCCAGAATAACCTGTTCGGTGGTTCCACGCGCTGGCACCATTGTCGAGACACCGAGGCTGGCTGTGACCGGCGTTTCCGGAAAGTTCAGTTGACCTATCTGTTCATGCAGGTTGGTAGCAATCGTGAAGGCAATTTCGGCGGTGGTGTCGCCAAGCACCAGCACGAACTCTTCACCGCCAAATCGCGCGGCATGGTCGCCGGGGCGTTTTGCGTAGGACTGGATCAATTTACCGATCTGGCGCAGGCAGCGGTCACCAGCCAGATGGCCGTAGGTATCATTAATGACCTTGAAGTGATCAATGTCGATCATGATGACGGACAGAGGGGTTCCGCTGCGCATGTCCCGACGCCATTCACCGTTGAGCAATTCGTCCAGGTGGCGTCTGTTGGACAGGCCGGTGAGGCTATCGGTGCGCGACTGTATTTCGAGTGCTTTATTGGCCAGGGTGCCGGTGGTGATATTGTGGTGAGAGATAAGAAAGCGATTGTCGTTTTCCCGGTTAATCGGTCGTATGGTTAATGAATACCATTCTTCACCACCGGGGAAAATGCAGGGGTACTCGTGTTGGAAGCTGTCTAAGTTGCCAATGGCATCGCGGATGCCGTTGGCGACCACGGCCGAGCCATCGAATCCGTCGTTGGCGGCGGCGTCGCATATTGATAGATAATTAGTTTTCTGCCAGTTGAGGACAGTGCAGCCTCTGCTTCTGGCGGATTCGGCCCAGGCGTGGTTGACGCACAGGAGCGCCCCAGTGCTGTCTATGACAGCAAGCTGCTCTGGAATCGCATCAAATACATCACGGAAAAAATCGGGGGAGCTGGACATCCGGTGTATCGATTCCATTCAAACGGTTAAAGTGAGTTGATAGTATCGTCAAATAACAGAGAAACGTAGGTCTGTTCGAGTTTAAAATTGTAAAACTTCACGCCTGACCCGTTTTTTGTACAAGCTGATCGGCAGTGTTTTGGGCTTGAGTTTGTGTGTGTCAGATAGAAGCTGACAGAAACACGCCGGCGTCGGATTCACCCGCCGCCCTATGGGGAATTCATCATTAACTGCTTTGTGTTCCTGGACGCTTCGGTGGTAGTAGATGCCATTCTATAGTCCTGCATCCAGTCGTTCACGGGCAGCGCCAGAGCTGATAGCGTCTCTGGCTCGGTCGGTTGCAATCTCTAAGGTTGGCTCAGCGCCGATATGCCACATGATTAACGCGCTGCCAAGTACGGCTGCATCCTGAACTGCGCCCGGTTCGCCGTCGAGGGCGCGCAGACCGGCGTCAGCACATAGCCCTGCGAGTGCGTTGATATCCCATTTCATGCCTATCCGCTCGGGGTGTAGGGGCGCTGGCGGTGTGCTTTCCGGTATATCCTGTGCGCGATAGTCCCGCGCCAGTCCAAGTGGCTGTAGTTCTGCGTCGTGTTCTGTCGCGTCGTTGTCGCTTTCGTAGCGAACAAAGTGTGCGCGAGCTTTGAACGAAGGAATAATACCGCCTTCGGTGCCGCGAATAAGCAACAGCGAGTCATGCTTTATGTGACGGCCAAGCATGGCGTAGGTTTCTCGGTAGGGTTTATGTACGTAGCCGGTAACCAGATGTGTTTTCTGCGATCCCTTAACCGGCGCTAACATTACTTCAGTGGTGCTGAGTACCGGGCGTTTGACAATCCGGGTGCGCAGGCTGTTAAGACTGTAGAGCGCCGGGTTAAATACACTCTGATCTGCATAACCCCAGCCGATGGCCGGGTCAGCCAAGCGAGTGGCAAGTTGCTGCATGGATAGTAGCGGATCCCCGCCAAGTGCCCGAAGGATGGTGTGGTGGGTAACGCCGTTTTTCGGTCCGCACAGCTCAACACCGTGGGAGTAGGCATTGACGCCGCAGGCTGCTAACACCGGCAGTACAAAAAATGATGCCTGCAAAGTGCGGTTAAAGCCGTTGTAGGGATCGGCGATCACGACAGCATCGGTGATGTCTGCGGTAATATTGGCGGTGCAATCAATTAATGCGTCCTGTACGCCTTTTAGTTCGTCTACGGTTTCGCGTTTCATCCGCAGTCCGATCAGAAAAACAGCGGCCTGAACCGGATCCGCGGAGCCGTCGAGCAGGGCGTGCATAACGGCTCGGGCTTCGTCGTAACTGATATTTTTACTGAGCTCGGGACCGGTGGCGACCCGTTGAATCACCGAGCGCATTAGATCTGCGTCGGCTACATCGAAGCTTGCATTGCTCATGACGGATCTTTCCTGTCGGGGACGTGCGGTAAGGTGATATAGACCGTGCCGTCATTAAGGGTGACGGGGTAGGTGGTGAGGTTTTCTTCGGCCGGGTCGTCGAGCACTTTGCCGTCGGTCAGGTCGAAACGACTGCCGTGCAGTGGGCATTTAATCAGTGTGCCGGTTAGATTGCCGTCGCACAGTCTGGCGTCTTCATGGGTGCACATTTCGTCAGCGACATAGACGCCGCTATCGGTGTGTGCGACAACAACGTTTCGGTCTGGCAGGGAGACGCAACGCATATCGTGCAGTGGTATCTCGCTTAACTGGCAGACGCGTAGTTTGGAAGTCATGGAGTGGATCTTGTGGCTTGCAAAGAAGGTTGCAACGAGTTGTATTGTAAGCTGTGGGGTTTAACGGCGGCAACTTTGTCGTGATGCAGCGGTTGCGGTATGACAACTGTCTGTACCACTGTGCAATAGCGCTGTATTCTTCTGGTCTTTCGGCAGGAACAGGCAAATGACCGGATCGATCAGTGAGGATGACATGCTGCTCGCAAGCGGCATCGCGGCGTTTGAAGCAAAAGAGTTTCGTCGCGCCTGGCAACTGCTGCAGCCACTGTCTGACAAGCAGGTAGCCGATGCACAGTATCGGGTAGCGATTATGCAGCAGAACGGCTTAGGCGTTGTTGCTGATCCGGCAGCGGCAGCCGGATTGATGGCTGCAGCGGCCGCGCAGAACTTTGCTCTGGCGCAGCACTCGCTGGGCATTATGAATCTGTTTGGTGAGGGAGTCGTGCAAAATACCGCCGAGGCGGTGCGTTTGCTGGAACTTGCCGGTGACAGTGGGCTGGCAGGTGCCTGGTCAACACTGGGTATGATTTACAGCGAAGGTCAGGGAGTGCCGGTCGACAAAGAGCAGGCCGCAGAGTACTACACCAGGGCGGGATTTAATCCTGATGAGTTTGTTTGAGCCTAGATGGGGCATTGGTCGAATATACAACGTTGTCGTAGCAGCTGCAAAGGCGTTGCAGCTGAGTCGTTCAGCAATTAATCAAGCGCAGGTATTGCACTGACTGCGCCGTGCGTAACGCCAACGGGCAAAGCGCTGATACAGTCTGTCCAGCAAAGGCAGAATCCCCGGCAGGGAGACCAGTCTGGCCAGGTAGCGGTAATAGGGCAGCGCCTGCCAGATCTCTGCAAAGGCATAAGCGCCGCGTTTAATTGTACCGTCGACACTCAGCACGTGTAAGTGCTGCATCGCTGCCTCGTACGAAATATTATTTTCGTTCAGCAGCCGTCGGTCGGTCGCGATATCTATCCAGGTCACCGCGTTTTCGGTATCGATTCGTCTGTAGTGGCTTACTTCACGTGAGCACAGCGGGCAGCTGCCGTCATAGAGCATGGTCACGGTCGGTGTCGTTGCGGTGTGCTGTGTTTCAGTCATTGCTTTTCCCTGCGACCACCATGTAGTTGATCAGTTGCATCGGGCTCAAAGACATGGCCCGGGTCAGCGGGTTTACCAGTACCCCGGTCGAATCAATTGTTTGCATGCCGTCGCGCTGCAGCAACTGGCGGAGCTCTTTTGGTTTCACCAGGCGGTGGTACTGATGCGTGCCCTTTGGCAGCCACTTCAGAATGTACTCTGCTGCAATGATGGCTGAAAACCACGCCAGCGGATTGCGGTTGATGGTAGAGACAAACTGCAAGCCCGTCGGCTTGACCATAGTACTGCAGGCCTGCATAAACGCAGACAGGTCGGCGACATGTTCGACGACTTCCATATTCAGTACAACGTCATAGAGCTCGCCACGTTCAGCGAGTGCTTCGGCGGTAGTCAGTTCATAGACCGGCGGGTTGCTGATGCCGTTTGCATGCAGTTTTGCGGTGACTATATTACCGTCGCTGATATCCACACCGTGAACGTCTGCGCCGTGCTTCGCCATCGATTCAGACAGCAGTCCGCCGCCACAGCCGATGTCGAGAATGCGCAGTTGCTGCAGTGGTTTGTCGGTGCTGATGTCGCGATGAAAGTGAGCAGCTACGCGTTCCACGATATAGGTGGTTCGCAGTGTGTTAAGTGTGTGTAGCGGCCACATCGGCCCGCTGGCATCCCACCAGGTGCTGGCCAGTTTATTGAATTTTTCAATTTCACGTTGATCGACGCTTTGCGACGCCGGATTAACTGTGTTCAATAGTCTTTTTCCCTATAGCCTGAGTAAATAGTTGAATCACGGTACGGATGACCGTAGTTAGGTCTGTTCAATGATAAAATCTGCAGCAGCCAGACCGCTCAGATAGGCCGCTTCGACGCGTGACCGCAGACACCAGTCTCCGCAGACAGCCAGCCGATGGTGTGAATCCCACAGCGCGGGCTGTGGTTGTGGTTTTGCCTCGACACGGGCGAAGCGCCAGCGATGGGCAACGGATTGCCGCAGGGTTACCGCCGGGTGCCGGGTGGCGTCGACGAACGCGTCGATCATGGCCTTGGCGATAGCCAGTGGGTCTGTTGATAAGCGCTGCGCTGACCAGTCTGCGGCGGCCTGCAGTACCCAGCGCTCGCCGGCACTGCGACCTGGCTTACTGCTGTCGCGGGCCGCCCAGCCCAACACCGGGTGATCGAGGAATGCGCCGTCAAAGGGCAGGTCAACGGGTGTATCAAAGCACACAGACGTCGACCAGCAGGCCAGTGACTGTGTTTCGCTGACAGCATTGAGTAGTTCGGCACCGGCATTCGACGGGGTCAGCAGTCGGCTGGCTTGTTCCGGCGGCATGGCAATGACCACGGCGCAGTAGGTGCGAGTGTGGTCGCCGCCGAGTGTCCAGCGTTGATGTGTTGAGTCAAAAGCAGCGGTTGTGATCGGGGTTGCCGTGTGCACAGTCAAGCCGGTCGCCAGATGTTTTGCCAGCGAGTTCATGGCCGGCACTCCGACGTAGCGCGCTGATGCGGATTCACTGATCTCACCGTTTTCTATTTTTACCACCCGACCGCTCCAGGGTGCTACGTTTCCCACAGCGATAGCGCCGTTGACGACCTCAATAAAGCGTGAGTCGCGAGCAGAAAAAAACTGAGCTCCGCAATCGACTTTGCAGGGTATGCCGTCGGCGGTGGTCAGGGTTTTGGTTGCGGTGCGCCCGCCAATGCCGCGTCCCCGTTCAAATACAGTGACGCTGAAGCCCGCGTCGGCAAGTGCACGTGCTGCGGACAGTCCGCTGATGCCCGCGCCAATGACAGCGACTGACTGATCCGGGGGGCGGTTCGTCATAGTTATCCTGCAAACGTCTGCGTTGAAAGGCCGCCACCTGGAGCACGGCTGGTGCGCTGATTTTGATTAGAGTTCAGTGACTGGTGACAGAGCAGGTTCCTGTGCAGTCTCGCAGCCGTGAGCAACGTTGACCAGGCAGGGGGTGCTGCTAGCCAGTGTGTGCCTTTAGCCAGTGGACGGCTCCGCGGGCCGCGGTGCGGTAGTTTCAGCGAAATTGCTAAAGACACGTCGTCGATCCTTGAAGTGTTGTGATGAATACCGCTACCCCCGGAAGATCAGCGACTTAGTAACTTGCCCGGCGATTGCCCGTTAGCGGGTAATGCCGGCGCAGGCGGGACTTTTTTATCGATGGTGGTGCTATTACGCCGCCAGCGGCAAAACGGATTAGAACTTGCCGCAAGGCTCGGCTTATGACGGGTTAACGGCGGCGGTGTCTTTATGCGGAATAAGTAACCCGCAGCCCATTGCTCTTAGAGCACCGATACCCGCATCCTGCAGTACCAGCGAGGCCTCTGCCGGTACGTCTGCCAGTAACACACTGCGGGTGGTGATAATGCCGTGCGGTGATCGAATACGGCAACTGCGTCCGCACAGCAGTTTTGTCGGTTGATAGGCGAGCGCATTGCAGGCATCGATGACGGCATCGGTGAACGCTGATTCACCGCCGTTCGGGCTCGTGCTGATGTCAAATACCGCATAGCGCGCGAACAGCGTTGCGCTGGCGGCAATCGTGCGTGTTTTCCCGGACAATACCGTTAGCCGGTGGCCTTCGATGTCGTGGGTGGTGCCGCTCAGCGCATCGATCAGATTGTCTGCTGCAGATTTCTCGACACGTATTTTCAGGCGTGTGCGGCGCGACAGCATCAGTGCGCCGTCGTCGTCTGAACCCGGTCGCTCCCAGCCGTTTTGCGATCCGGCCAGGTGTATCGGGTGGACTCCGGCGCTGTTGCTTTGTTTAATCAATGGGGCGGCGCTGATAAGTGACCGGGTCAGATCGAAGGCGTGATCAACCGGCAGTTGCCGGCATTCTATGGTGAACACCGCATCGACCATGCGGGCAACCGGTGCGGTGTCAGGGGCGTCCTGGTCCTGCCACAGTGTCATTCGGGCAGTTCATCGCTGAGTGCCTGGCGGTCAAACCACCAGTCGTCCTGTACCATCACATCAATGACGTTACGCAGCCGCCCGAGAAATTTATCGGGGGCGTCGAGTTCGAGTCGTTCCACCCACAACTCAAACAGTTGCTGGCTCTCTATGTTGCTGTGTCGGCGAGCCACTCTGGCCAGCATCGCGCCGGTAAACATGCGCAGTTTTTCGTGTTCGCGGCCCTGCGTGCGTATATCGACAACATAGTGTGCGGTGGCGGCAGCCACGGCGGCGCCGTCGGAGTCGTCCGGGGTTTCATCGATGATGTGATCAAGCAGGGTGACGGTCAGGTTCGGGTCGACCGGGTAGGTCACCGCCAGCCACGCCGCCTGACCGATAGCAGCAATGGCGTCGTCTTCGTCGCAGAGGTAGATGTACTGACAGGCGAGCGCCGCGTTTTCGAATTGGTGATTTCTCAGGCAGGGGTCGATAAGTGCCCGGGTGCGTGCGCTGGCCTGTGTTTTTAAGTCCAGGTCCAGCTCGAGGGCGGCGATCTGAAGGTGCAGTGTGGTCAGGGCGTGCGAGTCGAGCGGAGCGATACCGGTGTCGTGCTGGTGCAGGGTATCGAGCAGTGCTTCAAGCTTGACCTGACGGTCGACGATGGGCGTGGTGTCGAAGCGTTGCTGTTCGTCAGCGCTTACTTTTAGCGGGGGCAGGTCGGTTGTCATTGGTCAGTTTTCGTTAGCACTGCTGAAGGCGGCTTCCAGAACCATTTCCCAGTTGTCGGGGGTGTCCGGGAACGGCGGCTTGAGATCCATGCGAAAAAACATTTCGCTACGCGAGCGTTGCTTTACGACGTCTATCAGTTCGGCAAAAGTGCTGATCTCACGGTGCTGAAGCAATAGGTCACTAACGTGCAACATGGTTACTTTTCTCCGCTGCCGTCTCTGTCTGTTGAGGTGTGGTTGCTTGTTGTTGAAACGCTGCCTGATTGAATTGGGCAATCTGGTGGTAGCGGCCGCGCAGCATTTGCCGCTTAACGGTGTCGCTGTCGGTAAAGGGGCTGCGGGCGTGCAGAATATTGCGTGTGACAATGCCCTGATTGCTGTCCAGCAACGTGTGATGCTGATACTCACGGGTGGTGTTGATCAGCCCGGTGGCTGTGATCGCGGCTTGCCGGGTTGCGTCATTGCGCCAGACGATATTTTTTGTGCGGGTGGTGAAGTTAGTGCCAAGTGCACCGTCGCTGTGGCTGAAAAAAAGTGCCGCGCTGCGATCCGGCCGTTGATGACCCAGGGTGTCGGTGTTGTGCGGGATTGTCATCGCCTGCGGGTGTGCGAGCAGCCTGACTATCTGCGGTTGCTGATCGTACAGGGCAATTAATAACAATTCCGGGTCCATCAGATTGAGTGTGCCGCCATCAGGGGCCGGCTGCACACAGTGCAGGGTAAAACACCGTACCGCTTCAGCGCGGGTGTTGTAATAACCATCGGTGTGCCAGTTCATCGCCTTGTTGGTATAGGGAATGAAGCGACCTTTCGCGGTGCCTTGCAGGTCTTCCAGCAGTGACAAGCCATTGCTGTCTGACAGCACTCCGGCATCGGAATCGGTAAGCCCAAGGCAGGCGTTTAATCTGGCAATAGCGGCTTGCAGGTCGGCCGGGAGCCGGGTCCAGCGATAACTACAAAAACCGTCGCGGAGCACCCGATCGCACAAGGCATGCAGCGCGGATTGATCCTGTGTGGTGTTGATCGACGGCGTTAGTGTCACACCCTTGTCGGGTTGGTTGTGGTGTCTGGCCAGCCGCGACTCACGCCAGTGATGATATTCGGCAGAGTGTCCATCGTAGCGGTTAGGCAGGTAGCCGGCTGACCGACTGGCATGGTTTGCAGGAGTTACCGTCATAGGGGAACCGTATCAAGCGGTGGCTGGCAAGCGCAATATCCATAGTGTCGAGGGGGCCGCTTTTGTGCACGGCATTTGGCCTGAGCCTACAGGGAAAGTGCTGGATTGTCGCCCTGCCGTTGCGGCGTTTGTTGATAGTCACGACCGGCGGCGACATGGACTAGTGGCAACGTCGCAGATCTGGCAATTGCGGCACAGCACGCCAACAATCGTCGCTTATATTCCTTAGGGCATAGAGTGGCTTCGCCCTTTGTGCACAAAGAGTTATTGGCGGTGTAGCGGCCACTAACTACAATAGAACATTGGCGCTAAAGTGACAGTCCGCGCAGTGTGTTTGGCAAATCCTACAACTTCCACGTCACTTGAAATGTTGTGGCAGCATCGGAGGCATTGAGTGATGAATGAGTCTGACGACCAGAAGGGTAACAACCCGGCGGGTAGTCCCCCGCAGCAATCCAACCATGATACGCCGATGCTGGATCACCTCGAGTCCGGTCCGTGGCCGAGTTTTATCTCGGGCATCAAGCGGCTGAGAGATGACCACCCGAGCGATCGGGTTAACGGTATGGCCAATGATCTGCTGGGTCAGCTCGAGCATTCCTACCAAACCAAAAAAGGCTACTGGAAAGGCGGTACCGTCAGTGTCTACGGGTACGGCGGCGGTATTATCCCGCGTTTTTCCGAAGTGGGCGATATGTTCCCGAAATCCCGTGAGTTTCATACGCTGCGGGTGCAGCCCCCGGCCGGCAACCATTACTCCACCGATATGCTGCGCAATCTGGCTGACAGCTGGGAAAAACATGGCTCCGGGCTGGTCACGTTTCACGGTCAGACCGGCAATATAATGTTCATCGGTGCCACCACCGATAACACACAGCATTTTTTCGACGAGATCAACGAGTACGGCTTTGACCTCGGGGGCGCCGGCCCTTGTGTACGAACGGCGATGTCCTGTGTCGGCAGTGCGCGCTGCGAGATGTCCTGTACCAACGAGCACAAAGTGCATCGCAGTCTGGTGAATAATTTCACCGACGACGTACATCGCCCGGCGCTGCCCTATAAGTTTAAGTTCAAGATATCCGGCTGCCCGAACGACTGCATGAACTCCATCGAGCGCGCTGATTTTGCTGTCATCGGCACCTGGCGCGACGACATGAAAGTTGATCAGCAGGCGTTTAAGGATTACGTCGGCCGCAAGGGACGCCAGCACACCATAGACAACATTATTACCCGTTGCCCGACCAATGCATTGTCGCTCAAAGACGATGACTCGGTAGAGGTTGATAACCGCAACTGCGTGCGCTGTATGCATTGCCTGAACGTGGTGCCATCGGCATTCTCACCCGGTGATGATAAAGGCATCAGTATCCTGATCGGCGGCAAGCGCACCCTGAAAATTGGCGATATGTTCGGCACCGTGATTGTACCGTTTATGCGCTTGGACAACGAAGAAGACTACGAAAGACTGGTCGAAATAGCCGAAGAAACTATCGACTTCTTTGCCGAAAACGCCCTTGAGCATGAGCGCACCGGTGAAATGATCGAGCGCATCGGGCTAGTGAATTTCCTCGAAGGCATAGGTGTCGAAGTTGACCCCAATATGATTTCCCACCCGCGTGAGAGTTCCTATGTGCGGATGGACGAATGGGACGATGAAGCAGCCAAATGGTTTGAGCGGCGTGCCAACGGTGATGCGCAGGTCAGCGGGGGGGCAGTCTAATGGCTACGGAAGCTGTAAAAAAACCCAAAAAGCAAATGCGACCCGCGATAGAGAGCGGGTGCCCGGACGGCATGCAATATCTGCATCCGGTGATGCTGCGTAACTTCGGCCAGTGGGTTGACCACCAGCATCCGCGTCCCGGTGTGCTGTGCCACGTCGCCGCCAGCGGTGAAAAAATATGGACGGTGCGGGCCGGGACACAGCGCATCCTCGATGTCTACACGCTGCGCAAGCTTTGCGATATAGGCGATGAATTCGGCGACGGCCATGTACGTTTTACTATTCGCTCAAACATCGAGTATATGATCGATGCTGAGTCCAAAGTCGAGCCCTTGATCGGTGCACTGACGGATGCCGGTTTTATCGTTGGCGGCACGCAGAATTCCGTGGCAATGATCTCCCACACACAGGGGTGGCTGCATTGCGATATCCCCGGTACTGATGCCTCGGGTATTGTTAAATCGATGATGGATGAACTCATCCACGAGTTCACCAACGCGGAGATGCCGAATCGGGTGCACATTACTACGTCGTGCTGCCAGATTAACTGTGGCGGGCAGGGTGACATTGCTATTAATATTCAGCACACCAAGCCACCGAAAATAAATCACGATCTGGTCGCCAATGTCTGCGAGCGACCGTCAGTGGTGGCGCGCTGCCCTGTCGCGGCGATTCGACCGGCCATGGTAAACGGTAAACCGTCGCTCGAAGTCGATGAGAAAAAATGCATCTGCTGCGGTGCCTGTTATCCGCCGTGCCCGCCGATGCAGATCAATGATCCCGAGCATTCAAAGCTTGCCGTGTGGGTGGGTGGTAATCATTCCAACGCGCGCAGCAAACCGTCGTTCCAGAAGCTGGTGGCAGCGGGCATCCCCAACAACCCGCCGCGCTGGCCGGAAGCCACGGCGGTAGTGAAAAAAATACTGGCCGCCTACAAAGAAGATGCAAAAGACTGGGAGCGTATCAACGACTGGATTGATCGAATCGGCTGGCCGCGATTTTTCGAAATCACCGATCTGCCGTTTACCAAGTTTCATATCGATAACTGGCGTGGGTCGCGTAAGAGTCTTAACTCGTCCAGTCACATTCGTTTCTGAGCATCGGGGGCGACGATGAAAATAGCCGTATTGGTTAATGAAGGACCGTATCAGCATCAGGCATCCGACAGTGCCTACCATTTTGTGGCAGCCGCACTGGATGCAGGCCACGAGGTAAGCCGGGTGTTTTTCTACCACGATGGTGTCAATAATGGTTCGCGGCTAACCACACCGCCGCAGGATGACCGCCACATTCAGAAGCGCTGGTCGGCGTTGGCCGAAGAAAAATCCGTTGACCTGGTGTTGTGTGTTGCCGCCTGTCAGCGGCGTGGTCTGGTCGATGAAGGCGAGCGCGAACGCAATGGCAAAGACGCCAGCAACATCGCCGAAGGTTTCCGGATCTCCGGACTGGGTCAGTTGCTGGAAGCTGGTATCGAGGCCGACCGCCTGGTGACCTTTGGTGATTAATTGTCCGGTACGTTGCCGCGTTAGCGCATTTAACTGCAGGTAGAGAGCATTGGAAGACGAATACGAAGGTGGTGTGGTAAAAAAGTTTCTCTATGTAAACCGGCGTGCACCCCATGGTACGGTCTACGCACTTGAGTCATTGGAAACAGTGCTCATTGGTGCGGCCTTTGATCAGGACGTCAGCGTGTTGTTTATCGACGACGGGGTTTTCCAGTTAAAAAAGCAACAGCAGCCCGAAGGCATAGAGGTCAAAAATTTTTCTAAAACCTTCCGTGCGCTGGAAATGTACGATGTTGAACAACTGTTCGTCGAGTCAGAGTCACTTGCCGAGCGTGGTCTGTCTGAAGACGATCTGCTTGTCGATGTAGAGCTGGTGTCGCGCGCGAGTGTGCACGAGCTTGTCGATCAGCAAGATGTCATTCTGAGCTTTTAATCCAATGGCTACCCTGAATATTGTTAATAAATCGCCGTTTGAGAAACGCACACTCGAGCAGTGCCTGTCGCGCATAGCCGAAGGAGACAGTGTGTTGCTGATCGAAGATGCGTCTGTGGTCGCCGTCACCGGCACGGCCTATGCGGAATTGCTCAGTGGTTGTGCGCAGAAACTGTACGTATTATCCCCTGATCTGGCGGCCCGCGGGCTGACCGATAAAGAGCTGCTCGGCACCATGACCGCAGTGGATTACCCGGGCTTTGTCGAGCTGGTCACGGAGCACGAGCGAGTACATTCCTGGCTCTAGTCGCTATGGTCAGGATTAGCGCCGATACGGCACAAGACCAGAGCACGGCATGGCAGGCACAGCGTCAAATCAGGTCAGACTCGGATTCAGCGTTGCGGTTATAATTGCAGCCGCAGGAACTTACAAACCAGGCACGCGCGGGCGCGCCGGACAAAATACTCGGAGAGTGACATGGCAATAGAATTAAACGGCAAATCATACGAAACAGACGAAGAAGGCTATCTTGAGAATCTGGCTGACTGGGATCCGGATATCGCCAAGGTGATGGCCGAGTTGGATGACTGTGATCTCTCTGAAAACCACTGGGAGGTGATCAACTTTCTTCGTGAGTACTACGAAGAATATCAGATCGCACCGGCAGTGCGCGTGCTGACCAAGGCTATCGGCAAGAAGCTGGGTAAAGACAAGGGCAACAGTAAATACCTTTATGAGCTGTATCCCTATGGACCGGCCAAGCAGGCTTGTAAATACGCCGGCTTGCCAAAACCGACCGGTTGCGTATAGCAGCCGGAGTGACTCCGTGACCCGTGCTTGCCCCATGATCAAATCTTCGACCGGTGATAGTTCTGCCCGGGTGCTTACAGCCTGATGGGGGTCGTCGCATCGTTGGTGATTTATCTGGCCGTGGCGGTTTTTCTGATTGGCGTCGGGCGCAAAGTCTATCGCTATGCATCAACACCGGCGCCACTGAAAATACCCACGACACCGGCGCCGGTTACTCGTACCGGTGTGGTGTTTCGCATGGCCCGCGAGGTCGTGTTTTTTGAAAGCCTGTTCAAAGCGTCATTGTGGACCTGGGTGTTCGGCTGGTTGTTCCATGCCGGGCTGTTTCTAACGCTGTTGACTCACCTGCGTTACTTCACCCAGCCGGTGTGGGGTTGGGTAGCATGGCTCGCCCCGCTGGGTCCATACGCCGGCATGGCTATGGTCATCGGTCTGGCCGGTTTGCTGGTGCGACGGCTTTGTGTTGATCGGGTCCGTTATATTTCGGCGCCATCGGATTATCTGATGCTGGTGTTTCTGCTGTTGATAGCGGGGTCGGGGCTGACGATGCGTTTTTATTTTCATATCGATATTGTCGCGTTAAAACAGTTTGCCCTCGGGCTGCTGTCGTTTGATCTTCAATCACTGCCGGGCGGCTTTGCACTGTGGTTGCATTTGTTTCTGGTGAGTGTGCTGCTGATCATTTTTCCATTTTCCAAGTTGTTGCATGCACCGGGGTTGTTTTTCAGTCCGTCGCGTTATCAGGTTGATAATCCGCGTGAAAAACGTCATGCAGGCGGCAGTCGTCGACAAAGCGGTGGCAGCGGTGGCTAAGCCCAAAGATTTTGATGTACCCGTACTCGGAGACTATCTGCAGGTCCCGTCGCTGGCGCCGGGGTCCATGGCGCACAGCAAACCGTTTGAAGCCAAGCCTGTGCATCAGGAAAAACTCGGCTTTCCCGGTGAGCTTATCGACAACTGGCAAGAGGTAGCCGTTGCCAAACTTGGTGACCTGGTCAAAAGCTCACGTGGTTTGCAGGTCTATCTGGATTCCTGCGTCAAATGTGGTGCCTGTACCGACAAATGCCACTATTTTCTCGGAACCGCTGATCCAAAAAATATGCCGGTGGCCCGACAGGATCTACTGCGTAAGGTCTATCGACGCTATTACACAGTGGCCGGTAAATATCTGCCTAAACTGGTCGGTGCCGAAGACCTGACCGAAGAAGTTCTAGACGACTGGTACACCTATTACCATCAATGCTCGCAATGCCGCCGCTGCTCGGTGTATTGCCCCTATGGCATTGATACCGCCGAAGTCTCGATGGCAGCGCGCGAAATTATGGATACCGTGGGCAAGGGACAAAAATACTGTAACGAGATCATCGGCAAGGTCCATAAGCTGGGCAACAATCTGGGTCTGCCGGAGCCGGCACTGGCCGATACCCTGGAAGGGCTGGAAGAGGATGTCGAGGAAGAAATAGGCATTGATGTTAAGTTTCCACTCGATGTAAAAGGCGCTGATGTTCTGCTGGTTACCCCGTCCGCCGATTTTTTTGCCGAGCCTCATATCGATGGTCTGATTGGCTATGCCAAAGTGTTTCATCAGGCCGGACTCAGCTGGACAATCTCGTCGCATGCCTCGGAGGCGGCTAATTTCGGGCTGTTTATCGGCAGTCACGACAACATGCAGAAGGTTGCTCTGCGAATTCGCGAAGCGGCGCTGGAACTTGGTGTCAAGCGTATCGTGTTTGGTGAGTGCGGCCACGCCTGGCGTGTGGGCTACAGCTTTCTAAATACACTAGCCGGTCCATTCGATTTTCTCGATAGCAATTACCCGGTTCCGCAACACATCGTTGAAGTTACTCACGACCTGCTTCAGCAAGGGCGGCTGACGCTGGACCCTGAAGCCAATGACGACAAGCGGGTAACCTTTCATGACTCCTGCAATGTCGCCCGGGCCTCGCGTATGGGGAGTTTACCCGGCGGACAATTCACTCTACCCAGAGACGTGATCAAGGCCAGCTGCAACCACTTTTTCGATATGCCCGCCAACACCATTGGCGAGGCAACCTTTTGCTGTGGCGGTGGAGGCGGCCTGTTAACGGACGACCTGGTTGAGTTGCGCGTTAAAGGAGCGATGCCGCGCATGCAGGCGCTAAAAGAAGTCAATGACCGGCATCAGATTACCCATATGGCCGCGATCTGCGCCATTTGCAAAAGCCAGTTTTCGAAGGTGTTCCCGTACTACGGATTTCAAATGGATCAGATAATCAGTGTTCATCAGTTGGTCGGTGATGCATTGGTGTTCAACAGCGACCCAGGCGCGAGGAGAATCACTCAGTGACAACCCCATGGAGTAAAACCCATAAGGTCGAAGACCAGACGATTCGCAAGTATCGCGATGGTGACACCAAGTGGAAAAAATGGACTGAGCAGATATTTGTCGCTGATGAGTCGCACAAGTGTCCCACCTACGTGAACCGTACTCCGCCCTGCCAGGGCAGTTGTCCATCCGGTGAAGACATTCGCGGCTGGTTACAGATAGTCCGTGGTATAGAGAAACCCGTCGGCGACATGAGCTGGCAGGAATACGCGTTCCGTCGTTCCACGGCGGCCAATCCTTTTCCCTCGCAAATGGGACGAGTCTGCCCGGCACCCTGTGAAGCGGGGTGCAATCGCAACGAGGTTGATGATTTTGTCGGTATTAATGCGGTGGAGCAATACATCGGTGATACCGCAACCGCCGAGGGCTTTACCTTTGACAGTCCGGCGCTGATCAGTGACAAGCGCATTGCAATTATTGGCGGTGGGCCAGCCGGAATGGCAGCGGCGTATCAGCTGCGGCGGAAGGGCTATGCGTCAACGATATTTGATGATCATGAAGAACTCGGGGGCATGATGCGCTATGGCATTCCGGGTTATCGCACACCGCGCAAGCACCTTGATGCTGAAATCAACCGGATTCTGGCAATGGGCGATATAGAAGTAAAGCTGCGTGTGCGCGTCGGCGAGGATATCACTATAGAACAGCTGGATTCAGACTACGATGCTGTGCTGTGGACAATCGGTTGTCAGTCAGGTCGCGGCCTGCCGGTCGAAGGCGGAGATGCGCCAAACTGTGTCTCCGGGGTTAAATTTCTGGAAGCGTTTAATACCGGGCGGTTGCAGGTGGCAACTGATAACGTGGTGTGCATCGGTGGTGGGGATACTTCTATAGACGTTGTGTCGGTGGCGCGACGGCTAGGTAAAATCAATAGTCAGAACGCCCGGGAACGCCCCGAGTTAGTCGTTCATGGCTACGTCGCTCACGATTCAGTCATGGCGGCCAGCCGTAGTGGCGCACACGTGACTCTGACATCTTTGCTGCCACGCACCTCGATGACCGCTGCCGAGCACGAAGTGCATGACGCATTGACCGAAGGCGTGAGCATTATCAACAGCGTGATGCCGGTGCGGATCAACCAGGACGAGACCGGCCATGCGGTCAGCATAGTGGTTGCAGAATGCACGCTGGAAAAAGACGGTCGACCGGTGCCGGTAGAAGGCACCGAACAGGAAATAAAGGCTGATTTAATAGTCTCGGCGATAGGCCAGGGGGGTAACCTCGACGGGCTTGCCGAGCTTGATAACGGTCGGGGTCTGATTGACGCTGATCAGTACTATCAGGTCAAAGATCGACCCGGGCATTTTGTCGCCGGGGACATCATTCGGCCGCATTTACTGACCACGGCAATCGGCCAGGCATCGGTTGCCGCTAACTCTATTGATCTGTATCTGCGTGAAGAGACCTTAAGCAAGCGGCCGAAAGTGGATGTACATCATTTTAACCTGATGGAAAAACTGTCAGAGGCAAGTCTTGACCCGGCTGAGTATAAGCCGTCTCAGGAGTGGGGTACTGACCTGGCGGATTTTGCCGTGCATAACTACGAAGACCGCTCGGCCAACGAGATCGCCGCCGCCGACGAATTGTTTCTGGGTCACTGGAAGCAGGAAGATCGCAACAAGCGTACAGAGCGGGTACCACAGGGCGAGGACGTGCTGGGGCATTTTGAAGAACGTATCGAGCTGCTGACCGAACAACAGGCAATCGCTGAGGCGGGTCGTTGCATGAGCTGTGGCATGTGCTTCGAGTGCGACAATTGCGTGATCTATTGCCCGCAGGATGCCGTGTTCCGGGTGAAAAAAGACAAAAGCACGACGGGCCGCTATGTCGATACCGACTACAGCAAGTGCATTGGCTGCCATGTGTGTGCCGATGTCTGCCCGTCCGGCTATATAGATATGGGGATGGGGCACTAATGCCCGCGTGTTTAAGTGCACATTCATTGGCGGCTGGCCTCTGATGAACAACTACTTCCGTTGTTTTTGTGCTGTGCTGTTGCTTGTCTTTGCCGGCAGCCTGGCGGCTGTTGACGGCCCGGTGATACCGCATGGCAAGGGCGATCAATGCGTGGCCGATACAGATTTTATGCGTCGCAATCACATGGATCTGATTGTGCACCAGCGCGATGAAACAGTCATCAAGGGTCTGCGCGACGAGCCGTTCAGTCTGGTCGAGTGTGTCGCGTGTCATGCGCAGACTGCGTCTGATGGCGTGGTGCTGCGGGTGGACGCCGAAGGTCAGTTCTGTCAAAGCTGCCATGCCTATGCGGCGGTGTCTATTGATTGCTTCAGCTGCCATGCGGCGGTGCCTGATTCCACCGACCGGACTCTCGGGGGCAACCCCGCGGTTGGCGCACCCATGGCGCATTCTACTGTGCCGTTGGCAAGTCAGCCGCCAGACCTTAAGCTACTTGCCCAATTGCAGTTTTATGTTAATGCCCTTGCTGAGAACGACCATGCAAAGCACTAGCAACTCAGTCAGCGCGCGCCGTCGATTTTTACAGAAGCTTGGATTGCTCGGTGCCGCATCAGCGCTTTCTTCGTATACCTTGATCGAGGTGTCGGCGAGTACTGCACAGGGAGCCAGCGCTGTAAACCGCTGGGGACTGCTGATTGATACTGCCAAATGCAGCGCAGGTTGTGATGCCTGTGTTACCGGTTGCAATGAAGAGCATGGCATTGACGCCACCGGCCGCGATGACACCCGAGCGCAGTGGATTCGCAAGATCGATCTGCAGGACAACCTGACAGGCCGGGAGTCGTCATTGCCGATGATGTGCCAGCACTGTGCCTCGGCACCGTGCGTCGATGTGTGTCCGACCGGTGCATCGTTTAAACGCGATGACGGTGTTGTGCTGGTTAACAAACATACCTGCATCGGTTGTCGCTATTGCGTGATGGCATGCCCGTACAAGGCGCGTTCTTTTATTCATGAAACAATCAGTAATCAAAAGTCGATAGCGCCTCGCGGCAAGGGTACTGTTGAAAGTTGCACGTTGTGTGTGCACCGGATTGATGCAAACACCGGGCAGCAACCGGCGTGTGCCGAGGCCTGCAGTAAAGATGCGCATGACGCCATACTATTCGGTGATCTCAACAATCCCGACAGCGAAATTTCACGATCGCTGAAGCAACATAAGGCTATTGAGGTTCGCTCCGATCTGGGGTTGAACACCGGCGTGCGATACACCGGCCTGTGACGGCGCTCAGCCATCAATGTCTGAAGCCGCGCGGTGCGCTGTACGGGCTGTGGATTGCGGCCCTGGTTATTGCTGCGGTTGCCGGTCTGTACTGCGCCTATACAATGGAACACGCGGGTCATCATATCACCGGAATGACAAACCGGGTCGTGTGGGGTTTGCCCCATGTGTTTGCGGTGTCCTTGATTGTCGCCGCATCCGGTGCGCTGAACGCGGCGTCAATGGCGTCGGTGTTTAACGTGTCGATCTATAAACCCTATTCGCGCTGTTCTGTAGCTCTGGCGATATCGCTGCTTATCGGTGGTGTCATGGTGCTGGTGCTTGATCTGGGGCGACCCGACCGCCTGATAGTGGCAGTCACCCACTTTAATTTTCGTTCGGTGTTTTCATGGAACGTATTTCTATACACCGGCTTTCTATTGCTGTGCATCGTGTACCTGTGGTTTCTCTGCGAGCGACGCTATCAGCACCAGATCAAGCGTATCGGACTGGCCGCGCTGGTTTGGCGAATCATGCTGACCACCGGTACCGGATGCATCTTTGGTTTTCTGGTCGGACGAAATTCGCTTGACTCAGCATTACTGGCACCGATGTTCATTGTGCTGTCACTGGTGACCGGTACGGCGGCGCTGGCGCTGTGCCTGTTGGCCATCGCGCGCTCGCAGCAGAACCCCTTGCCGGTGGCGACGGTAAGATCACTGTCTACTCTGATGATCTGGTTTGTTGCGGCCCTTGGCTATTTTGCGATTGTGCATCATCTGACCAACCTCTATGTGGCAGAGCACGCAGCGTCCGAGCGACTGGTGCTCGGCGGATCAATGGCCGCGCTCTTCTGGATTGGCTTTGTGACAGTCGGGTTGGCGGGTCCATTGCTGTTGCTGATGAAAAATCTGATCGCTGACACCGACGCCGACTATAAAACACAAAAGCGGCGTCTGCAGTTTGCCAGCGCGGCGGCGCTGATCGGCGGTGCCAGTTTGGTGTACGTGATAATCATCGGCTCGCAGGTGTCAGCGCAGCGGTTGTTTCCGGGTAAGACTGTGCTGGCCAGCAGCTTTGGCGACGTCGGCAATGCCAGTTATCAGCCGTCGTTGTGGGAGTGGGGTCTTGGTTTTGGTGGCGTTGCGGTGGGCTTGCTGATCTTCCAGTTGCTGTTGCGCTTGTTCCCGTTTACGGCAGACAGACAACACTCGTGACTTCTGCAATTGCCATGCGGCAAGTCGCTGACGGATTTATGGTTTCTGCTCCGTGGCGCTCCAGCGGAAAAACAACAGTCACTATGGGTCTGATGCGTGCAGCACGGCGACGCGGATTAACGGTGCAAGCGTTTAAAAAAGGCCCGGACTACATCGACCCGCTGTGGTTGCGTGCTGCCGGCTCACTGCCTTGCTATAACCTTGATCCCTTCGTGCAGGACAGCGATGAGCTACTGGCTACCTATGACAACAACGCGCGTGGTAAGTCACTGACACTGGTCGAGGGTACCATGGGCCTGCACGATGGGCTGGCAAGCGACGGTTCTGATAGCAATGCGGCCATTGCCGCGTTGCTGGATATCCCTGTGTTGCTGGTGGTTGATTGCCGTGGCATGCACCGCACAATTGCGGCCATCGTCAATGGCTTACAGCTTTTTGATCCGCGACTTCGATTTGCCGGTGTGATTTTAAATCGTGTTCGTTCTGAGCGGCATTTGCAGAAGATAACCACGGCATTGGCTGAACACAGTCGCGTAAAGGTGCTGGGGCACCTTCCAGACAGTCCCACGGTGCGCGTGATGGAGCGTGAACTCGGGCTGGTTCCGGCCCCCGATTGCAATCATGCCGATAGCTCGATTGACTCGGTTGCAGATGCACTGGAGCAGCACTGTGATCTGGACGCACTGTTTGCAGCCTGTCAGCCCGCATCCATCAGGCCATCGTCGGTGGTCTCACAGTGTAAGGCAGAAAACCAGTACCGCATAGCGCTGTGCAAAGACGCTGCGTTTCATTTTACCTATCAGGATGATCTCGATGAGTTAAACCGGCGTGGTATTGAGCTGGTTGAGCTCTCGCCGTTGACCGATAGCTTCCCGGACGACCTGCATGGCCTGATCATCGGTGGCGGGTTTCCAGAGCGACATGCGCAGGCTCTGGCGGATAATACCGCCTTCAGGGAGGCGCTGAACCGAGCGATCAGCAATGGCCTGGTGGTGCACGCTGAGTGTGGCGGACTGATGTATTTGTGTCGGTCGATTTCCTATAACGGGTGTTGTCATCCGATGGTGTCATCCATCGCCGCTGATGTGGTGATGCAGAAAAAGCCGGTTGGTCGGGGCTATGTGCAGTTGCAGCGGCTGGTTGGTAAAGCGCCGTCCGTGTCTGCCGTGTCGACAAACAGCACTGGACTTCAGGCCCACGAATTTCATCATTCACAAATCACTTTCGACAATCCGCCCGAGTATGAGTACAGTGTAAAAAGGGGGTACGGGGTAGACGGAGAGCACGATGGCGTGCGCTTTGCCAACGTGATCGCGAGCTACTCGCATTTCCGGCACACCCGGCAAACTCCCTGGATAGACTGGTTTATCGAGCGCATATCACGCGTGGAATCAGCAAAACGCCCAAACTCAGTGGCGCAGCAGGGCAGGGTTTAATATGTTCAAGGTCTCTAAAACGGCAGCAGCGCAGCTCAAGCGCAGTATGGCGCATCACGACTTCGACGACATGCCGGTTAGAATCGCCGCACAAAAAAAGCCCGACGGTTCTATTGAGTATCAGATGGGTTTTGACGAGGCGGGTCCGGGTGACACCATGGTCGCCAGCGGTGGTATCGATGTGGTTATCAGCAATGATCACAAACCTCTGCTTGCCGGCACCGAACTCAACTACGTCACCACCGATGATGGCGCAGAGAATTTTATTTTTCTAAACCCCAATGATCCGGCGTTTGTGCCACCATCGCCAGGCGACGATGCAGACTGATGGACGATAGTCTGTCCCTGCAGGATTTTACCAGCCGCCGTGGTGAACTGTCGGCTTATGGCCGGGCAGTAAACTCTGCAGCAACACTGCGATGGCTGACTATGGCAGTGGCAGGCGTGACAGCCTTACTGCTTCTGTCGGTACTGTTTTTTACTGCGGCAAGTGCCACGGTGCAACTGACCATAGCGCTCGCGTTGTTGGTGCTGCTGGTGGGTTTGCTGGTTATCTGGCGCTATACCAGCCGGCATTTCATTGAGCCCGATCTGGCGTTTCGAAAATGGCTGCAACAGGTCTGTGATGGCGAACTGGCCTCGGATATAGATCTGCCACCGTCCCACATGCATTTTAAAGAGTTAAATTTCCATACGCATAATCTGGCCAATGCCCTGCGCAAGCTCTCAACCGACATGGAATCCCTGGTCGCATCGCAGACGCGGCGCCTGGAGTATCAAAACCGGGTGCTGGAACTTCTCTACCGGCTGACCGCGGATCTATCGAGTGAGACCGAGCAGCAGGCGGTGTTAACGACAGTGTGCAATTATCTGGCAGACTGGTTTGGCGATGCCAAAATCGCCGCCTACATGAAGCAGTCAGAGCATTTACAGCGCACAGCGATGGGCCAGTCTGATGCGTCCGGTGATGCGTCCGGTGCATTGTTTTCCGGTGTCAGGAAGTCGGTCGGTGTGTTCTCATTCAGTGAGCAGTTGCCGTGCGAAGATCTGGTCACAACGATTCAGCATATCAAACCTGCCGAGGCCGCCGGGCGGCATTTGATACGGGTTCCGGTGTTTCGGGGGGATCAGGTGACTGGCGTTATCATTCTAGAGGTCGGACATTTTGATACCAGCACAAAAAGCCACTGGCAGCGTGTTTTGACGACGGTATCAGAGCAAATTAGTTTATTTATTACTAAAAACTCGGCACTTGAACACGTGCAGGACAGTCGGATGATGCAGGCGCGTAACAACCTCGGTGCTGAAATTCATGACTCACTGGCGCAGACGCTATTGGCCACTCGCTACCATATGACCATGCTGCGCGAGGCGGCTTTAAATTCTGTCGAGCCGGGCGTCTATGAGGATATCGTCCACATCGAAGGCATGATCGGCGAGGCCAACGAAGAAGTACGCAGTCTGATCCAGGAGTATCGCAAGCCGTTATCCAGTGATCGCGGGACTGACTCACTGCAGTCAACTATTGATCAGTTTCGTGAGAGTTCTGGCATGCAGGTGTTTTTTCAAAGTGACAGTCCGCATATCCGCTTTACGCCGCGTGAGGATGCGGTGGTGCAGCGAATTGTGGGTGAAGCGCTGATGAATGCCCGGAAATATGCCAGTGCAACAATGATTCGCGTGTATTTGCGTTGCCAGCCGTCCGGGGTGCGCAATTTACTGATCGAGGACGACGGGGTTGGTTTTACGCCTATAGATCATTGTCGGGCGGTGGGAAGAGATACGGCGGATCATATCGGCTTGTCGATTATGCAGGAACGGGCGGTGAGTATTGGTGCGGTAGTCAGTATCGATTCCGAGCCGGGCGAGGGTACGCGTGTCTCGCTGGAGATGCCGCCACTGATACCGGCTGCAGAGAAATAGATACGCTAATGATTCAGTGGCGCACATTTACCTGCGTGCTTGCCACGGTAACTTTTTATCAACCGATAGCGGTTTGGAAGCAATGGACTCTATAAGTCTGGTTATTGTTGATGATCACACGTTGTTTCGCACTGGTCTTAATGAACTGCTGGTGCGACGCAATCTTGATGTACTGGGTATGACTGGCAGGCCGGAAGAAGCGCTGGCTCTGGTCACCGAAAAACAGCCGGATATAGTTTTACTGGATCTGCGCATGGGGGAGATTGGCGGTTTGCAGGTGCTTGGTGAGATTCGCGATGCATTGCCGCAACAGTGTGTGGTGATCCTTACCACCAGCGTAGAGGAAGATGATCTTTTAACCGCGCTGAAGCTGGGGGCCAATGGTTATTTGCTTAAAGATATAGAGCCGGATAGTTTTGTGGAGTTGCTGGTTCGTGCCAAAGCCGGAGAGACTATTGTCGCCCCCGACCTAACCGGTCTACTGGCGCGGGCGGCGATCTCACCCGAAGGTTCGCCGAAGCGGCGCTCGGATAACTACAACCTGACACCGCGCGAGATGGATATACTGAGCCACATTGCCAAAGGCGAGAGTAACAAGCACATAGCCAGTGCGCTGGGTATCGTTGATGGTACCGTCAAGCTGCATGTGCGGGCGGTGTTGAAAAAACTAGGCGTGCAATCCCGGGTGCAGGCGGCGGTGCTGGCGGTGTCTGAGAAGATTTGCGAGGATAAACCGGCGTCCAGTACCTAGTGGTTGATGATGGGAGCCAGGGCTCCTGCAGGTGGGGTGGTGTTGTAGGAAATCCTGCTGTCTGTGTCTCTCGCGGGGGTTTGGTGTCGGTAGGTTTTGTTGTGATTGGTGGGCCTTGCTGACGCTGCGGGTTTCTCTTTGGTTGTTGGCGGGTGTGGTGTTTTGATTATTGTGGCTTTGTTGTGGGTTTTGTAGGAAATCCTGCTGTCTGTGTCTCTGGCGGGAGGTTGGTGCTGGT